>JAGLYF010000005.1 GCA_023132435.1 Calditrichia bacterium | reverse complement strand
CTGTCATATGATTGGTTATACAATTACATGACTGAAGATCAGCGACAAACAATACAGGATCGGTTATCCTATTTTGCCAATGCGATGTCTGAAAATCCTCGACATAAGGAAAGATATCTGTCCAATCACTGCCAGGTAGAATATACAGGATTGGCAGCGGCCGGATTGGCACTTTTTGACGATGTATCAGGTGCAGAAGACTGGGCGCGGCAGGCTTATAATATTTTTAATAAAGCATATCAAATTTTTGGTAATGACGGGAGTTCTACTGAAGGACATCAATATTTCGGATTGATGACGGAATTTCAGATGCATTTTAACAAGCTGGCAAAGGGACTCCTGGGCAGGGACTTCTACCAGGAGAGTGAGTGGCTGAAAAATATGGGTTATTTTATATTGTACAGCTGTTTGCCCGATTTTAAACCAGATAATTGTATCATGCGCTTCGGGGATACAAGATACTATAATTTCGTCAGTCATGGGCCTGAATACCAGATGTTTAACCTGGCCAGCGAATATAGAAATCCACATTTTCAGTGGCTGGCGTTGGAGATGTGTGAACGAAATATCGGAACCACCGACCGTATGGGATGGAGTAATTTGTTGTGGTACGACGAAACAATCCCATCATCTCCGCCTGACAATCTGAACACATTCAGACATTTCGATGATACAGGCTGGATTACATCGCGTAGCAACTGGGCCCAAAATGCTGTAATGATCGGATTTAAATGCGGGCCATTCCATGGACATGCCGTTCAGAAAATTTATGATAATCTGGATGAATATCATGGACTTGTAAACGGTCACGGTCATCCGGATGTAAATCATTTTAATATCTATGCTCATGGGGAATGGCTGGTAACTGATGATGGATATTCCAAGCCAAAAAAGACCAAATATCACAATACAATCCTGGTAAACGGATATGGACAGTTGGGTGAATGGACACAGGAGGTGAACTCAAACTGGTTTGACCGCCAATCTGTATTTTATGCCGGAGCGCGGAGTAGAATCATAAAAGCAGAGAGTGATTCAGTATTTGATTATATCGTTGGCGATGCTGAAAACATTTACCGACCCGAAGCGGGTTTGCGGAAATATCTGCGCCATCTGGTTTATTTAAAACCGGATCTGATTATCATTCTGGATGATCTACAGGCACAGAAGCCATCAAAATTTGAGTGGATGCTTCACTCACCTGGCGATATTACCAAAATCTCATCAAACAGATACCGCGTTTCGGCAGGGACAGTCATGCTGGATGCAAAAATCCTTTTACCTTCATCCGTATCTGTAAATATTGGAAGTGATCAGGATATCGATCTCAATTTTTTGAATTTGTCTCCTCAGCAAAATACAGAAGAATCCATAATATTGGTTGCATTGCAGCCACGGAAAATATCAGATTCACAAAAGAGTGTCACCTTAGCGGCACAATCCGATACTATTATCTCCCTTGAAATCGTTGATAATGGCAGGTCGAAGCTGCTACATATTGATCTGATAAAGCTCCAGGTCACTCTTGGGGATGTTTCATCTGTACAACGGACATCCACTGACAGGCCACTTGATTTTGTTCTCCTGCAAAACTATCCCAACCCCTTTAATCCATTGACCAAAATAGAGTATACAAACCCCCGGGCAAATAAGGTATCGCTCAAAGTATATAATATTTGTGGAGAAGAGATCAAGACGCTTGTAGATGAATATCAGGAGTCCGGCCAATATACTGTCAGCTGGGATGGGAAAGACGGCACCGGTAAAAAAGTCGCCAGTGGGATATATCTGTATCGTTTACATCTGCAAAAAGAGAGTGAAATCAAAAAAATGATTTTGTTGCACTGAGCTGTCGGATTAAAGTAATCAGACGGAATGTGATCTAAAGTTATATAAAATGTGAGGATTTTTATGATAAGAAGTATACAACACATTATTTTTTCCCCGATAATTTTTATACTGATTATTCCAGTTATGGTATATTCTCAGACCTATCCTGGGAAGCACCGGTTTGAATTAAGAGATTTGGGTGTGCCATTTGTAAATTCAATCCCCCCGGATGAAAGTGCTGTCACTTCTCTGATTACAGGCCCGGATGGTAATATCTATGGTGGTACTACAGGACCGGCCTGTCATATTTTTTATTTTTCAATTTCTACCAACCGGGTAGAACCCCTTGGAAAAATACCGGGCCAGCAGAGCATTCATCACTCAATGGTGGTTGGTGGGGATGGTAATATTTATTTTGGGACTGGTTTGGATGAAACAAAACAATACCCCATATCAGATCCCATTCCCGGACATGGCGGGATTGTGATCTCATTGTGGAATGATGTCGAAAATCGCTATAAAGATTATGAAGGTGGTCATTTGTACAGATACGATCCGGCGCAGAACAGTAAAATCAGATTTGATATCGATAAACCGGCAGCAGTTGAAGACCTGGGAATTCCTGTCGCTGGTGATGGGGTTTACACTATTACCACCTCACCTGATGGGATGAAAATTTATGGATTAACATATCCACATGGTCATTTTTTTATTTATGATGTCAAAGAAAAAAAATATAGTGACAAAGGGGAGATTTATAAAAAAAAGGTCTATGGCGGACCAAACCGGAGTTTGCGCAGTATCTCCAGATCGTTGATTTCTGATACTGAAGGTGATATCTATGGATCTGCTGATGATCAGCAGATTTTCGTGTATCGGGTTGAATCTGACATGTTGGAAGTTTTGAATATAAAAATACCTCACATCTATATTGCAGTCATCGAAGTATTAATTCCTGGCCATAACGGCTGGATCTATGGTGGAACATCGGAGGGTTTTCTATTCAGATTCGAGCCAGAAAACCAGACAATAGTAAATCTGGGTAAACCACTGGACCAGATGCGAATACGTGCTTTGACAGCTGGTCTTGATGGAAAAATATATGGAATTGCGGGTGAGCGGAAAGATATATGTCGTTTCTTTTGCTATGATCCGGATGTGGCTGGCTATAGTGATATGGGTGTTATCAATGTTGACCGCACGCCATACTATATGTGGATGGGGAAACAATTTGATTCCATGACAACCGGTATAGACGGTACTATTTATATAGGTGAATCTGAACGCAAATCACATTTATTTATTTTTTATCCTTAAAGAATAAAGGGAGAAGGCATTATGTATTATTTAAAATCCTGCGCAAGTTTTTGTGCGCTTGTTATCGTGTTTTTAATCTTCTCATGTAGTCTGATTTTTGCGGGAGATAAAGAAGTGAAAGAAGTTGCAGGATTGTTTTACCTGGATGGTAAACCGATCACAATCAGAATCATTGATGGAAAAATTGACAATATTTCCAGAAAGACAGTAAAACAGAACGAAAAGCCGGTTTATATTGCTCCCGGATTTATTGATAATCAGATCAACGGATATGTGGAAATCGGATTTTCCAGCGAAGGATTAACCGTTCAGGGAATCAAAAAGGCGACGCAATCTCTGTGGAAAGCGGGTGTAACTACCTATCTGCCAACAGTGATAACCAGCAGCCATCAGAGGTTGATAGAAAATTTCAAGATCTTGGCACAGGCGTTGAAAGATCCTGAAATTGCCAGGTCTGTTCCAGGATTTCATATGGAAGGTCCGTATATCTCTCCGGTCGATGGTTTTCGGGGGGCGCATAACAAAAAATGGGTCAGGCCACCTGATTGGGAGGAGTTTCAAAAGATATATCAGGCAGCTGATAAAAAAATATTCCAGGTTACCCTGGCGCCGGAAATTGAAGGAGCGATGGATTTTATCCGGAATTGTGTTAAGAATGATATCATCGTTGCCCTGGGTCATCATAATGGTTCAGCAGAAATTATAGAACAGGCTATCGACCAGGGGGCAAAAATTGCTACGCATTTGGGTAATGGATGTGCAAATATGATTCATCGGCATACCAATCCACTTTGGCCTCAATTGTCAGATGACCGTTTGATGGCCAGCATCATTGTCGACGGATTTCATCTGCGTCCGGAAGAAGTAAGAGTGTTTTATAAAGCAAAAGGGATAAATAATATCATTCTTACCTCCGATGTAACAAAACTTGCAGGTATGCCACCCGGGGAATACAGCTACGACGGTCGGGATGTTGTGCTCACTCCTGAAGGATGTATTAAATTCCCTGCACAAAATGTGTTAGCAGGAGCCGCTTCCCCAATAAGTAAAGGCGTGGGTAACGTTATGAAGTTTACCCAATGTTCATTAGCAGATGCTATTCATATGGCCACTAGAAATCCAGCTAAATTGTATGGTTTCAAGGACCGGGGAGAATTAAGACCAGGTTTGAGAGCAGATCTCATTTTGTTCTCAATCGAAGATGATAAATTGCATATACATAAAACTATTATAGCTGGTGAAGTTGTCTATTCATCAAAAGATCTCTGATTGAAATTAGTCGTCAGATGTATATCTATGTTGAGTTTCCTGCCACCGGAGAAACCCGGCTTACAATAATTACTAAATAACTCCGACAGATCGGAAAATATAATCTTAACAGAGATGTCAGGGTAATCTTCCTAATATTAGTCGACTATAAGTTTTACAAGAATGGGAGTGGAATATGGTTAAGGAATTCTCAGTCGACCAGCTGCATGTTTGCATCTACGAGAGCAAATTTGAACTGGGTAAAGCTGCTGCAGATTTTGCCGAGGAGCAGATCAATACAGCGATCAAAACCAGGGGACAGGCTGTCATTATATTGGCAACCGGTGCCTCGCAATTTGAATTTCTTGATGAAATAACTAGAAGAAATCTGGACTGGTCAAAGGTTGTGGCATTTCACCTTGATGAATATGTTGGAATGTCAGAAAATCATCCGGCCAGCTTCAGACGTTATCTTAAAGAAAGAATATTCGACAAGACAGGGATTGAAGAGTATTATCTGATTAACGGCGATGGTGAAGATGTTGAACAGGAATGTAAAAGACTTGAAAATATCTTCAACCGATTCCAGATTGACATCGCATTTGTTGGAATTGGAGAAAATGGCCATCTTGCCTTCAATGATCCACCGGCTTCATTTGATGAAGAAGCGAAATTTAAAATTGTAAATCTGGATGAGACAAGCAGGCTACAGCAACTGGGTGAAGGGTGGTTTAATTCAATCGAGGAGGTGCCCGATCAGGCAATTACAATGACGATCCCGGCTATTTTGTCCTCAAATGCAATTGCGTGTATTGTACCTGATGAAAGAAAAGAAGAGGCAGTAAAAAATACCCTTACAAAAGAAGTCTCGCCTTTGTGTCCGGCTTCTGTGTTGAGAAAACATCCGCAAGCAGTGCTCTATCTGGATAGAGCAGCGGCGTCTCTGGTCTCCGAATTATTGGAAAATGAAAGCAGATAACGGGAATTATTTAATGGGATCTGAAAAAAGTGGTTATCAAAAAATTAGAAAATGGATTTATTCGATTGGGCCGGGCATCTTTCTCATGGGTTATAATATCGGAACCGGAAGCGTTACAACCATGGCAGCTTCAGGTTCACGCTACGGGATGTCGCTCTTCTGGGCATTATTTCTTTCCTGCCTTTTCACTTTCATCATGCTTGTTGCTTATGGAAAATTTACCCTGATTTCGGGAAAGACCGCCATTTCAAGCTATAGAAATTATTTTGGAAAATGGTTTACCTTATTTGTGATGTTTGGTTTGATCCTGGGAGAGATAGCAGCCCTGATGGGTATTATCGGGATTATTGTAAATTTGATTGAAGAATGGATTTTCTATCTCGGTGGATATCATGCAGATAAAATCATTTTAACACTAATTATCATTTCAGCATTATATTATTTGTTCTGGGTAGGCCAATATATAAAATTTGAAAAGTTGTTAATGATATTTGTGTCCATTATGGCGTTCAGCTTCATAACAAGTATGATATTAGTAATTCCTGATCCGATTGAAGTTGCAAAAGGAATGGTACCAGCGATTCCCGCAGGTGAGAACTCACACCTGATTGCGGCTGGAATGGCCGGAACAACTCTGTCAGCGGTTTTGTTCATCATGCGCAGCATAGTTGTGCAGGAAAAGGGATGGGGCCCTGATGACCTGGGAAAAGAGAAGAAAGATGCTCTTGTATCCGCATCCCTGATGCTGCTCCTCAGCGGCGCAGTGATGGCCTGTGCAGCTGGTACTTTGTACCAACAAGGTATACCGGTTGACAGGGCGGTAGATATGGTTAAAACCCTTGAACCCCTTGCTGGAAAATTCGCCATTACCCTTTTTATCATTGGAATCGTCAGCGCCGGCATATCTACAGTGTTTCCGATTATATTAATTGCACCCTGGCTCATTTCAGATTTTACTGGTGGAAAACGTAATATCCAGTCAAAAATGTACCGGATTCTGGCAGGAGTCGGAATTCTTCTCGGATTGATTATACCGGTTTTTGGCGGAAGGCCTGTTTTTATAATGATTGCCTCTCAAGCATTTCAGGCTCTGTTGATGCCCCTGATTACGATTGCAATAATTATTCTGCTCAGTAAAAAAGAGCTGATAAAAGATGCCGTTGTGGGAAGATGGCTGATTGCAGGTTGCTGGGCTACCTTTATATTTTCGGTTGTTATGGCATATGCCGGATTTGTGGGACTGTTTAAATCTTTATAAATTGAGCGGATCTCTCTCCCATATAAACTGCCTCTATACCCTTCAACATATATACACCTGTGCAACCTGCTGTTATAAGATATTATTTTTCGACTAAAACCTGGTTGTACCGGAAGAAAATTGCTTGCTAAAAGCACCAAATTCGTTCTTTCCTGAATTTCCCCAAACTCAGAATAAAAAATCCTGGCAACATTTTCATTATAATTGATAATTAATAATGGCTAAAAATCATATATAATAAAGAGGTTAATCTTTCTACAATAGAACGGAAATAATAATATGAAAAAAAGTAATTCTGCTCCAGGCAATTTCTCAAATTTTGTCATACTGTTAGTTGCAGCAATGATCTGTTTATGTATAATAACCATGTCCGTTTATAGCAGTACAAACATTGATCGGCCAAATATCATTTTTGTGACAGCTGATCAGATGAGAGCACAGGCACAAGGATATATGGGCAATCAGGATGTAATTACGCCAAATCTGGATCAACTTGCTTCGCAGGGAATTGTATTTTCAAGCGCCATCTCAACTTTCCCGGTATGTACTCCTGCCCGGGCTATGTGGTTAACAGGTCGATACCCAACCAGTACGGGAGTAATCTCAAATGATATCCGATTATCAGCCGAAGAAACTACTATTGCCGAGATTTTAAAAGACAACGGTTACAAGACCGGGTACATCGGTAAATGGCATCTGGACGGACCCGAGCGGCAGGGATTTACCCCGCCGGGGCCCAGACGACAGGGATTTGACTTCTGGGCAGCGGCCAATATCTGTCACCGGTATTTTAAAGCCTTTTATTATCTGGACAAACCCGAAAAAATATACATTGACGGATTTCAACCCGATCATGAAACTGATCTGGCAATAAAATTTCTGGAAGAACACAAAGATGATCGATTTTTTCTCAATCTGCACTGGAGTACACCCCATGATCCCTATCAGGCGCCTGAGGAATTTTTAAGTATGTACGATCCTGAAAAGATTGAATTGCGGGAAAATGTGATCCATTGTGTGCCTGAAAATATTCATGATGCTACACGTGAACAGATTGCGGCATATTATGCAGCTATTACAAATCTGGATTGGAACATGGGACGACTGCTAAAGGCATTAGACGAATTCAACCTTTCTGAGAATACGATTCTGATTTTTACATCAGATCATGGCGATATGCTGTATTCACTAAGCCTTCAATTCAAAGAATGGCCATATGAGGAATCAATCCGTGTACCTTTAATTATTAGATATCCGGCAAAAACTAAAGCAGGCTCTGTGAGTGATGCCCTGATCGGGACAGTGGATCTGATGCCAACAATCTTATCGCTCTGTGGTGTGGATATACCTGCAAATGTTGAAGGATTGGATTTTTCAGGGACAATATTAGGAAAAATCGGACCGGACCCTGACGCAACGTTGATAATGTCCGTTCAACCATGCGGAAGATATGTGGACAGGACCGGTGTACAGCCCTGGAGGGGTGTGCGTACAAAGCGCTACACGTTTGTACGCTTTAAAGATGAAGACTGGTGTCTGTTTGATAATGATAAGGATCCTTATCAGAGAAGAAGTATGCTGACGGTTGACTATAATAAACCAGAGGTTATAAAATTGCGAAATAATCTGAATGATGAGCTTGAAAAACTTCTGAAACGTATCGGTGATCCTTTTGATGCCCCATCATTTCCGAAAGTGAGATGGAAATAATTCGAGGTGAAACCATGGCAAAATTATTTTCTTTCATTCTTTTAGTACTATTTATCAATATAAAATCGAATAATATTGAAGCAGCAGTCCCGGACCGTACAATTCTATTTATTATGGATGGATTATGTGTTGAAACACCGGAGAGGATTCCTCTGTCAAATTTCCTAAATCTGAAAAAACAAGGTTGCTATTATAACGCCGTTCATGTGCCGCTTCCCGCTCATCCAAAAGGTCTAAAGAATTATCCGCATACCTGTTCCGTGCCAAATCCGGTGATGATGACAGGAAACATTCTTTTTCGACCAGGTGACCAGATGATCCAGCATTCATTCACGGACAGGATAACAGCATTTATCACAAATTCGAAGGCCTATTATTCAGTCAGTGAAGGTTTTGATATATACAAGGTGATCGAGCAAAATCCGCCGGCGGATGATGCTCCGGTTGTTGAGATGACAAAGGAAATTATCGAAAAAGAAGATCCGGTATTTATGCGCGTACATTTGCAGGGTACCGGGAGAGGAGGATTTGACGGTTCTCTGGAAAGCAATAAAGATAAGCCCTGGTATAGAAACATCTGGCATCCGGCTTCATTGTATTTCACAAGGATGAAAAAATCGGACAGGCTCCTTGGAGAATTTGTACAATGGCTCGAATCAACCGGTCGGCTGGACAAGACTGTCATGATTGTAACCAGCGATCACGGTCAGGCGGTTACTGGTGGACATCCTCCATATGAACCGGGAAGCAGTACAACCCCGATGCTTATCTTTGGCCCGGACATTAAAAAGGATCATACTTTTGATTATGCTGAAATTACTGATATTGTCCCAACCATAGCTTATTTACATAAAATCAATCCTCCGGAAAACTGTAAGGGCCGTGTACTTCTGGAATCAATTGTGGGGACAGGAGAGGATGAGATTCCACCGGATAGATATATGGAAAGACTAAATAACACGCTTCTGGAACAGAACTATCTTATGCATGTTGTCCAGGAACTACCCGTTACCATTGAGCAGATTGCAAAATGGCACGAACGATTTGAGGACATGAAATCACTGGTGACATATAGTGAGGGTATCTCGGCTGCCATGAAGACCATTGCGAATGCAGGTGTGACACCACCTGTCTTCTCACATCCACCAGGTGCCTATAACGAAGAGATTCTGTTGACAATAAGCTGCCGAACGGATGATGTAATAATCAGATATACTACAGATGACAGTGAGCCAACTGCACATTCAACTCTTTATAATGAACCTATTGTAATACAGAAAACGACTACTATAAAAGCGCAAGCATTTAAACAGGCCTTAGGTTCAAGCTATATTGTAACTGCCGAGTATACAATTTCAAATCCATGACGATACGATGTGTTTTTAGGATTTTGTCATGCCGTAGGCATCTTTGCTGTAGTCGATACAATAATACACTTTATGATATATCAGAGGCAAGCACATGCAAAGATCCTTACAGGATGACTTGGAATATAGAATAATAAAATTGGAATGCTTCTGTTTGACCTTACAAAATCTGATCCTGAAGTTTCCTATCAGATAATTAATATTGACAATCAGATCATATATACATTCAAAGTAAATAAAAGTCAGCTCACTTACTAAAAAAATACCGGATACATTTCAACTTGAGACAATGTATCTCAAATACTTCTAATTACCCACTCAAAAACAATAGGTTAAGTATGAAAAATTTTCTTATTCACCGGAAAATATATTATTTATTAAATTTTTTCATACTGGTGAATTTTTTTACATCAAAGGTTACCGCACAAACTGATAGTGAATATAATAAAAATTTAAATTCTTCTTTAAATGCATTCATTGAAGTCAACGCCGGCAACCGAATCGGTAAGATTAATCCTGATATTTATGGCCTGTTTATGGAGATGTGTTTTAATGAATTTAATGGCGGTATTTGGGCAGAAATGTTGAAAAGTCGCAAATTCGCAGGCAATGATGGTGAAGACGAGTACTATGGAGTGGTCAAACCATGGTATCCCATAGGAAAAAACAGTAAAACCGTGTTCAGGCACGATAACAGTATCTTTTATTGTGGTCGCCAATCACAGAAGATTATCAGTGATAATGAGGGTGAACATCGATGTGGCATAGGACAGAGCGGTTTATATATTAAGAATAGCAAAAATTACGATGTGCGATTGAATATCCGCCAGGAAGGAATTCAGGGGAAAATCAGGATTGCTCTCGAAGGAAAAGAAGATATATATGGAGTGCAGGTATTGGAGGCTGAACCTGATATCTGGCAGCGGTTTGAGCTGAGCCTCAATTCAATTGCGTCTGATCGTGATGCATCAATAACAATTACCTTTCAGGGAAGCGGGAAATTATGGGTCGGAAGCGTCTCTATGATGCCAAGTGAGAACATGTCCGGTTTCCGAAAAGATATTGTACTAGCTTTAAAAGAGATGAAACCACCAAATATCCGCTGGCCGGGTGGTAATATGGTTTCGGAATATGACTGGGAAGATGGTATTGGCGATCGGGATCTACGCCCACCGCGTTTTATAAGAGGCCTATGGGAGCCAAACGATGTCGGAATAGACGAATTTATGACACTTTGCCGCCTAATAGGAACAAAACCTTATATTGCTGTCAATTCGGGAGATGGAAGTCCGCATGATGCAGCAAATCTTGTGGAATATTGCAACGGTAAAAGTAATACCTCCTATGGCCGGAAAAGGGCAGATAACGGTCATTCTCAACCTTATAATATTCGGCTCTGGGGAATCGGAAATGAGATGTATGGTAACTGGCAAAACGGTCATGTTGATGAAGAAACGTATGCTAGGAGGCACCTTTCCTTTGCCAGGGCAATGCGTTCCGTGGATAAAGATATAAAACTTGTTGCTGTTGGGGGACGTCCCTGGAAATATCCGGATTGGAACAAGACAATGTGCAATATATCCGCTGGACATTTTGATTATGTGTCACTTCATTCCTACGCAAAAAAGTATCGACGGCATATGAAAAAGGATGACTTAAAAGATCCGGATTTTGCCAGAGAATTTTACTACTATATTGTCTCCGCTCCTCATGGTATTGAAGAACAGATAACAAAAACCTTCCATGAACTTCAAAAATCACTCTCCCCTGGGAATGATGTCAAAATAGCCTTTGACGAATGGAATTGCTGGGCATACATGGCACCGCATGAGCTGGTTGACTTTTCATTAAGAGATGGATTGTATACGGCAGGTGTTTTGCATGCTTTCAGACGACAAAACAAGGCGGTAACCCTGGGAAACTTCTCAAAAGTTGTGAATGCTCTATCGATGATCCGGGTCAATGGACCAGATCTTTTTTTTAATCCTCAGTACCTGGTCTTTAAAATGTACATCAACCATTCAGGGCCGCATCTCATAAAGTCCACAGTTAATTGTGATGACTATCCTGCACCGGAATATGAAAAAGGGAGGACACAGGCGATAGGAGACATACCTTTCATCGATGTATCGGCAACCATGAGTGAAGATGAGGAGTCTCTATATGTAGCTGTCATTAATCGTCATATTTCGAAGTCTGTCGATGCTGTTATCCAACTAAAGGATTGGTTACCAAGGCATCAAGCTAAAAGAATTAGTCTGGCATGTGATGACTATATGACAGAAAATACTTTTGAGTTTCCTGAACGGATTAAAATCGAGGAAGAAGAATTAAAAAATGTCAGGTTTTCCAGGGATATAATAATCCCGAAGCACTCTGTAACTATCTTCGAATTTTATAAAGGACCAGAAAAAATATAGATAGGGTTTCACTGATGTGTAAATATCCCATCCAGAATTATTTATTTATCTTTTTCACCACATTAATCCCGCTGGTAATGTTTTCATGCCATGAGAAAGGGGAAGTTCATCCCTGGTCTCAGGTGAAAGAAGTTTTGACAATTTCGGGCCATACAGGTGAAGTGATACAGGCAGGATATACTCATGATGGGGAGCAGATTGTGACTGTCTCTGCCGACAGCACGGTGCGTCTCTGGGATTCTGTTTCAGGAAAAATGGTGTGGATTGCTTATGGTCATCAGGGAGCAGTCAGATCAACATTTGTAGAGAATAATGATTCCACTATCCGGACTTTTAGCGATGATTTAACGATTAAAAAATGGGAGAAATCGACCGGTCATGAATTATCATCAGTTACATTACCTCCGTCAGTCGATAAAATTTCTTCGACAGCCTTCAGCCCTGACGGATCACTAATAGCCCTTGGTAAGAAAGGCATATTAGAAATCTTTGATACGCAAACAGGTCAGTTGGTCTCAACGCTTTCGCCATTTGGTCATCCGGGTTTGAGAGTAAATACAACCGCTATTGGATTTGGTTATCATCCTCAACTGATTGTTACTGGAGCATACTCTCATGAGGTAAGCGTCTGGGAGGCTTTTAGCGGTCGAAGACGATTAAATCTGCACGAACATGGCCAAGGCTGTTTATCTGCTGTTTTCAGCCCTGACATGTCTCTGATTGCATCAGGTTCAAGAGATCAAACTGTAATTATCCGGGAGGCGAGGACCGGTATCATCAAGAAAAAACTGGATGTCGGTTGGGAAGTCAGGACTGTATACTTTTCACCCTGTGGGACAACTCTCTTTGTTCTTGAAAACGCCAGGCAGGGGAAAAAATCCAGAGCGATTTTTATTGATGTTGATAGTGGAAAACAAATAGCATCACTGGATAGTTTACAAAAGACACGATATGTCTCATTTTCGCCGGATGCGAGTCGATTACTGATCCCTTCAGCGAATCATGTCAGGGTATTCGAATCATCTGTAAGTCCAAAATCAGCCAGGTCCGGGAGAAATAAAATTGCTCAGGATCTGAATGCTTTATTGGATAATGCAATTACTTCCGATTATTCAGAAATTAATATATACGCCTCGCGAATGCTTGCAGAAAGTCAGAAGGATAGAATATCGATACTCAAAAGGACCTCAAGCGCATTAGACTCTGATAATCGGATCATCAGAAAGAACGCTATTCTGCTGGCCGCTGAACTGGGCAAAGAGGCCTTGGATTTAACTGAGAAGATAATCATTTGTTTAAGAAATGATGAAGATGCAGATGTCCGTACCGCAGCGGCTCTGGCCTTAGGATGTATGGGTGAAGAATCAGGAGAAGAATTAGCAATACCCGATCTAATCAATGGTCTGAGCGATAAAGATTACTGGGTGAGATATCATGCTGCTCATGCACTTGATAAAATGCAAACAGCTAGGTCAGATGTTCTATCAGCATTGGTGGAGGTGGCCCTGAATGATAGCTCAACCGGCTTACGACGCCAAATTGCATTCAACCTCGGTAATGCAGGGGAAGCATCACTGGCAGCACTTCCAATCTTAATAGAGGGGACAAAAGATAAGGATGATAGAAAACAATGGTGGGCATGTTACACTTTGTGGTGTATTGCATCAGGTACCGGGGAAAAAGCCGCTTCTGCCATTCCGGCTTTAAAAAATGTTATCCGGGATATAAGTGATTTCCGTGACGAAAATGGCGGGCCGCCTAGAAAATATGCCATGCACGCACTGGGAGGAATCGGTCCTGTTGTTAAGAAAGTAGATCCGGAAATTGTATCAATCCTCCGTGATCTGATGGAAAATGAAGATGAATATTATCAACGAAAAGCGGCTGCGCTTGCTCTTGAAAAAATTCTGGAGAAAAAGGGATTTCGTCAGAAAGTAAGAGGATATGTCAGGCGAGCTCCAGTCAAATAAATTTATTATATCTTAATATGGGAGCCATTCATGTATCGGAAAGTTTTTTATATACTAATAATATCCGTGACATTGATGTTCTGCACAGGAGACAAATTGTCAAACAATTCAATCACATGGAAAATCGATAATTTGAATAAAGTGGGTTCATCTTCAGCAACAGTTCTGGATTCACCGGCAATTATTGAGACTGTGTTGGGCCGGGCACTGCAATTTGATGGGGCTGATGATGCGCTTATTGTAGAGGAAAATCCCATCGCGGGCTGGGATGCTTTCACTATTGAAGTTATTTTTCGTCCCGATTCCGGAGGAAATACAGAACAGCGGTTTTTGCATTTTCAGGGAGTTGATTCACACCGTGTTCTTATAGAGACACGATTGACGGAAAATGGTAAATGGTTTTTAGATACATATATGAAATATGGAAATTCGGATAAAACACTCTATGCAAAGAACCATTTACATGATCTGGATCAGTGGTATCATGTGGCACTTACCTATGATGGTAACAATATGGCTCATTATGTAAACGGCGCGCTGGAATTATCCGGATCAGTCAAATTTAATCCAATGAATGGAGGTGAAACATCCATCGGTTGCCGGATTAACAAAGTTTACTGGTTTAAAGGTGCAATAATCTTAATAAAATTTACCCCATTAGCTTTGCCGCCGGGAGAATTTGGATTATTAAAGATGTTAAAAGAGTAGTTATTTTACACACTTCATAATTCAATGTTATTCCATCTATAAATAATTAGTGGCTTAAAAGAGTGCTTTTAATTTGGAGAATCTGGCGATTATGAGAAAAATTTCATTTATATCATTGATCTTATTTTTGTCCTGCATATCGTTTTTCACCAGTTGTAGAATGGATTCAGATCTGGTACTTGTAGATAATAGCAAATCAAATGCTATCATTGTTATAAGTCGGGATGCATCTCCCAACGTGATCCTGGCAGCACGGGAATTTCAGCATTACATCAAGAAAATGACGCAAGCTGATCTCAGGATACTGGACGATTCAGAAATGGTTCAGGGAAATCTGATTCTGATTGGTGATAGTAATCCTGTCAGAAGTCTGGATATAGATCCTTTCGGGAAAAATAAAGACAGTTATATCATCAAAACTTACGATGATGTGCTGGTCCTTATTGGTAAGAGTGATGAAGGAACACTAAATGCAGTTTATTCCTTTCTTGAAAATTATCTGGGTATTCGCTGGTATTGGCCGGGTGAACTTGGTGAGATCGTACCCGAAAGGTCATTGATCGCGATCGGTAATATTGATATTATCGAAACTCCGGATTTTGAATGGCGTAATCGTGGACCAGAAGGTGCATTGTGGGGTGCTACCAGTGGCCCTACGGAAATGCATGCACGGGAATTACTACTGGGAGTAAGTGAAGAACATCAGAAAGAAGTACAAAGATGGGAACAAAGAAATAAATGGGGTGGATTAAAAATATACGGTGGTCATGCTCTGGGTGAAATTTTTCCCCCTGAGAAATATGCCCAAACGCATCCTGAATATTATGCCCTGGTTGATGGAAAACGTAATGTACCAGGGCCCGACTATGATTATAAACACGAGGGACAGATATGTACTACAAATCCGGATGTGATCAAAACTGCTGTAGCCTGGGCAGTAGATTTTTTTAATAATAATCCGGATTATGATGGTGTTCATCTTACGTTGAATGACGGCCGGGGTTTCTGTGAATGTGACATTTGCCAGGCACTCGATACCGGCGAATTTGTCACAAGACCTGGTATTGATCTGGAAGAAATGAAATTAAAACCTGCAAAGTATACCGTAATTTCAGATAGAGTATTTACTTTTATGAATGAAGTATGTAAAGAAGTGCAGAAAGTACATCCAGGGAAATATATCGTGTCAATGGCCTATTCACGCTATACAAATCCTCCAAAGCATATTAAAATCCATCCTTATGTTATGCCACAATACTGTATGTGGAGTGCATATAAACACTCCAATACTGAGATCAAGTTAAAACATTCAGAAATTGCCAGCGTCTGGGCAGAAGCAGCTCACCAGACAGCTATCTACGAGTATCATATAAACGGTTCATGGCCGGGAATGCATCGACATGTTGTATCCCAAATTGCCAATTCAATCAGATTTTTAAATAGTTTTGGTATTAAATATTACCAGACTCAATCTGGTGATGAATTTGCCATCAACGGTCTAAATTATTATGTAACCGCAAAGCTGCTCTGGGATACAAGCCAAAATGAGGATGATATTCTGAACGACTTTTATAGCAATGCATTCGGATCAGCCGCTGATGCCATCAAAGCATTCCATACCAGGTTGCAATCAGCCTGGAGCATCGCAACCGCCGATGGAATAGATGTAAACTGCAGTTCATTGAAAAAAACACGATTGCTGGAATTATTTACCCCTGAATTAATCGAAGCGTGCAATAACGATTTAAAAACTGCCAGGGAGAGGGCAGACACTGATATGATTAAGGATCGTATTGATTTTTACCAAAAAGGGCTCCGTTTCACAGAATTAACCGTCAATGCAGTACGGGCCGCAAAACAAATTGAAAAAAAAGGAATAGACTTGTTTCCATTGGATGCAGCCATCAAGTTGATAAAACGGGCTGATCCGGGAGAGATAAAGCCTTTACTGGAACAAGCCCTCGACGCCTGGGAGGAGCGTAACAGATTTGTCGATCATTTAAAAAATGATTATGTAGTGGCATATTTTTGGGTGAAGTATAATGATGTTCAGCGGAATTTTAATCCGACAGAAAATCTAAAAACTATGCTGGCTTCATTATGATTTCATATATTACCCATAGCAGAACAGTATCAGACAGACCGGGGTAAAATGATGTCAGCAAAAAGGGTTGCTTTGGTAACGGGTGCCAGCCGAGGGATTGGACGTGGGATCGCAATTGAACTGGCAAAGGCCGGATTTGACATAGTTGGAAACGGCCGCCAATATAATCCTGAAAATAATAAAAAGGGGCTGTTTGAGGTAAAGGAAAGAGTTGAAGCAGAAGGGGCAAAATTTTTGCCGGTTAAGGGTGATATTTCTGTGGATACTGATCGAAAATATATTATAAAAACCGCTATTGGTGAATTTGGCAAAATTGATGTACTCGTTAACAATGCCGGTGTAGCACCCCAGAAGAGAATGGACATTCTGGAAACAACTAAAGATAGTTATGATCGGGTCCTTTCCATTAATGCCCGCGGTCCATTTTTTCTGACACAACTGGCAGCCAGGAAGATGATCGATCATATCGGGGAGTATAAGAAAAAGCCCTGTATTATCTTCATTTCTTCCATCTCTGCCTATGTTTCATCTCCATCAAGAGCAGAGTATTGTATTTCAAAGGCTGCATTAAGTCATACAGCTCGCTTGTTTGCCGACCGCCTGGCAGAGTATGAAATTAATGTTTATGAAATTCAACCTGGAATAATTCAAACAGACATGACAGAGCCGGTGACAGAAAAATACGATAAATTGATAGCCGGTGGATTAGTGCCTCAAAAAAGATGGGGATATCCTGAAGATGTCGGAAAAGCGGTTGTTGCATTGGCCTCCGGAAGTTTTGCATATTCCACCGGTCTTGTTCTAGAGATCAGTGGTGGAATGAATATTAATCGGTTATAACCAGGTAGGTTATTATTCTGGACTATTTATAGACCACGAGCACAGTCCACGAATTACACGAATTAGTGGATGGAAAATTGATTTTCATGGTGAAAAAGTCAGGTTAGATTCAGAGAAGGTCTTTTAGAAAAAAAATGTATTATTTTCTCCGAAATGAACCAGGATAGAATTGTGTTCAGCTTAATTTAAACAGGAAAGTCTAATGATAATTGAGCAGGACCGAAAACCAAAAGATTTGTTACCGGCCATCGAGCATTTATTTGAACTATCTGCCTCTAAAATTATTGATATAGAAAAAACATGGAATCCACAGAGAGGTGCCCCCGTATTTACAATAAAGGGAAAGTATACGACCAGAGGCTGGACAGACTGGACTCAGGGATTTCTCTTTGGATCAGCCATTCTTCAATATGATGCCACCGGAAAAAAAGCATTTTTGGATATTGGTCGCAAGGGCACTATGGAACATATGGCTACCCATGTCAGCCATATTGGTGTTCATGATCATGGTTTTAATAATTATAGTACTTATGGGAATTTATTACGGCTGATGAATGAGAACAGGATTCCTGAAAATGAGTGGGAAAGAAATTTTTACTCACTTGCAATCAAAATTTCAGGCGCAGTACAAGCTTCACGCTGGACAGAACTACCTGAAGATTTAGGTTATATTTATTCCTTTAACGGGCCTCATTCCTTATTCTCGGATACAATACGCACTTTGAGAGTATTGGCTCTTAGCCATCAACTTGGTCATCACCTGATGGGTGAATCTGATGAAGCCATCAACCTTTTGAAACGATTACTAATTCATGCTGAAACGACAGCCCGGTTTAATATTTATTTTGGAAAGGGTAGAGATTATAATGATGTTCCTGGCCGGGTGGTTCATGAATCCATATTTAATCAGAAAAATGGCAGCTACCGCAATCCCAGTACACAGCAGGGTTATTCTCCGTTTACCACATGGACACGCGGGCTGGCATGGATTATTCTTGGATTTGCAGAGCAGCTCGAATATATAGACGGTGTTGATGACGATGAGATAAAGAAATTAAACCTACCCTATTTTCAGTCAATAAGTCAGGTGGTTGACCGCTTTATAAGCGTTGCGCGAATCACATCAGATTATTACATCAACAACACTCCTCTTGATGGTATCCCATACTGGGATACGGGTGCCACCGGGTTGGTGAACCTTGGAAATTATTTGGAAAAAAAAGCTGATCCTGCTAATAAGTTTGAACCGGTGGATAGTTCTGCAGCTGCAATTGCGGCGCAAGGGATTTTACGTTTAGGTAGATATCTAAATAAAAACAGAGAGAAAAATGAAGGATCATCTTATATCCAGGCGGGATTGACTATTGCCGAACGTTTGTTCTCTGAGGATTATCTTTCAACTGATAAAGATCATCAAGGATTGCTTTTGCATTCTGTTTATCATCGACCAAACAATTGGGATCATATCCCGGCTGGCAAGAATATTCCCTGCGGAGAGTCTTCAATGTGGGGTGATTACCATGCAAGAGAACTTGCGGTCTACATTAAACGAATCGCAGAAAACCAACCATATTTAAAATTTTTCTGGTAACACCTTTTTATTAGAATATAAAACTGATTATGAACGATCTATCTAAACTGGCCATACACACGATTACTACCAAACCCTGGAATCTCGAAACAGCTATTAAAAAATATGCAGAGATGGGCATTCATCATATTACAATATGGCGTCAATTCCTGGAGAACAGAGATCTTAAAAAAATCAGGAAAACGATCAACGACAAAGACATGCATATCGTTTCCTTGTGTCGGGGTGGTTTTTTTACCCATCCGCAGAGAGAAAAACGGGAAGCAGCCATTAATGATAATGAGAGGGCGATAGATCAGGCAGCTCAGCTGAAGGCGCAGCTGGTTGTCCTTGTCTGTGGATCTCATCCGGATCAATCATTGAATAAATCGAGGGAGCAAATAAAAGAAGGAATAGAGCGTATCTTACCCCTGGCTGAGGACAAGAATGTCCGATTGGGAATAGAACCACTTCATCCCATGTATGCTGATTCACGTTCAGCGATCAATACTCTCAAACAGGCAAATGATATATGTCAGGAGATCGAATCAAAATACCTCGGGATTGTTATCGATGTATATCACCTCTGGTGGGATACACAGTTGGAGGATGAGATCCGCAGATGCGGTGCTATGGAGAACATCTTTGCATTTCATATCAGTGATTGGATAACACCGACTACAGATCTGCTTAATGATAGAGGGCTGATGGGAGAGGGATGCATACCGATTCGCCAAATTAAAACCTGGGTCGAAGAGGCAGGTTTTAGCGGTACCCATGAGGTGGAAATATTTTCTAACAGATACTGGCAGACGGATCAGGATAAATTTCTTGAATTAATTATTAAGTCATATCAGGACCACTGTTTTTAAGTCCACGAATTCCACGAATTTTCACTAATTAATAATAATATGACTGAATATTAGCACCTTCAATTACTGGTATCAATAAAAAATTCGTGCTAATTAGTGTAATTCGTGGAAAAAAACCTTTGCGTCGCTGCGTCGTCGCGAGAGATGAATTATCCAGGTTAGATAGTCATTTTTTACTTGCCATTTAATCAAACCGGGGTTAGTGGTATGAAAATTCATAAAGTTGGTGTGATCATGAATGGTGTTACCGGACGTATGGGTAGAAACCAGCATCTCGAACGATCTATAAAAGCTATTCAAGACGATGGAGGTGTAAAAATTGATGAAGAGAATATCATCTATCCCGATCCAATCTTAGTCGGTCGAAACGAAAACAAATTGATAGAATTGGGGAAATCAGCAAGTGTGGAAAAATATTCAACGAGCCTTGATACGTGTCTCTCTGATCCATACTACAAGATCTATTTTGATTCCCAGATTACCAGCATGCGTATAGAATCTGTAAAGAAAGCAATTGCTGCTAAAAAAGCGGTATATTGTGAGAAGCCAGTGGCTGATAATCTTCAGAATGCAATGGAATTGTACCGGTTGGCAAAGGAAGCAGATATTAAACATGGTGTGGTTCAGGATAAATTATGGTTACCAGGGATATTGAAATTAAAAAGCCTGATTGATGAGGGATATTTTGGAAAAATATTATCTATAAAAGGTGAATTCGGCTATTGGGTTTTTGATGGAAGGGTAGAGCCATGTCAGAGGCCATCCTGGAATTATCGTAAGGAAGACGGTGGTGGTATAATATTGGACATGTATCCCCATTGGCATTATGTCATAGATAATTTATTTGGTGACATAAAAGCACTAACAACTGTTGGTGCTTGTCATATCGAATCAAGATTGGATGAGCAGGGAAAGGTGTATCGATGTACCGCAGATGATGCTGCTTATGCAATATTTGAACTCGATAATGGTTCAATTTGTACATTTAATTCGTCATGGTCTGTACGCGTTCGACGTGATGATTTGTTAACGATTCAGGTGGATGGAACTGAAGGTTCTGCGATTGCTGGATTGCGCAAATGCTGGAAACAAAGTGCCTCAAAAACAACAAAAGCAGTATGGAATCCGGATGGTGATGTGGCTGATAATTATTTTGATAACTGGGAAGAAGTAAATGGTGCCGTGATCTACACTAATGCCTTCCGGGCACAATGGGAAAAATTTTTAGGATATTGTTTTGATGCTAATCCGTTTCCCTGGAATTTTCTGGAGGGGGCAAAAGGCGTACAGCTTGCCAAATTAGGATATGAGAGCTGGAAAAAAGGCTCGCGGCTGGAAATTCCTCGATTAATCTAAAGAATTTATCATGAGCTGACCACTTCCTTTGACATTAAAAATTTGATGCACTCAATGCATAAGTAATATTTACACTTAACTAATATAAATATTAGACGCGGCCCGTAAAACGGGCGTCGGGTGAAACCTTGTAAGAGTTTAAGTCGAACATCCCCCACCTATGACACAATAAACACATTATCTTAAGGCTGGTAGAATTTTCTGATACCAGCCTTTTTTTTTATAAATACCTGTCTTTAATACAAATATTATTAAAAATAATCTTGATTTCGTTACAATAAATTGTACTGTTAACCCTGGCTTTAGTACAAGGTGGGAATTATGTTTTATCGAACCATATTAAAAGAAATTGAAAAATGGGTAAACAAAAAAAATAGAAAATCCAAACGACAAAGCGTTGTACTTTTTTCATAAGCAATTTCCTATGATGAAATAATGATAAAAATAACCCATTATAGGGGAGAAGAGTTACTATTAAGATAAATATATAAAAATAAAAGATTTAAATCTTTGAAAAACAAAAACTTTTGACACTACCAAAAAAATCCAAAGGAGTAAAAATGAAGATATTTAGATTACTTATATTAATGTTTATATTATTATCTGTTAATTTAAGTGCTCAAAGCGAGAATAATCTTTCAACAGAAGAAAAACTTTTTGGCTTGTCGAAGCTATGGATGGAAGCTATTTACAACTTTGCGTTTTTCGATCAAGTTCCTGATTTGAATTGGGATAGTTGTTATCAATCTTTTATCCCACAAGTTATGACAACAAAAACAGATTGGGAGTATTATCTTGTTTTACAGAGATTTATTGCTTCACTTAAGGACGGACATACGAGGATTTTTCCTCCTCCCGAGTTAAGAAATAAATATTATGGAACGGCAACCAAACAAATCAAAACACGATTAATAGAAGGCAAAGTAATAATAACTGATGTGCTGGATGATGCAATTGAAGCTTAAGGATTAAAAAAGGGGATGGAACTTTTATAAATTGATAATTATGATGTCCATGAATATGCAAATAAATTTGTTGTTCCATACGCATTTGCTTCAACATCACATGATTTGAGTTTGCAAGTATATGGTCATTTTCTTTTAAGCGGAAGCGTAAGTGAACCCGCAAAAATAAAAGTTAAAGATTTTAACGGCAACATTAAAACATTTAATATTCTTCGGGAACCTTGGTTGATGGAAGAAGAGATATTTAAGGGAGAACCCTTCTTTTTTAAAAAATTACCAAATAATATAGGATACTTAAAAATACATAATTTTGTTGACAGCAAAGATGTCAGACCAAAATTTGATTCAGTATATGCAAAAATACTTGATACGGATGGCCTAATTATAGATGTTCGCGAAAATTTTGGTGGTGCCACACAAATCACTCATTATGTTTTGAAACATTTTTCTAATAAAAAATTTAGAACGGTAAATTGGAAATCTCCAATGAATATTGCTGCTCATAAGGCCTGGGGAGAAAATAAAGATTAGTATGAAAAAAAAGGTTATGAAATACATCCATTTGAAGATAGAAGCATTTACACGAAACCGGTAAATGTGATAGTAGATGAAAGTTCTTTTTCAGGGGCAGAAGATTTTTGTGTCGGATTTCTTACCTTGAAAAGAGGAAAACTTATTGGCAGAAAAACCGCGGGTAGTACAGGCAGTCCAATAATTTTCAATTTACCCAGGGGAGCGTTAGTTTTGATTTGTGCTAAAAAGGATTTTTTCCATGATGGAAAAGAGTTTATTGGATTTGGTATAACTCCTGACATTGAAGTTAAAACCTCGGTCAAAGATATTATTGAAAATAGAGATGCAGCGTTGGATATTGCAATAAAAAATTTATCAGATAAATAAATCAGTTGTAAACAATGTACAATTTTAATTGGGATGAACCTGTTAATTTAGAAACTTGCAAGAATGCAAAATAGCTACATTTTTATAAGTTTTAGCTTCGAACTTCTCAATTAATCTATTGCTGACCGTTGAAAATAATAATGCTAAGAACACATAACCAGCGGTTCAAGGTGACTGTAAGGGCAGTGTTTCGAAATTAAATTTTAGATGTCTGCATAAAGTAATTTTAAAGTTCAAGGTTCAGATGCACCGCAATCCTTGCAGCACCTTAACCGCAAATAGTTATGTGTATAAATAAAACTCAAAAAGGATTTTATTTGTGAATCTTAATCTACAAATACTTGTTGCAATATTATGTTTACACATACTATTAATTTTTCAGACTGCATTTTCTCAGGTCAGGTTGCCACGTTTGATAAGCGATGGAATGGTCCTGCAAAGAGATGCCAATGTTAAAATTTGGGGGGGGCGGCTGTTGGTGAAAAAATAACTATAAATTTTATGGAAAAGACATACGATACAACTGCTGATGAAAATAGTAAATGGGCAATAATACTCTCTGATTTAAAAGCAGGCGGACCTTACGGTATGGAAATTACTGCCAGCAATCATATCACTCTTAAAAATATTCTGATTGGCGATGTTTGGGTATGTTCTGGCCAGTCGAATATGGTTTTGCCAATGGACAGGGTAAAAGATCGTTACGCAGATGTGATCGCTCATTCTGATAATCCGTCTATCCGACAATTTTTGGTTCCTATAAGATATGATTTTAACACGCCACAAGAAGAATTACAATCGGGTATTTGGGAACCAGCCAATCCTGAAAATATTCTTAATTTTACGGCCACCGGTTATTTTTTCGCAAAAACATTATTTGAAAAATACCAGGTACCGATTGGTTTAATAAATGTAAGTGTGGGCGGTTCACCGGCTGAAGCATGGTTAAGCGAAGATGCATTAAAATCATTTCCTACCCATCTTGAAACAGCGATTAGATTTAAGGACAGTATATACGTCAATCAAATTATAGAAGAAGATAAGGCTGTTAGTGAGGAATGGTACAACCGTGTTCGAGAGCTCGATGAAGGCTTTTTAGATGGTCAGAAATCATGGTTTGATCCCATTTATGATGCCTCCTCATGGCAAACCATGCAGATACCTTCTTATTGGGAAGACGAGGGATTGGGGCAATTGAACGGGGTCGTCTGGTTCAGAAAAGAAATTAACATTCCTGCATCAATGACTGGCAATCCTGCATGGTTATTGATGGGAAGAATTGTTGATAGTGATTCGGTTTATATAAATGGCATATTTGTAGGGTCAATTTCATACCAGTACCCGCCAAGAAGATATGATGTTCCTGAAAATGTGCTTAAAGAAGGGGAAAATATTATCGTAGTAAGAGTTAGAAATAATACAGGTAGTGGCGGATTTATTAAAGATAAGCCATACCAATTGATTGCAGGAGGACAAACAATTGACTTAAAGGGCGAGTGGCGATACAAATTGGGCGCGGTTATGGATCCATTGCCTGCTCCAACCTTTATTCAGTGGAAGCCATTGGGCTTGTATAATGGAATGATTGCCCCTCTGTTAAATTATAAAATTAGAGGCGTGATTTGGTACCAGGGTGAATCCAACACTGAAAAACCACTTGAATATCGTAAATTGTTTCCTGCGCTTATTACTGACTGGAGGCAGAAGTGGGATCAGGGAGATTTCCCCTTTTTGTATGTGCAACTGGCTAATTTTATGAAGGTAAATCCTAAACCATCTGAAAGCAACTGGGCTGAATTGAGAGAAGCACAACTGAAAACACTTTCCGTCTCTAATACCGCAATGGCTGTTACGATCGATATCGGTGAATGGAATGACATTCATCCATTAAACAAAGAAGATGTTGGCAAACGACTTGCACTTGCCGCTCAAAAAATTGCATATGGTGATAATAAAGTCGTTTATTCGGGTCCAGTTTATCAGTCCATGAAAATTGAAGGAAATAAAATTATCATCTCATTTACAAATATCGGTAGTGGCTTAGCTGCTAAAGGGAGTGGAGAATTAAAACATTTTGCCATTGCCGGTGCTGATAAAAAATTTTTCTGGGCAAAGGCGAAAATTAAGGATAATAAGGTTGTGGTTTGGAATGACAATATTTCGAAACCGGTTGCCGTACGGTATGCATGGGCAGATAATCCTGAAGGTGCCAATTTATATAATACAGAAGGTTTACCGGCATCCCCCTTTAGAACAGATGAGTAAAAAATATTACCGAATTAAGATTAACAAATATCCTGTAACTTCTTTTTAAAGAGGCTCAGCCTAGTATCTTTGATATTATCAGATTATCGGCAAGAAGTGATCTTAAACATCATAATCAGGCAAAGTAATAGTCAAAAATGAATCCAAAACGATTTTTAAGCCATTTAAAAGTCTCTAATCTTCATCTTTTATTACTCGTTTTTTCAATCGGATATTTTGAATGTAATAAATCCAACGATTCTGAAAATTATGTTTTCTGGACAGAAAATAATTCTCCTGAACTGATAGGGAAATTGGTTATTGATGATTTGTTTACCAGGCCTGATTTAATGATGTATGTTACGGATTTTTGGACAGGTGTTCATTATGCAGAAGCATGTGCCGGTTTTGGCGCAGCAAGGCTGGCCGGTTTATTAAACAATTCGGAAATCATTAGCAGATTATCAGATCGTTACACAAAAGTAATAGAAGATAGTCTGGTCAAAGACTCCAAGCATGTCGATGCAAACGTGTATGGTATATTGCCGTTTGAATTGTATATGCAAAATCACTAGTGTCCGGGTGTTTTACTAAATTGACTTTGTAACATATTAATTTATTTGTAGTTAATCAATGAAAATATTTTTATCGATTTGAAATTGCCCTTATGTTATCGTCATTCTTTTATTGACAATTATTTAAGGATGACGCATGAATACTGGCAAAACTATTTTATCTCAAATTATGTCATATTTACCAACATATGAATTTAGACGTTGTGTTCAACGGTATCGTGGAAATCATAAAGTGAAATATTTTTCTTGTTGGGATCAGTATCTTTGTATGGCGTTTGCTCAACTATCATTCAGAGAAAGCCTTCGCGATATTATAACTTGTTTACGTGCCATGCAAAACAAACTTTATCACACAGGAATTCGTGGCAATATATCAAAAAGCACTTTGGCAGATGCGAATGAAAATAGGGATTGGCGGATTTATGCCGACTTTGCTCAAATTCTGATTAGCCGGGCACGCCATATTTACAAAGATGACCCATTCGGTGTCGAAATTGACGAAACCGTTTACGCTCTTGATTCAACAACAATCGACCTTTGTCTTTCAGTATTTCCATGGGCAAAATTTCGCAAACATAAAGCAGCAGTTAAGTTACATGCTTTACTTGATCTACATGGCAATATCCCTTCATTTATAGAAATTACAGATGGAAAAGTTCATGATGTAAATATTCTTGATGAAATTTTTCCAGAACCTGGATCTTATTATATCATGGATCGTGCCTATATTGATTTCACTCAACTTTATACATTAAACTTAGAAAAGGCCTTTTTTATAATTCGAGCCAAATCAAATTTTAAATTTAGAAGACTTTATTCACATCCGATAGATAAACCAACCGGTCTTAGATGTGATCAAACGATAGTTACAACAGGTACAAATACTAAAGACAAATATCCTGACAAATTGCGTCGGATTCGTTTTTATGATTCCGCAAATGACAAATATTTTGTATTCTTAACCAATAATTTTGTATTACCAGCTTTAACAATTGCTGATCTTTATAATTGTCGTTGGCAGATTGAA
>JAGLYF010000049.1 GCA_023132435.1 Calditrichia bacterium | reverse complement strand
GGCACAGTAACACTGTGGCTTGGTCTGGAACGTCTTGATGATATGACCGATATGTGGAAAATCTCCATGTCTTATTTCGCACCTGAGTTAGTGAAATCCCCGTCCCCTGTGTCCAGAAACCCTAGATATGGGTAAAGATTAGCTTTATAGGGGGGAAATCAGATCCGTCACCAATTCCCAGTTCCGAATTCCGAGTTCCTAATTCCCTTAACATCATCACCCAGATCACCGAAGGATTATCGAAGGCCCACCAGGCAGGAATCGTTCATCGTGATATCAAACCGGAAAACATCCTTATCGATAGGGATGGCAGAGTTAAAATCCTTGATTTTGGCTTAGCCAAGTTAAAGGGTGTGAGTAAACTTACCAAGGAAAGTTCAACACTCGGAACAGTTCATTATATGTCACCGGAACAAATCCAGGGTGAGGACGTGGATCACAGGTCCGATATATGGTCCGTCGGGGTTGTCCTTTATGAGATGCTTACCGGAGAACCACCTTTTAGCGGTGACTATGAATCAGCTGTGCACTATGCGATTTTAAATGAAGAACCTAAACTGTATCACGAAATTGAAGCCGGGTATTCTTCTCATCTACGTAACACTGTGACTAAGATGATAGATAAAGACAAGGATAAAAGATATCAGGATTGCAGTGAAATTAAATACGATCTGGAAAAATGTCTTGAGGTAAAGCGAGAAAACAAAAAACCATTTTCAAAAAAACTGTACCTTCTTGCGGGAATTATCACTACAATAATCTTATTGATGGTATCCTTTTTATTATTTTCACCCAAAAATTATGAGGAAGAATCCCTCAAATCCCTGGCTGTTTTACCCTTCATTAATGAAAGGAACGATCCGGAGACAGATTATCTGGGTATGTCACTTGCTGATGAGATAATAGACGGATTATCCTATCTTCAGAACATCGTCATACGCCCTTCAAGTTCCGTACGGATTTATAAGGGTAAATTAACTGATCCGATATCCGCCGGGCAGGATTTGAATGCAGATTTCATTTTATCAGGGTATCATCTTAAGGATGGAAATGTTATTCGTTTGAATATTGAACTGGTAGATGTTCCCAATAATAGAATTCTGTGGCGGGATCAAATTGAAGAACAATTTGATAATGCGTTCAGAATGATCGATGATATTTCGGAGGAGGTTATAACCGGACTTAAAATTGAGTTGTCCCCTGATGAATATGCCAGGATGCGTGCAGATATCCCCAAGAATTCGGTTGCTTATGATTATTATCTTCGCAGCCTTTCTTGTGATCTGACTGCTCAGGGAAATTCAGCCGCGATAGAGTTATTAAAAAAATCCGTTTCAATAGACTCATCTTATGCACCGGCATTCTCAGAACTGGGACTTCGCATGAGTTCACTTGAACAAAATTTGTTAATGGGCAGAGATTATCAGAAAATGGTAGAAAAGTATTATTTAAAAGCATTAGACCTAAACAATAATTTACTTACAGCTCTTCATGATTTGAGTAGTGAGTATACAGAATTAGGTAAGTATGATGAGGCAATGAAACTAATCATGAAGGCCTACAAGATTAATCCTAATGATGCAACAGTAAATTTTAGACTGAGTTATTTATACAGATATGTTGGCATGTTAAAAGAATCTGAAAAGCATGTCCAAAGGGCATTAGAACTTGATCCTACAAATACCAGATTGCGCTCAATCGGTCATACGTATAAATATCTTGGAAAATATCAAAAATCTTTGGATGCCTATAATCTTGATACATTGACGGCATGGGCGGATGCAAACAGAGGCGATATTTATCTAAAAATGAATAATGTTAAAATGGCAAAAAAATGTTTTGAGAAAGTATTTGAGCAAGAATCTGAGACTTTTCCTGCATATTTAGCACAGGGTATGTTGTCTTTCATCCAAGAAAAAAATAAAAAGGGATTACAGATTACGCACAAGTGGGAAAAAAAAGATCCGTATGACTCTGAAATGATCTATCGAATAGCCGCAAATTATAGTTTGTTAGGAGACACAGCCGGTTGTGTTCGGGTTCTGGAAAAAAGTATTAATGGCGGATTTTTCTGCTACGATTTCATGCTCAATGATCCCTTTCTTGATCCTGTAAGAAATGATCCCAAATTCCAGGAACTTTTAATAGTAGCAAAAGAAAAACACGAAGCATTCAAGAAAAAGTACTTTCCGGAAAAGAGATAAATTGTATTCATTGCCGAGACAATATACATGAAAAAAAGTAATTATATCCTTTATATTTTGTTATTAGTCATAGTCTTTTCATCATGGAAATGCAAAAGTGAATCTGATTATCCCCGTACAATTCATATCGAGGGTATTATCAAGTATCAATCAGATGGATCACCGGTGGATAGTGTTACCGTTCAGATGTGGCGGTGGGAAGATAATTGGGATGATGATTGGGGCGATGGTTTATATAAATTAAAATTAGATGAGTATATGTACACCATTACCTCAACCCAGACGAATGAAGAGGGTGGATATCAAATTGTGTATAATCTTAAGGATAATGAGTATTGCTCCGAAAATGGATTCTGTTTTATCCGGGCCTGGAAAGTTGGATATCTGCATGACGGTTGGCCTGGTTTGGGTGTTCACTGTACAGAGGAAGTTCAGAATATCAATTTCCAACTCTATCATGTTGATTCCCACCCTCAATAGACAGATTGTGGTTTAACCAACACAATATTTTACATCATCATAACTAAAGGAGGTCTCCGATGAACCTACGTATATTGATGGTTATCAACACAGTGATCGCCGGTCTGTTTGGGATTGCATTTGTGCTAATTCCCTGGCAGGTTCTTTCATTATATGGTGTTCAGCCAAACCCGGCTATTAACTATATTGGCGAACTCTTTGGAGCTGCCTTAATTGGATTTGCGGTTTTGACCTGGACTGCGAGAAATGCTGCTGATTCCGATGCCCGTACGGCCATTGTCAGGGCTCTTTTTATCGGCGATGCAGTCGGTTTTATTGTTGCGCTGATTGCCCAGCTGGGGGCTGTTGTAAACAATCTTGGTTGGTCGACGGTTATTATTTACCTGTTTCTCGCCGCGGGTTTTGGGTATTTTCATTTTACGAAACCTTCAGCTGAAAAATCAGAATAAAAATTTTATTTCCTTAAATCTGAAGACTACACCATTTCGCATATTTTATAAGATCGGCTATCTTGAAATTTCCAACCCCTCGGGCCCATTGTAGAGACGGGCCGATGGGCCGTCTCACATAACATCAATGATCATTTAATAAATGTAGGGGCACGACGTGTCGTGCCCTAATATGTATATATCAACAAATATCCAAAACCCAAAAATAAGAGACGAGCAGCGAATATCTAACATCCGGTATCATCGAAGCAGGATCATTTTCTTTATATTCGGATTTTGACATTTCTTTGACAACTCCCGGCAAATGTAAACATATATTACCCATAGATACCGATAATTTATAAGGGAGATCGTGATGAAAACTATTTCCTGGGTATCCATATTTCAATGATCAATTTAATAAGTTGCTCGTCAACTTATTATGGTGAGACATGACCAATCATCTTGTAACGAAATAAATAATAATATTAAAGGCCGATATGGAAATTACAGAAATCGAAAGGTGATTTAAAAAACAGGTGATATGCAGAAAGATAGACAGTAATTAAAAATGACATCATATTAAGATCACACTAATCTAATCGCAACTGAGAGGATGGCGGATAGAATAGAATTCCTTTCTCCGGTTTTACTTTCAACCTTAAATAACTGCCATCCGCGCGCCAGCTGACCCGTGTTCTTTTTTGATAACGAGCAATAAAAGAATCCACATCCCAATTGCCATAATAAACGCGTAAAGTCTCGGTTACCAGATTGACCAAGTCTTCCATACCCTCCACATGATGCTGCTCCTGCGGTTGATGCGCGTGTGGGGTGTTTCTGATATCCACTACTCTTTTATCAGCAAAATTTTTATCCATTAAAAATTGAATAATTACCGAGGACTCAAAGGCATAACCCTGTCCCAGTTTTAATAATTTCCAATTATCCAGTGTCGTACCCTGGTCTCCGTGCAAGATGTAGGTAAACGATCCCAACCAGTAACTTAGAAAGTTTTCAGACTCATGAACATTTTTTCTGGTGAATGGTTTGGTAACTCTGCCTCCGGCATAAAAATAATTTTTCATTATTTCGCGTATTAATTCTATTTCATTATCGGATACAACGCCGGGTAAATTTTCAGGGGTTAAAATCAAATCCGCAGGTAATTCTTTTAGTTTTTTAACCAGGCGTTTTAATTGATGTAAACTAACATCTTTATAGGATTCATGGAGACTGATGTTTAGCCGGATGGCTTCAATAATTAAGGAGCGATAATTATTGATCACTTCCCGATCTCCCCGAATTATTTTATTGGTCAGAAAAGTGGGGATATTTATTCTGACACCACCGTTTTTAACAAATGCCACCCCTTTACATCGATTGACCAATCTTCCCAATCCCTTAAAACCAGACTTAGCAAAAGACAGCACCCAGGAAGCAATAAGTATATAGTGGGCTCTTTCATCTAATAAGGTGTAATCATCGTCCAGAAATAAGACAAAAACTTTTTTCGGATCTAAATTTTCCTCTTGAATTTCCTTTTCAAGCATTAATAGAAACTTTAAAATATTTTCGGTTTTGCCTCTTACCTTTTTGCTGAGAAGTTTCTTATGATTTCGATCAACAACACTGACTTCATCGACAAAAAACACCCGGATACCTTCATCAATGGCGAATTTGCATAAAGGTGATGGATCATTTCTGTCTCCCTGATAAGATAAAAATCTGGTTATCAATCCCTGTTGCTCGAGATTCTTTAAATTATTAAATGTGTTTCCACCGGTTCTTAACGCCGCTTCGCCCCTGCCGTCAAACGAGACAATCCCGATATAAATTTTTAGACCCTTTTGGACAACCGTCTCAGATACAGCTCTTTCTATATGTTTGTTAAATAAAAAATCTTCTGTTAAAAAATCATTCATAGATAGATTAACCACCCTGCTTAGGACGGTGTCATCTTTGGCTAGCCATGATGTTAATTTATCCCGAGACATTTTTTTAAATTGTATTCCATCCGGAATCTGAAATCCAAATCTACTTTTTAAAAATTTTTCCAGTTTATCGATATTCGAATTAATCATTATAATTTCCCGGATCTTAAATTTTTATAATACAAAAAGGTATAAAATAATATGTATAATTTTAAAAACTTGTGAAATAATTATTTTATAACTCCTTTTAA
>JAGLYF010000048.1 GCA_023132435.1 Calditrichia bacterium | reverse complement strand
CAACCTAACATATCACCCTGTCAATTACAAACGAAAAACAATTTACCACAAAGGTATTATCATGCAGAAAGAATACAAATCCCAACTTGATCAGCCATACAGTTTATCCCAGGAGGATATAGATTACTTTCGTGAAAACGGTTTTATTAAACTGAAAAGATCCCTGCGGGATGACAATTAGTTTCTATTACCCAGAATCGAGAAACGAGGAACGAGTAACCAGCGACGAGAAACGAGTTTCAAAATTCTCCTTGCCATTTCACCCATTCCTGTTTAGTTTATCGTATATTCCTTCCAATGCTACTATTGAATTCGATTTTTCAAACTGATTCAGATTTTTTATTATATTCTTATCGCACTTGCAAAAGGTTTCATTTTTATGTTTGGTTAAACGCTCTGAAATTATAGTTATATAACGTTTAACGTAAATACTCACCCTTAATTTGAAAGAATTTGGGGGTATTTATGAAGTGCTTTGTCTCCTGTTTAATATTTTTTCTGATCCTTAGTGGAATTCTTCCCTGCCAGGCACAAACTGCAGATCTAACCGGCAAGGTTTTCAGGGCTGGTACTTCCCAGTCACTTGCCAATGTTGTTGTACAATTGTATTCTGTTCAGGATTCCGTTTTTGTCACCGGTGTCTATACCGATATTCATGGAAATTTTCAGTTAGAAAACATTTCACCCGGAAGCTATTACCTCAAACTTAGCTATGTAGGCTACCGGGAACGGCTGGAAAGTCTGGAGGCGTTGGCTGACGGTGAGAGAAAAGAAGTGATAGTTCAGTTGGAAGAAGAGCTTCTGACCGCTGGTACAATTGTTACCACTGCATCCAGGATCGATGAAAAATTGCTCAAAGCGCCGGCATCCGTTACTATCATCAATCTTAAAACAGAAGAACCACGCAATACACTGACACCGGTTGATTATGTCACTGGAGTTGCCGGCATCGACATGGTTGAGAAAGGGATGATGCAGAAGGATTACGTAGCACGTGGCCTGAACGACGTATTTACAGGAAAAATGCGCACCTTTACGGATAACCGGATTGCCGGATTGCCTTCCTTACGCGCCAATGTAGCCTATCTTATGCCCCAGATCACCGAGGACATTGACCGTATAGAAGTGGTTCTGGGACCCGGCTCGGCACTCTATGGGCCCAATGTCACCAATGGAATTCTGCATATCATTACCAAATCTCCTTTTGCCTCTCGCGGAACCAATGTATCAATCACAGCCGGCGAAAATAATCTGTTACAGGCGACTTTCAGAAATGCGGGCGTAATTGGTGAACAGTTTGGATATAAAATATCAGGCCAGTACCTAATGGCCGAAGACTGGCCATATCCATTCGAGACACCGGATGAACGGATAGAACGTTTTAACGGAGAATTACGCCTCGATTATCTTTTCGGTAAAAGTGGTTCCGTCAATCTGACCGCAGGTATCAGTCAGGCTATTCGAAATATTGAATTAACAGATAATGGTCCGGTACAGGCAAGAAATTTTCGTTACTCGTATCTGCAGGGCCGTCTTTCGGTTGGAGATTTTTTTATTCAGGCCTATATTAATGAAAATGATGCCGGCAACACTTTCCTGATTGAAGACCGTGACACACTGATCGATAACTCCAAAAAAATTGTCGCAGAAATTCAACATAGCAGCCGATTAGGAAAAATTCAACGCTTTACCTATGGTGCCGATATGTTTCTAACCAGGCCCGAATCTGAAGGAACGATCTTTGGTCGATATGAAGATAAAACCGATATCGATGAATTCGGTGGCTATTTACAATCGGAGACACAACTCATTCCAGCTGTACTCGATCTGATTCTGGCTGCCCGCGTCGACTGGCACAGTGCACTTAAGGATCCGGTAATTTCTCCGCGTGCCGGTCTGGTTTTTTCACCTCAGCCTGATCAAACGCTACGTTTAACTTATAACCGCGCTTATAGTACGCCGGTCTCCAGTGATCTTTTTCTGGATTTATTGGTAACCGATGATATATTTGGTTTTGAAAGTGTCGGGTTAGAAGAATATGCCTATGGTTTACGAGGGGTTGGCGTTCCGGAGACCGGTTTTAACTTTGAACGTGATCCTGATTTTGGTCTCAGCTTTTATTCCACAGTTTTACCCGGCCAGTCCATACCGGTGATGGCTGGAAGTATTCTCTGGGGGGATTGGGTTGTTCCGGTCATTATTGGCGGAGCAGATCCCGCTCAGCAGCCCCTTCTGGAGCAATTATTTGCCAGCATCCCGGCCCCAAATCCGGAACAGGTGGGCAGCGATATGCGTCAACCTGATCTTGAGACCGGGACACTAAATCTGATCACTGATGCACAGGTCAAAGACATTCCTGCTCTAATTCCCACCATCAACCAGACTTTTGAACTGGGCTATAAAAGCGTGGTTGGTGAACATATTCAGGTTGGTATCGATGCCTACTATTCTCAGATAAAAGATTTCATCACAACTCAACAACTGTTTACGCCAAATACCTTTTTAAACCAGGAAGACATTCACGAATATATTTTGCCTTATATCATTGCCGCCGGTTTATCTCCGGAAGAAGCCGAGGCTTTGGCCGCTATATTAAGTAAAGAAATGTCGGAGATTCCGTTAGGCACAGTAACACCCAAAGAAGCATGGGATCGCACTGAACTTCTGCTGGCGCCAACCAATGCCGGTGATATTGAATACTGGGGCATTGATTTTTCCGTTAAGTATGTTGTTAATCGTAATATCAGTCTTTTCGGTAATTACAGTTATCTGAGCAAGAATTATTTTGAAGATCTGGCAGGATTCGGTGATTTATCGTTGAATGCTCCCCAGCACAAAGGCTCACTTGGTTTGCGTTTCAGCGAACTTCATACCGGCTTGTCAGGGGAGTTACGTTATCGTTATGTTGATGGCTATCGGGTAAAATCCGCTATCTATCATGGAAATATTGATTCTTACAATCTAGTCAATGTATCAATAACCTATCCCTTTACTTTTGCAGAAGGGCTTAGTCTGACCATATCGGCGAAAAACATTCTTAATTATAAACATCGGGAATTTATTCAGGCAGCGGAGCTCGGCCGGTTAGTTACCATGCGCCTGGCCTATGGTTTTTAATTTGATTAATATAACAGAATAAAATATTATGATAGGTAAAACCATTTCACATTATCGAATCATTGAAAAACTCGGTGCCGGTGGTATGGGTGTGGTCTACAAAGCCCAAGATACCAAGCTCAAGCGAACCGTCGCCCTTAAATTTCTGCCCCCGGAACTGACCCGCGATCCCGAGGCTAAACAACGCTTTATCCGCGAAGCTCAGGCCGCATCTGCACTGGAACATAATAACATCTGCAATATCCATGAGATCGATGAAACCGAGGATGGACAAACATACATCGTCATGGCCTGTTATGAGGGTGAAATCCTGAAGGATAAAATCCAAAGAGGTATATTAAAAATTGAGGTAGCCATCGATATCGCCATACAGATCGCTCAGGGCTTAGAGAAAGCCCACAAGAAAGGAATTGTACACCGAGATATCAAACCGGCCAATGTTTTCATCACGGAAGACGGCGTAGTGAAAATTCTGGATTTTGGTCTGGCTAAGCTGACAGGACAGACTCAACTAACAAAAGAAGGATCCACTCTGGGCACGGTAGCATATATGTCTCCGGAGCAGACGCAGGGGCATAAAGTCGATCATCGCTCTGATGTATGGTCACTGGGTGTGGTTCTCTTTGAGATGATCTCCAACCAGCCGCCATTTAAAGGCGACTATGATCAGGCAGTGTTATATGCTATCGTTCATGAAGAACCACAATCTGTGACAGAATTATTTAACGATGTTCCGATAGAACTGGCGCGGATAATCAGCATGTGCCTGCAAAAAGACCCTGCCCAGCGTTACCAGCATGTGGAAGACTTTGTTGTAGATCTTCACCGGTTGATACAACAGCCGGAAATGAGCACTCTGCGCCCTCAACCTGAAAAACAGCTGAAAAGAAAAAAAACGATATCTTATATTTTGTTTGGAATATTATTAACGATCATCACCATTATTTTGATTTTCTATGTACTTCTGCCAAAGTATCAGACAGCATCTGAATTGGATCGAAAGATGTTGGTGGTCCTACCTTTCGAAAACCTGGGGCTCACGGAGGATACCTATTTTACTGATGGGATCACCGATGAGATCACCGGTCGTCTGGGTACTGTCAGCAGCATCGGTGTTATTTCGCGTAACAGTGCGATGCATTATGCAGAAAAGGCATGGGAAACAAAACAGGTAGGGAAGGAGCTAAATGTTGAATATATTATTGCCGGTACCGTCCGTTGGGCTTACTCTGTCGAGGAAGGTGACCGTGTAAGAATCACGCCACGCCTGATCCGCGTTTCTGACGATACCGAGCTCTGGGCAGAATCCTTTGATCGCGTGATTGAAGACATTTTTGTTATTCAATCCGAGATCGCCATGAGGGTCGTGCAGCAGCTTGGTATAACACTCAGGCAATCAGAACAACAAACTGTTGAAAAGGGGCCTACTGACAATCTTGAGGCATACCAGGCATTCCTTCAGGGCCGTCATTATGCCCGAAGTCCTCATTTCACTGTCGACAACTGGAAGCGGGTGATTCAGAGCTACCAGCGCGCCGTTGAACTTGATCCCAATTTTGCTGTTGCCTATGCCCGACTGGCCAACGCCCATGCCCGCCTTTACTTCCTGAGACATGATCTTTCTAAAGAACGCTTAGCCAGTGCAGCACAGGCCGCTAATCAGGCTGAAGCGCTGGCGCCGGATTCACCTGAAGTACTGTTGTCTCTTGGTTATTACTATCTCTGGGCCCACAGGGATACGGAGCAGGCACTTATCAAGTGGACTCTTGCCGAAAAAATGATTCCCAACAATCCCAGAATTTTGGAGGCGAAAGCAAACTTATTCGAAACCCAGGGACGCTGGGAGGAAGCCATTGAATCTATTGAGAAGGCCTTTCAACTGAGTCCGAAAGAAGCGTCACTGCCCACCCATCTTACGATGTATTACTGGTTCACAAGACGGTATTCCCGAGCCATTGACATGTGTAATCAGGCCATCGCCCTGGCCCCAAACGAAAACTGGCCCTATCTGTATAAAGCGTTTGTTAACTGGAGCTGGAAAGGTGCAAATGAGGAATCAAAACACGCTATTGAAGCGGTGCGCCCGGATTATCATTGGGTTCCATGGGTGTGGTTCTGGCAGGATGTGGGCTAGCGAAAATATGAACATGCATTAGAACGTCTTTTTGCATATGAGGGTACCTGGATCCGCAATAAAATGTGGACGAGACCCAAATCCATGATGGAGGCAATAATCTACGATTTTATGGGAAAACCAGATCTGGCCTCGGCTGGGTATCAGGACGCTCTGGTACTTTTGCAAACTGAGGTTGAAAAATGGCCTGAAGATCCACGTTACCACAGTGCTCTGGGAATAGTCTATGCCTCATTGGGACACGAGAAAGAAGCCCTTCGCGAGGGTAGGAAGGCAGTGGAACTTTTTTGCCCATATCCAAAGATGCGGCCTACGGCCTGCCTTTTGCAGAGGATCTTGCTCTGATTTATCTAATTATTGGGGACGAAGATGCTGCGCTAGATCAAATCGAAATGTTATTTACCATCCCTTCATGGATGTCCGTAGACTGGCTTAAGGTAAATCCGCTATATGATCGACTATCTGATAATCCCCGCTTTCAGAACTTAATAAGAAAATATGATCAGAAATTCGAATGATCTGTAAAACTATTTCACAAATAAATTACGAATCACGCCGAAAGGCGGATCAGCCTGTCCTCTACCGGCAACTGCAAAGATCCCTCCGGGATGACGTTTATAATCTACCATCCAGTATTCAGTATCAAGCATTCCCGAGTAACGGGATCTCCGCTTCGCTCCGACCAGCATCCAGCATCCAGTATCAAGCATCCAGTATCAAGCATCCAGCTTAATCCAGCGTATAAGGCATCTCCCGCAAATGAGCCGTTGCACGGTTTTTAGAGGTAAAATCTTTATAGACCCTTTTTACAGCTTCTTCTGATAAATCCAATACGTTAGCTACCTCTTCTGATGGCACCTCATTCTCCCAGGCATAGAGCAGATAATCCAGCTTGTCAAAGGGTATCCTGAAAAAGAATTCCTGATCACTTACCGGCAGACTGAAGGTATCGGGACTGGGTTGCCGGTTGATAATTTCCGGAATCACATTCAGATATTCTGATATCTGATAAATCTGATTTTTATAGAGGTAGGAGAACGGTTCGATATCAGTGCCCCCGTCCCCATATTTACAGTAATCCCCCAAGATAAATTCTGTACGGTTGGTTGTACCGGCAACCACTAGGCTGCGGCGTTCTGCTTCGTTATAAAGATGTAGCATTCTCGCTCGTATTTTTATATTGGCAAAGGAGGTAATCGTCCTGAATTCATCCAGATTAAGACGTACTGATTTTAACTCCCCATCGGGTATTTGCACCTGCAAACGGTAAAAATTATACGAATCTCTTTCTAAAAGATCGGTTGGTAGCGTAATGTTATATTTATATCCCGGTTTATATTCCGGGATCAGTTTTTGTACAAATTCATCCCGCCAGGAATAGTTGAGTACAC
>JAGLYF010000047.1 GCA_023132435.1 Calditrichia bacterium | reverse complement strand
ACTAACCGGATTGGACTCCTTTTCAGGAAGAACCAGACCTACCACCCTTTCCTTTCCGACCGTTTGTACCGCAATAGCAGCCATGCAGGCCGAATCTATACCTCCACTCAAACCGACTACGATCCCTTTTCTACGAAATACTCCTCTTACCTGCTCCATAATAAACTTTGTCAGTTTTTCCAATTCCTGCGCCGGATCGATTTTCAAAACATCAAGATTAAAAGCCATTATAGTCTCCTGTTGTATTATTTTTTTTAAATAAGATCTTTGATATTAGATTTTATATATTGGATAATCGATTATCAATACTTTATTTTATATTATTACATTTTGGAGAAAAAATTATGGCCAAGATCACACTTGTATTTATTCTTTTCTTTTTCTTCCTCTTCATAACTCCCAGCTTTGCTCAATCCGATAAAGAAGAAATCCTCAATACGGTACAAAAACTGTTTGATGGATTTATTACCATTCCGATTACCAAAGACCATGCCGGAAACAAATTTACCGGTACCCTTAAAAATATGATGGGTTTAAATTCACCAGCTAATAATCGTGCTTTTCACAAAAAAGATTGGGGTACAAATCCTGATAGTATTGCTTTTCTTGATCAGTGTATCGCCGATTTAAATACTGTTCTCAAACCGATTTTATGCGTCGTCGATGCCACAGAATTTATTATCACCAACGGACCCTTTGGTCCAGGTGAATTGCACAAACCGCAAAAAGTGGTGGCCGGGACGGACCGTGTGGCTGTCGATGCCTATTGCAGCACTTTGTGGGAACTAAATCCGAAGGACATCCATATGATAAATATGGCTTATGATCAGGGAATCGGTGAAAAAGATATCAAAAAGGTAAAAATTGTAGAAAAAAATATCTGAGATTTGGCAACTGCGAGAAACGAGTATCCAGTATTCCCGAGTTCTCGGGATCTCCGCTTCGCTCCGACCAGTATCCAGCATCAAGTAATCCACTCCAGCGCACTTTCCAAATCTCTAAAAACCATTATTTCACTTTTAGAGGCCGCTTCCAGACTCTGTTCATACATCCGGGCAATGCCATAATGTATTCTGCTGGATACCACAATGGCCGTTTTCATACTACCATATTTTTCCCGTTTCCAGCTAACATAGGCAACAATTTTTTGTATCTGATCATTGCCGATTTTTTCAATTTCATCCACATCGATTAAATTCCACACAGAATTAAGATCCGGATCAAAGTTTGGATCATCATATACACCGACCAGAAATTCAAAGAGAGTATCGAAATCAAATTCACCGGTAAGCGTGTGGATTCTGAATTTGGATTCTTTATTTATTTTTGTTTCTAATTCCATATGTTTTCCCCGGCAAAATAAAAAATTCAATCCTGATTTTAATCGATTGACATCCTGCCTGCCAAATATATGACAGTTAATTCAAATTGGATAGGAAAATTTTGTAAATAAATCCTTAGAAAATCTTTTAATCGATTGTCATACATTTCACATTCATTATATACCTTCCATTTTGATTCCCTGATATTTTATTAAATAGCTGTTATGAGAAATCCAGAATAGTATTGACACATCTGTAATTAAAATGTATATTAATAGTAATCAACGCTACTATTAAATGCAAATTATAAAAATAGTTGTGTATCTAATTAGTGGCGTTTTTTAAATATTGTGTAATTTTTTGTACTGTTGTCTACTGTTCATACGATTTATAAGCAGAAGTGCGATAAATAATTATATGCATCAATTCTTGCATAGTGATTGTGTGGTTGAAATAGGTTAAGCCCGTTCGGTTGGTCGCCAGAAATTTAAGTGCTGTGGATCCATCCCGGTTTAATGGGATACAGTAGATTAGCTGGCGGGCTTTGCTTTTTATTCTCAATATCAAAATCAAATTTAGGATTTAACCCTTACAATTATCCAGGGATCAGGATTTTTAGTGGTTTTTGACAGACGGAAAGAAAATAAATTTATTCCTTAATTCTTCCTTTTTTACCCGGTATCTCAATAAATGTAACAGCAAATTGACCCCTTTTCGGACTATAACCGTGAACCTCATAGTACTTATCCAGTTCACGCGCATATTCTGTTATGGTATCGGGTTTACCGGTGATCGCTACATTTCCAAATTTCTCAATCCAATAAGGTTCCGTGTTTGGCAGAATTTCCAGTATCGTTTTTCCGATGATGTCCCTGGCCTTCAAACCGGTCATTTTCTCAAAGGCAGGATTCACGTCCAAAAAGCGATAATTCACCGGTTTACCATTTTTATCCGTTATAACTTCATGAAGAGCAAATGCTGTAAACATCTTGGTGAAAAGTTGGCGGTATTTTTCCTCACTTTCTATAAGCGCTCTTTCTGCCTCGATCCTTTCAGTTATATCCTGAACAACCCCTAATATCGCCGGTTCTCCTTCAGATATGACGCGGGAAGAAAATCCTTCACAAATCGAGTAATGTCCATCTTTATTTCGTAGTCGAAATATATAATTTTCATTTTTTTTCTTACCACTTAATCTCTCTTTTATTTGTCTTCTTGAATCTTCCAGATCATCGGGATGAATAATTGATTCAATATCCATTTCCTCGACCTCTTTTTGTGTATAGCTGGTCATATCTCTCAAGGCCTGGTTCGAATAAATTACTCTTTTTTCCTTATTAAGGAGAAATATACCCACGAGGGCATTTTCAAGTAGTACCTGATAATTTATCCGCGTTTCCTGAGTCTCCTGCATAAAATAGTCCAGGACCAGATCCATATTATTATTTAAGAACGAAGCAAATTGTCGCTGTTGTTCACTGCTGAGATTTTGAAAGGAAGCATTGTGTGATCCCATTCGTAATAAGGTAAGTTCAGTTACAAGATTACGATATAACAAGTGTGCATTTTCGATAGGTATTGGCGTTTTCAGGACGTGATTGGCAAACCGGGCAATCGCCCGTAAGGATAATTCATTCGGAATTACCTCGGCGGCTTCCCAACGACGCAATCCGGCAGCCGAAACACCAATAAGATCCGCAAATTCTATCTGATCGTAAGGAGCCCCTTTGGCTGAAAACCCAAGATAGGTGCGCAGGAAAAGAACATTCCGGCTGAATAGTATTTTGCACAGTTCTGTTTCCTCCGGGCTCCGATCAACAACCTCATCGCTGATCATTTTTTTAAACAATGGGTTCAGTTGTTTGACAATTTCTTCTGTTTTAAGCGTATATCTGACCATTTCTTGATACCTGTCTAATAAAAACCACTAATTACTTTCTTTCGTTCAAGGTGAATTTCAATAAAACGTTATGTGTGTATAATTTATTTCTACTATCATAGTAACTAAAATAATAGTAATCAAAAATAATAATGAAGGGTGTATATAATATGCTTATTTGAGAATTATTGATCAATATGCCGTAAACCTTTTAGATTTTTCTGGTCCCGAAATCATTATTAAAAAACGAGCGGCGAGATGCGAGGAACGAGAAGCGAGAATCGAGCAGTGAGCATAAAACATCCAGCATCAAGCATCCGGTTTCCAGTATCCAAAACAAAAACACACTTCTCCTAATGTCTATCTACTTCCCCCCGATAATAATAAATAGTGGTATGTTAAATAAAGTGAGTTCAAAATTGAGGAAAAAAGAACTAAATATTGCGGAAAGATTAGTACTCGATATCAGGGCATCCTTTAATATTGAAGAAGATGCGGCTGAGTTTTTTGTCTATCGTTTTTTTTCTGATCTGGGTAAAAAATCAGAAAAAGGTGATTATTTTTCTCTTCCCAATGGTGATATATTCGAAAAAAATTCGACTTCTCGCCTGCGATCAGAAAAATGAAAAATTACATCCGCGAGAATCCGCGTCATCAGCGTAATCCGCGTTCTATTTCATCACTATGGTAAATACATTTTATACTATTTTAGTAAAATTAATTTCCATACAAAAAATTAAAAAGTAAATAATTTGGATAATTCATTTCTCGCAACGACGCAGCGATGCAAAGACTTGTTTTTATAGGAATTATGTCAATATTGTTAAATTGGATTTACAATTAAATCTCTTTTTTAAAGATATATAAATAATTATTCGTGTAATTCGTGGATAAAATCATTCAAGTTTAACTCAAATCCAGTCGAGAATTAATATTAAATGAAAGTTTTACAAAATCTTTAATTAAAAATTTTGTATTGGAAGATCGATAGTATGGGAAATTCAGATTTCAGATCTTCGGGAGGTAAAAAAGATGTCCAAGATCTTTGAATATGAATTAACCACAAGACCCGGTGATTTGTTAAAACATGCTCAGGAAATGGCGGAGAAAAACGGAGCTTCATTTACAATTAAACATAATTATGGCAAATTCAACTGGAATGGCATCAAAGGGTCAATGCGTGTTCATGAGGGGAAAATAATAATTACCATCTTAGATAAGCCCTTTATTGTCCCCTGGGGTGTGGTTGAGAATACGATAAATAATTTTCTCGGCCAAAGCAGCCATTAACGAAATTTGTTGTTAAGGTTTTATCAATTTTAACAGAACACGAAGAAAAAACAATGAATTCTTTACGTCTTGGCGACTTTGCGAGAGAAGACAACCCCCTACCCCCCTTTCCTAAGGGGGAATAGATCTCTGCCATCCAGCATCCAGTATTCCCGAGTTCTCAGCAATTTTTTAGGGGTTATTC
>JAGLYF010000046.1 GCA_023132435.1 Calditrichia bacterium | reverse complement strand
ATTCAAGAAAAAGATGCAGCCATTTCGCTCTTGAATAGAACAACATCCGAGTATGTAAAGTAATTCTGGTATCGTATCAAGTTACGGCATGTCCTAACTTTTTAAAAAACAACAGATCTCCCGACATGTTCATGTCGGGATGTTTAGTGTCCGCCACCGCGGATCAGCCGGGGCGAACAGGAGGACTTCTTTTGCTTGTCGAAGATCCCCGCCAGTTGGCGGGCAGGCTGCCCGCTGGCGGGACTTTGGACCTTTAATATGTGTTAGGTACACAAAAGGTTCACTCTTTACGAAATCCAAATTTACCCTTGGGTTTTTTGGGAGTTTCAATTAATTGCTTAATTGCTTCAAAAACTACTCTGAATTGTTTATCATACTTCCGTTCAATTGTTTCTATTTTTTTATGTAGTTCAGTATAATTATAACTTAGCTTTCTCAGTTGAACAAATGCCCTCATTATTGCAATATTTACATTGACTGCACGTTCACTTTGTAGAACTGAGGAAAGCATTGCAATACCTTGCTCAGTAAAGACATAGGGAGGATATCTTCGACCGCCCCAACTTGAGGTCACAATTTGTGATCTCAAAATCTTAAATTCTTCCTTTGATAATTGGAACATAAAATCATCCGGAAATCTATTTATGTTTCTCTTAACTGCTTGAACTAGATGTCGCGTCTCAACACCATAAAGATCAGCTATGTCTTGATCTAAAAGAACTTTTTGATTCCGTATTCGATAAATTTTACTAGTAATTCGTTCAATAGGTATAAGATCCTTCATAAAGAAATTTCCTCTTTATTATAAATGAATTTTGTGGACCTAATCGGGATATGGCGAGGCCTCACGACCCCGCTCCTCCCACACCACCGGGCATCCCGCAGAGACGGGACCAAGGCGGTTCGATTGGGCTGGTTGGTCATTGACCAACTGGATGTTCAGAACGTGTTGCCAGAGCGAAGTAGCTACTCAAACGAGTGGCCTCCATAACGGTCGGTTTTCTCCGCCAGCTGGCGGATTATCTAATGGCCACGACTATACATATTTCTGGGCTCAGTGACGCACGAAAGCCTATCGCAGATCCCGATTTATCGGGGCATTCTTGTTTACCTCAGCTTCGTACTCCCGTTATCCCGAGTACTCGGGACACGTGAGGTTCTCTACTACCCTGCTGGTTAGGCTTTGAGTAGGTGGGACTTGCGTCGGATATGATCAGTACGCACCCACTGGATAATAATGTCCAATTTCATCCCGTTTGCGGGAATCCCAAAGACCCGGATTTATCTTGACACGATGAGCAGATTGTTAGGCATTACCTTTAGAACGAACTATTCTAAGTTCTTTGACACGAATATGTACAGTGCTATGAATTAGTTCTTTCGCAATTAGCATGTGTTTCTTACATTCATCTAAGTTATCAATACCACTAAGATCGACAACAAAAAAATCTGAAGTAACGAAATCTAAATGATCATATTTGAAAGCTGAATGATGCACACGCGATGAATTTGGATGAGTGTGGCCCACTTGGAGATTAAACGGACGCTGAGTTAACAAAAGAAAATAGCTTTCAGATAGCTCAAGCATGGCTTCCTTATACTCACTCCACCAAAGTTCTGATAATGGCTCTAATTTATCTAGATAGTTAGATACACTCTCAAAAACAACTGTTACTTCATTCTCATCATCATCCTTGATCGGAAGGTAAATTACTTCATAATCATCACCTTTGTATTCACCACCTGTTGATACGTAGCCTGTATGCTCGAAAATCTGCTCAATAAGAGATTCAGCTCGTCTCCAAAATATCTCCCATGCTCGCCGCCTAGTTTCATGCTCAAGGGCTGTTAAAATAGCCCTAATTCCATCTTTAATTCCACTTGTACAATCTGCATACAATAGTCCTTTTACTTCAGGAGGAAGCTCTACTTTTTCTTTGATAACTGGAATAACACGGCATTCCCCTTGGATCATTCTGTCTGTAGCAATATTCAGTTCATACTTTAACCATTTTGAGGCGATAGAAGCTTTTGATACTACAACAAATACTATTCGAGCTTCCTCGATTGCCTTACTAATCTTTTCTGCTATAGGATCACCAACAATCAGATCTCTTTCGTCTAACCAAACTGAATAACCTGAATTATTTATCTTTTCTGATAGTGAACGAACAAAGGGTTTATCGGCAGATGAATGTGAAATAAAAATTTTACCTAATGCATGTGTGTTTATACTCATATCAACTTCCTAAAAAGCCTGCTAATTTAAAATGCCTAACGACTGGCAATTAGCAGCGCCAAACGCTATGCGATGGTAAAGAGTTAAATAGAGCCCATAGCTGAAGGCGTCTGCTACATTGCATTGATATTATTCTTGTCCTTTAAAAGTTACATCACCATCTTCGGGTGAACCCATAAATTTACCATAGGAGGACAAGATGCGTTTTTACACAGAACAACACCCATATTATTGTGGTATCGACCTGCATACCAAAAATATGTATATCTGTATCTTAGATCAAGCAGGAAAGATTCTCGTACACAAAAACATTTCAACCTCACCACAAGCTTTGCTGCGAATCATTGAACCATTTCTGCCCGATATCGCAATAACCGTGGAATGTATTTTTACATGGTACTGGATCGCCGATCTCTGCCGGGAAGAAAATATACCCTTCATATTAGGTCACGCCCTGTACATGAAAGCCATTCACGGTGCTAAAACAAAAAACGACAAAATTGACTCTCGCAAAATTGCTGTATTGCTACGTGGTGGCATGATCCCCATGGCCTATGTCTATCCGGTTGAGATGCGATCTACCAGGGATCTGCTTCGTCGTCGTATGCATTTTATGTACAAACGTTCCGAACTGCTCTCTCACATCCAGAACACACGCAGCCAATATAATCTGCCTGAATTTAATAAATGCATCTCCAGAAAAAGAAACCGGGCCGGAATTAGCGAACAATTTGAAGATGTTAGTGTTCGTAAAAGTATTGAACTGAATCTGACCTTAATCAAACAGTATGACATACTACTTAATGACGTCGAACTCTATTTAACCAGACATGCCAAAGAACATGATCCCAATAATCTTTACCTTTTGCATACTATTCCAGGCGTGGGCAAAATTCTTGCCATGGTGTTACTGTATGAGATCAATGACATCAACCGCTTTGAGCGCGTACAAAACTTTACCTCATATTCAAGACTGATCAAACCTCAAAAGACATCCGCCGGAAAAGTAACAGGTTCCGGTAATCGTAAAATTGGTAATGCTTATCTCAAATGGGCTTTCTCCGAAGCCACACTTCTGCTGATCCGTGAGAAACAAGAAATAAAAGATTTTCACCTTAAACTAAAAAATAAACACGGCAAAGCACGGGCACTGGCTATCATTTCACATAAAATTGGACGGGCTGTATACTATATGCTTAAGAATAAACAAGCTTTTAATATGCAACACTTTCTAAAAATTAAAGACCGTGCCGCCTGAGCCATAAGTCTAACTCAGGTCAGTTATGGACAAGTCCATTCGCGATCATTCCTAAATTAAATTGTGCTTAAAAGCACAATCATTTTATATGAGGCTATGATCATGGACAGATCCCGAACCTGCTACGCATTGATTGGACAGGCTGCACGGGTCTTAAATATAATGACTAACTTTTCCAAAAGTCTGCGCCTTGCTGAGCCCGGTAACTAACTGGTTCCACCAACAGGTGAGAAACCATCCCTTTGAATGGGACAGTAAAGGTTCACGTTAATATTTCCGGAGCATTGACTCCTAATACATGTTTGGTCGCAGACATTTGCATATCGTCTGAGAAACCGTTATAGAAATCCAAGCCAGACTGTCGGTAAATGTTAGTCAAAGAACGAAATCACGAAAAATATATTTTTTCGCATTGGAATACTATTTTTTCTTGACTTTAAAGGACAAATACATGTTAGGTGTTTAATTGTAGCAATTTTATTTTTTCACACCAAAAATCTATATCATAATTTTTAATATACTCTTCGTCCGATTCTGCAATATATCTATTAAGATCTGTCTTATATTTTATTAAGAAATTCAGAATAGAATTTAAAACGTCGAAGTGATCATCAGCTGTATATTTTTTTAGTATTTCATATGATTTGTCGTTTGATAAAATTTTATCTTCAATAAAATTAGTCGCTACTTTTTCATTGAATATCTGGATTACCGATTTCCAAGCTCTTAATTGTGCATCTAATTCTGTAGGAATAATATTAATAAAATTTATTGGTTCTGAAATGATAAATGAAAAAGCAAGTCTAAGAAAGTTATTAATTATGAGTAAATCAAATGTTATTTGGCTCTGTTCCATGTGACGTAATTCGTGACATAGAATCCAAACAAATTTAATTGGATCGCCTTCACAAATCTGTCTTGAAATCCATAACAAATATCTGTATTGCCTTGATTCCATTAATTCTAAAATATGATCTGGACTCATTTCCTCAATACCACCATGTTCAATGTCAATAAATTGAGCAGGAAATCTCCATGTTTCATTTATATATGATGAATAATCATCTGATTCTAGAATGAAAGCTAATCCCTTAGATGGTATTTCAAATAACGACATCGATTTCTTTAGAAGTTCAATCCTTTCCTCGGATAATTGATTACGATAGAAAAATTTTGTATCAGCTCTATACATTTAATAATTCATACCACTTTAAATTTTATATTATGGCCTTGCCATAATGAATTAATAAGTTCTTTCTCTTTTCTCCCAGTAAAAGAACTTTTAATGTCAAAGCCTGGTGATATATCAACAAAAAAGTAAATGACGAAATCGAATTGCGTTGAATAAACTAAGGCTTGACCAATCCCTGATCTCAAAGCTGAACCACTATCTCCTTTTTTAATCTCAATTGCAATTCTTAATTCTTTATCAATTGAAAAGACTGAATCAGGTCTATGGTTGGTTGCAAAAAAAGTAAAATTGTTGACTGTGGTATTTACATTTTTCTCCCACAAGAATTCTTTATGAACAGTTTTTTGAGCCTTCTCCTTTGTGAATCCAAATTGAGATTGAAGAATTTTTGGAAGTTCGTCTTGTAACCTTAAAAATAAAGCCTTTTGTATTTGTGCTTCTGTATCGTGTCTTCTATTTACATTTTCACTAAATAATTCATGTTTTGACATTTTACGAATGATTGTATCCAAAAGCTTTATTCTTTTTTGGGTTTGAACTGCTCTTGCCATAATAATTCTCCATTTTAAAAAAGTGCTATTTGGTTAAAACATAGTAAACACCTAACTTCCGCATAACCTGTTTGGCGTAAATGGCGTTAATTCTGCCTGCGAAGCAGAAAAGCAGAATTTATGACATAGCCAAATCTGGTTCATGCGTTCGTTATACGCAGCCTTGTACACTGAACTATATTATAAAGAATACACGACATATTAATTAATTTTTACTTAATATCTCTTATTGAAATCGGAGTTTGTATAATTTTTGATTTCTCAATTTGTATTTCTTGATATTTTTCTTCGGCTCTTTTTAAAACACCTTTTTTGAAATTATTTATCAGTTCATTTATATCTTTATACGTTATAGGCGCCAAAACCCAATTATATTTTGTTTGTAAATCGTTAAACATTGAAAATGGTTTTTGCCCTTCTTGAATAATCGGGATATATGGTATATTAAAATTAGGAATAGTTACCTGTAGTTCCAGAGGAATTGACTTAGGCTCTGAAATATCAGCAATGATGAATTTCGATAAACCGGCTAATGTCAGTATAATTTCTGTAAAATCTCTATTTGGAGCTTTTTCAAAATCAAATACAATAGGCAGGTAATCATTAATACGCAATTCCTCTCGAATAGCATTTAAAACAGCTTTCCTTTTTGGCGTAAACCTTCCAAGTATTAGAACAGCTTTATTGGCCACAGTGTTTATTACATCGCGTATTTTTTCATTATGAAGTAACAAATATATAAATTGTGCAACTTCAAGATTATCTACTGTAATAGAAGGTTTTTTATATGGAGAAATATTTAGATCTTTTTGCGTCGAACCATTCAGATGTACGTCCCATGTAGAAACCCCATATATTTTACATCCTGAGATATTCGCATTCTCAAAATGAGTATCTACTAACAAAGCTCCCATAAGATTTGCGCCACTAAGATTCGCTTCATTTAGTTTAGCCATATAGAGATTTACACCGTTAAGATTAGAATTAACAAGATTTGCTCCACTTAGATCTATCAGTGATAAGTCAGTCATTGAAAAATTTACACCTTTAAGATTTGCTTTGCGGAAATCTGTCATACTAAAATTTGCATCTATAAAATTGGCATTAGTAAGATTCGCGTATCTAAAACTCACCCCTGTTAGATACAATCCTACAAAATTAGAATTAGATAACTCCGCTTTTCTAAAATCCGCTTCAATTAGGCTTGTTCCTCGTAGATCTGATCCGGTTAATTTTGCTTCGTTAAAATTTACTCTGGTGAGATTTTTTCCATTGAAATTCAAACCTACTAGATTAGCTTTAGATAAATTTGGCCTTAATTCAGGATTTTTCTTTCTCCAATTATTCCAAATATCAGTACTTTGTTTAAGAATTTTAAGATGTTCTTCGTTTACCATTTATATCTCAAAATTTTTTGTTGTTAAATTCATTATTACCATTCTGGCTTAAAACGTATAACGACATATGTTTACCGGATTTTGCGTTGGAAAATTATCCGATTGCCAATTCACCGTCGCACGTAAAATTCCGCGTACAACAATTTGTTATACCTTTGAATTTATAGTTACATTTTTTATACTAAATTTTATATCGATCAATAAAAGTATTTAAAAAAACAAGTAAAAGGTTTACACTCTCAAGAGAAACTTCATCCCATTGCGCGTGGAATGCTGCATTCCTAAGATTTCTAAATCCCAAAATTGATGAAAGTGTAGATTTTTCAATAATATTTTTTTCAAAAAGCCCATCTGCAACAACCCGCATTTCTTTGCTTAATAAATCGGTTAAATTATTTTTCTGCGCTAATCGCTTCAAAGAATCTTCTAAAACAGTACAAGCCAGGATAGCCGCTTGATCTTTTGAACCGTTTTCTGCAAACTCCGCTGCCGTTGATAAAAAATTTGTTTGTATCTCAATAATTATCTTAGATTCTAAAGAGTCAAGATACCCTTTTTCAATATCAAATTTAGTTCCAATTAGTACACCTTTCATCTGTTTCAAAGAATGTAAAGAAACATCATTTAATGAATTAATTATTCTTTGAAAATTTGGATGACCATAACCGTATATATGTTTGGTTAAATTAAGAATCCCTGTTGTTAAAGTCTCATATCCAACTGTATCTTGAAACCATCCGTCCATTGTATTTTTATGCCAACTGGATTCAACAGAATCAAATTTGCCAAGTAATTCCTCAATACTTTGTATCAGTTTAGATGTGTTTTCCAACATATTTTACCCTCAATTTAAAAAGGTATAACAAGAGCATCACTTGCGAAAACATTCAATGCTCTTAGTTCAATGATAAATATTAACTGCGAAAACGCCCCAACGGTAAAAGATCGCTCCTGCCCTTTCGTCAAGTGAATGCAATGTTAGCTCCTGCAACACCTGTTTAGATACCATCATTCGCCGACATCAAAAACTAATGCTTCAACGTGATGTATTGGCGAATTATAGTATCCAAACGTTTAGATAACTGTTGATCAGCGTAGTCCCTTCTCTGCGGATTCCGAAGCTTCTTCATGCACCGCGCAAGGAATGACGCCGGGAGTGAATATACAATCAGATTCTGCTCGTGATCATACATCTCTTTTACCCAATCTCGCTCGTGTTTGTTATGTAGTTCATTCTTCGACCGGTTTACAATAATTGCGAATCTACCATAATCCTTACCTGAGTAGCTCAAAACTTGGCGATAGTCTTCTACCTTTACATGTTCATAATTTTTTACTTCGAAAATAATCTGTCTTGATGAGTAATCGTCCAGAACTCTTTTCCAAAAACCTTTTTCTGCCATATTAGTTGCAACGATGTCTCTCCTTTGAACTGAATTCTTGTTTGGTTTCTTCTCAGGATTAGTCAAATCTCCAGCAAACAGTATCTTTATTGAACGAAAAACCCACTCCTCAAAGCGACTACTTCCGTCTTGTCCTAGTGGCAGGTCTGGCAACTCAGAGATGAGCTGGCCAAGCATCTGCACCCTAAGCTCGCGAGCTTCTGGATTTACCCTAATTTTATAATCATCTGTTATTTCCACAATAACATCTTGAGATACGTCGTCACCTTCAATTTCAAGCGCCTTCCAATAGCATGGATGAATCATTGTGTCAGATTCAGGTTTAATGGCAACAATGTCGGATCGGGCACCATCATGACAAAATAAGAATGATGGTGTCGAGCTTTCACTTAATCCAATGAAACCCACACTATATAATGCGCTAAAGAGCTCCGTTCCGCTACCAAGCACGGCAAAATCGCTAGCGTGTTTATCAGAATAGGGATTCTCTTTAACAACTCTGTTGAGAAACTCGATTAGTGTAGCATAATTTGTCTTGGCTGATCGTCCTTTAAATGATTCAATAAAAAGTCCAATTCCTGGAAAGACGTGTGAGTATTCGTGCTTAAGGTCATTCATTCTATCATGTGCTACTAGACGGGAAGTAGTTTCAATATCCTCTTCAATAAGCTCACTCCGGTTGGCCCTGCCAGCGACTAAAAACGCGGAGTTCAAGAGAACCAAAATATCTCGCGGTCTGAATAGAGTATATTGAAGACACGAAGCAAATCCCTCTCTTCCTTTAAGCCCTCTTTGTGCGAATCGATTCCAAACCTTGGTATTATTCTCAACTTCAGCTAGAGAAAGACTAACGCGAAGCCTCTCGGCAACCAAATGAAAAAGAGACTCTTCGTTCCAATGAAGTCTCAAAGTGTTGCCTTCGATATGACGCGAGAAGTCTGGATCTGAAGTCGCCAAAGCCCTAAATATGTTGTCACGAATGAAGAGAATTGAATGAACTTGACTTCTGCTGTCACGGAGATCGGCAGCGGCTAGAGCCAATCCGCCTAATATGGCTACTGATTCGGGACCAGGGAGCCAGCCTTCATCAAGATTATCGAATAAGTACAATACACTAAGATTAAGAGCCTCCAGGCTCGCCTGAACCGCGGTCTGTAATTTGGATAGGTCAACTCTATCAGCGATTCTTTTGGGAATCTCAGATTTTGAATTTGCCTCCTCAGAAGCTACCTTAACAAGGTCACTAAATCGATTGATTGTATCAAACTTACAGAGTGCCTGATTGGTCGAATAGAATCCTTGTAAATACTTGTCATCAGACGTTTTGCCTATTTTCCAATGAGTTCTCAGGTCCTTGAGAATTCCAATCAATAGATTAGCTTTCCACGAAACCCTACAAATAGCTCGATTTGACAAATAGTTATTTTCCAATCGCTCCAACACTGCTCGAACTGAAAGTGCGGAATACTCTTCTGGAGTAACCTTGTACAAATAGACGTGGTTATCATCGTGAAAAAACTCGGATACCTTGATAAATAACGCGGTTTTCCCTGTCCCTCGTCGGCCTACCACAAAGTTGAAATCATTTGTTTGAGTAAGAGCTCTGTAGTCATGAGATTGAACAAAGGCTGTGCTAAGCATCTCCTGATCAGCTTCAGCACGGGGAGCCCCAAGAAGATTTCCTTTTAGTGTCATTTAGTTCAAACACTCCATTGTTATCTTGCTGTAGCTAACTTATAAGTGAGCGGAATGAGTCTTTATATCAAGATCAACTACATTACAACTAGATTAACTTTTCAGCTATCACTTCACAAGTAGGTATTTTATTAGTTTTTATAGATTGATAATGCCTGATATGCGGACGAACTAAACAAAATTTCACATAGCTATTCCGCATAAGTCGCCCAAATTTGAGATACGTTACTAATAATATAAAATAATCATCTAAAAGCAAAACAAATATGTTAAAAATATATTAATTCCATAATTATAAGTAAGACAAATAATATAGATGAGATAATATATGCTTTTACACGACAATCGCATCAGCATGCGGATTCAAAAACAAATTCTAAAAAATGCTAAGCGCAGAACTAAAGAACTTCTCAAAAAGAGAAATGCACCAGTTTAACCATCTGTACCGCTTAATGTTAAATTCGCCAAAAAGAGGAAACTAAAAATCCCCGGTTGACTTAGAATCATAGAAGAATCGCTTGGAACTAAAAACCTAAAATAGATTTTAATAATAACTATAAATTTTAAATTATTATCTGGTTATATACACAATTGATGCGGTTAATGCCCCTATAGTAAACCAAAGTGTTTTTGAGTTCCATAAACTTGCCGCTCTAACCCGTTCCTCCTCAAGCAATTTGTCATTTTGATGCAGTTTCTCATACCAGAATTTGGCTTCCAGTGAACGAATCGTCTGGGCGCTGTCTGACAGAATTGATTTTTGTGACAACAATGACACCTGTTCATTTAACAATTCAATTCGCCGTTTCATAATGTCATATTGTATGGCCATTTTCAGCACTTTATCATATTTATCCTCACTGAGGATATATTCCTGCGCACCCATATCATTGGTACTTACCCGGACGGAGTCTTGTGCATTACATATATGAATATAAACTAGCAACAGAAATAACAATGATTTAAAAAATATGTTCATATTATTAATAATGTTGAAAGATAAAATGCCAATTCTGTATGTTATGAGATATTATGGCGTGCTGAGGAAGTTATGATCTGTCAGATATAAATCATCGAGGCCATAATGAGAAATGACTTCTTCGAGCAGGTTTTCGCGTACGACAAGTACTAAACGATGTTCAGGTGATCGTTTATAACTTTGCAGGATGTTTGTTACCATCGGCTCCAGCCCCTTACCTGACAGTTCAAGCGGTCCTATTTCATCAATAACCAGATAGGGCGGATTATGTTCAAGTGCCGCATGCAGTTCTTCCCTTGCCCATTTAAAGGTTGATTGCAGAAATGAATATTTACCGATTTTTACAATTTCCTTGTCGACAACCAGATCATCGATCGATTCCAATCGGCGATAATCATTGGCAAGGATTGAATAAATAAAACGTTGATTATGAATAACGGGAGATAAAATACCAGCGCTATTTCGATGATATTTGACCCAGGCGATGAGATGAGTGGTTTTTCCACTCTGTGTTGGTCCGGTAAGGATATTAATTGTTTTCATTAGAAGAATATTCTGCTGAGAGTATATTTATTATAACTGATAAGAAAAAAACTTTATATCTTGTAAAACCGGAGTAACTTCGGCTGAAATTCCAGGTTTGGTATATGATATAGCGCAAAACTGGTAGAATCTGAATCGTTCTCTGCACTTCTTTAGCATAGCTTTGTTCCCTGGATTTCAGAAATCTTTTATAAAATTTTATCAAAATCGGGCTCATAATAATATACCAAACTACCATGATACAAACAGAACGAATAATCATGACAAGAGCCTGGACAGCTTGTTTCTCAGATATTTCAGGATAAATATAACTTAATATTATCAGAATACCGGCAAGCAGTAAAACGGCCACACCGGAGGGTTTTCTCAGCCAGGATTTCTTTCTTCGATTAACTTTCAGATCATTAAATTTTACAGTTTCATCCAATTTGTATATCTTTTTTTTCCGCTCTATTTCTTCTGATATCCAACACGGAACTTTTGCAGCCACCCATCCAATACTGATACCGGCGGTTAAATGTAGTAAGATATAAATTGTAATCAACCAGAAGCTAAAGTTTACATCTATTGATTCTAATGTAAAAAAGGGGAGTTGACGAATAACAAAGTTACAAAATAGGTCTATTGATTCCCATAAAGTGTTTCCATATACGATAGTTAGCACGACAATCTTTTGTACTGCCGATTGTAGGAGAGTGATTATTCCGAGAATTACAGCCGAGGGTAGTAAATATTTTTTTGAGCGAAGTAAATATTCACCAAGAAGCCCCTGAAATCCCACGGCGATAAACGCGTTGAGTGGTGTGTGCGGACTAACCATACCTTTAACTATTAACACAATCATGGTTGCCCTCAATACCGATCCTTTCTTTTGGCTATTATCAGCGATGAGGACCATAAAAAGTACAGCGCTGCTATTGATGAATAAACCGGTGAATGGAATTCTCAAAGCGTGTAATACACCACCCAGTGCCGCCTCAGTTAATGCCCAGAGAGCAATTAATATTTCAACCTTTAAATAGACTCTTTTCGATTTTGTAGGTGATGCTAATTTATCAGTATAAATTTGTTCCATGAATACTATTTTCCAGTTTCTAAGTTAGATATGGCAACAAAATTTTATGCTTTAATCTTATATTCCGAACTTTATACCTACTGAAAGCTCTCTGCCAGGCATTGGGATCCCATATTCACAAACATAATTTTCATCGAATATATTATCTATCCGGAGATAGCAATAAAAATCATTTAGGATAAGATAATCAAATTTCAGATTGAACACAGCAAAATTATTTAATTTTTGCCACTGAGTATTATCCGGATTCTGATAAGACTGATCTCTGGTAATACTAATTTCTGTCTGAATATTCAATTTTTCGAAAACAGGTTGTCTCCATAAGAAATTCAAGCGATGTGTTGGACGATACTCCAACATATCAGAAGAGCGATCCGGAGACATATTTTTCGCTAATAAATATGTGTAATTCAAGTGAAATAAGCAATTTTCTATAAAGAATTCACTGTTAAGATTAAAACCGCTCAGCAGTGCTTCACCGATATTTTGAAATTGTTGGGTATTGTCTCCCAATTGTACAACAGTTATTAAATTTGAGAGTTGATTATAAAAATATGATATTTGGTGTGTGTTGCGAGCCTGTTTCCATGTTAAACCTGTTTGTGAATTTAAACTGCGTTCTGCTTTCAATTCGGGATTGGCAACGGTTCTTCCTAAATGTTCTGAATATAATTCTTTAAGGGTTGGAAACCGGCTCTTTGTGCCGGTAGCTACAAAAATATTCAAATCCTGGCTAACTTCTGCATAAAAAGATAACTGACCATTATATAGAGTAAGTGGTCCTCGTAAATCATGGGTTTGGGCATATAGCGGTCTCAGATATTCAATATCAAACCCGGCAGATACAGTCAACCAGTGTGTTGGTATTAATTCCTGTTCTACTCCTAAAAGTAGTAAATCGGTAGCGTATTTATCATACTCAATTTCTTCATCCGATTTTTCCCGATGAACATCTCGTTTAAACGTAATGACGCCTTCTGATAAACCAAATGAGAAAAGATCCAAATGCTGGTAAACTGTAGCACCAACAGCATAATCATCATATTCTGATGTAAATGCATACCTTTTAGTTTGTGATGAATAGGTATTATCGTCGTAGGACTTTAGTATATTTTTATACTGGTCCACAAAAAGCACTGTACGTAATAGAAATTTACTACCAAAATGATGTTCACTATTTAGACTGATCACATTTTTATCCCATTTGGGAAATCGCCAATATCGTGGTCTTTCCACGGATGCATTCGGTGGAACACCGTATTCATTTCTAATCACATTCAAATGTAAACCCAACCGATGGTAGGAATTAAATTGATAATGAAGTTTTACACCCATGCTAATTTTCTTAAAATCACTATTTTCCCTTTCGGGTCCTTTTTCATTGAACAGAGGTTTAAATTTATTGGATAGTTTATATGACGATGCCTGATTTAATACGGCATAACCGTTTAATAACACTTTTCCATAATTTAGATTAAATCCAACTTTTCCAAAGAATCTTTTATGATTAGAA
>JAGLYF010000045.1 GCA_023132435.1 Calditrichia bacterium | reverse complement strand
GTCATCACTGAGACCATCCACACCTTCCGACACTCTTGCCCAACCAAAGGTCAGCATCTCACCGATAACACCGGCGAGATCAAATTGAATACCATCATAATTATTATCGATCATGATTTTATTACCAAGACCATACCACATTCTACCCACACGAAGTCCGATTGGCGTATCAGGAATTTTAAAATCAATATAAGCCTGATCAATATGCACCAGAAAATTCGTTCCCTTATAATCAAACATGGCACTACCACCTGCCTGTCCGGTTCGGATTTTACCCTTCAACACATTGTCAACACCCCACCATCCCTGGGCAATATCCAGACGGGTTACAAATCTTAGATTTTCATTCGCAATTCCCTGAAACTTAAAACGAAGCATTTGAACCACGTAATAGTGTGCATAGGCCTCCTTATCAAAATTAAATGCCTGTTGTGATTGTGCCCATGCCGTGTACACACCGCCAATTTTAAACTCAACGGCATTTGCGCTGGGACAAAATAACAAAATAGCAAAGATGATAACTAAAAATACTTTCATGGAACCTCCTCAAAATAGTTTATGGATTAATGGGTTTTTTAGATAAGTTTATATTAAAGTATCAAAATTTATACCAAAAAAATTCGATATATTTTAACTGTTTGTTTATAAACAGCTTGATAAAATTCATAAATATATAGATATTAATGGATAGTGACAGTATACGGTCAGGGTGGTGGTATCTGGTCGGTTTGTAATTATTAACGGAAACTCACGGAAATTTTTAAATTAAAAATGAAACTAACATTAAAAGTAATATTGATAGTAGTCTTAACGGTTACAACCATTATTTCGACCAGTTTTTATATTCTGGCAAAACATTTTGATCAGCAAGTGGAACAGCATCTTTTGGTGACAGCAAGGACACTATATGAAAATATTGTGATTGTCAGGAAATGGGTTTCTGACAATAGTGGTGTTCTTATAAAAAAACGCCCGGGTATGCAATCCAATCCCTACCTTCCCCATCCTGATCTCGTTACCGAAGATGGTGATACATTAACACTTAAAAATCCTGCATTGGTTACCAGAGAATTGAGTGAACTGAGTCTAACCATCGGTAGAGATTTCTCATTTCATTTGTCCAGTTTGGATTTTATAAATCCGAATAATAAACCGGATGATTTTGAGACCGAAGCTCTTCTTTATTTTCATGACAGTACCCATGCAAACACAGACAATGAGTTTTATCATCCGGAAATAAAGAATGGTCGACATTTTTTCAGGTATTTTGCCCCTCTTTATACGGAACAATCCTGCCTCAGCTGTCATGCCGGACACGGTTACAAGTTGGGCGATTTACGCGGAGGGATGAGTATTATACTTGCCTCCGATCTATATGAAGAAGCAAAAAAAGCAAACTTGGTTTTTTTTATATTTTCCGGTTCAATCACCATTTTTATTCTGATTTTTCTTCTTTTCATAGCTATCCAAAGAATCGTGATCAATCCCTTAAAAATTATTGAAAATTCGGCGCAGAGAATCAGGGAGGGCACCTACGATGTAGATCTTAAGATAAACAAAAGAGATGAAATCGGAAGTCTTGCTATTACTTTTGAGGAAATGCGTAAAAAGATAAAATCTTATACGGAGCAGCTTATTAATTCCGAACGTAAATATCGAAATCTAATTGAGCATTCTATTGAGGCTGTCATTATTATTAATACGATGGATCAAATCATCGATTGCAATAGCAAACTCCTGACTCTTACTGATTACGACCGCGAGGAATTATGTTCATTTAAATTTAAGAGATTAATTGATTATGAAGATCGAAGTGTAATTAGCCATGTGGGCACATCCGAGAATTTTGAGACTATTCTTCACACAAAATTTACCCTTAATGTACCCGTGGAAGTAAATATTCTAAGAGGATTTTCCTTAGGTTCTCAAGAAAATCTTTCTTTTATTTATATTCGGGATTTGAGTGAGCGAAAAAAAATAGAAGATTATTCAATTCAAACTGAAAAAATGTATGCCCTTGGACAGGTGTCTTCCGGTATTGCCCACGAAATCCGTAATCCTCTTTTTGCTCTAAAAAATAACCTTGCCTATTTGAACAGCAAGTATGGAGACAATACGGATTATCAAGAAATTTACATCGAATCCAAGTATAGTATTGATCGTATTGAAAATCTGATAAACGGGATCCTCGATTACGCCAAACCGCATAAAATTTCATTTTCAGATATTGATATCAAACTAATTATTGAGAAATGTCTCGTTCTTATCCAGAAACAGTTTGAAAAATCATCTATTAAAATTGAAATTGAATTTGGTCATGGTAATCAACTCATCGAAGCAGATGCCCATCTATTGGAGCAGGTTTTCCTCAATCTGATATTAAATGCATTTCAGGCTATGGAGGATGCGGGTATTCTGAAAATAAATACGAGTTCATCGGATCAATATGTAATTGTAAGTATAAAGGATACGGGAAAGGGAATTCCGGATGAGGAGATCGATCGTATTTTTGAACCCTTTTATTCAAAATTTTCGAATGGAACAGGTCTTGGTCTCGCAATATCCCAAAGAATTCTCTCTCAACACAATGCGCAGTATCATGTCGAGAGTTCACAGGGATTTGGTACGACATTTATACTCTCTTTTCCACATAAGCAAGGATAGATGTTAATGAAATTTAATGTACTTGTAATCGATGATGAACAGTTAGTCTGCAAATCCATAAAGCGAATTTTAGAGGATCAGGAAAAGCAGGTATTTACCGCCCTTAATTACCCGGAGGCTGAAAAGATATTGAAACAACAATCGATCGATCTGGTTCTTCTCGATTATAAACTGGGTGACCAGGATGGTCTCTTTGTATTAAAAGAAATACGAGACCAATACCCTGACCTATCGATCATCATGATAACTGCTCATGGGAACATCGATGTGGCCGTAGAAGCAATGAAATACGGAGCATATGATTTTATACAAAAAAAAGAGGACCCGGAATTTATTCGTCTTTCCGTGGAAAGGACGCTGGATAATCTGCGTTTAAAAAAGGAAGTGGAGGAGTTAAAAAGTTCGCATATTCATAACGCTTGTCTTCCCCGGATCATTACGGTTTCCAAAGCTATGCAATCGACGATCGATCTTGCCCGTGAGTTTGCAAAATCAGATGCAACGGTTTTGGTGGAAGGTGAAACGGGTACAGGGAAAAATTTGATTGTCGAATTTGTTCATTATAATAGCTATCGCTTTAACGGTCAGCTTGTCACTATTAATTGTTCAGCCCTTCCATCCGAACTTATTGAAAGTGAATTATTTGGATATGAAGAAGGAGCATTTACCGGGGCAAGACAAAAAGGAAAACAGGGATTAATTGAACAAGCTAATGGCGGGACTTTATTTCTGGATGAAATCAGTGAGCTAGTTCCTGATTTGCAGACAAAACTCCTGCACGTTCTTGAAAAAAATGAATTTTACAGGATTGGTTCTGTGCATCCAACTAAAGTAGATGTCCGTTTTATAGCCGCTACTAATGCAAATCTCGAGGATATGGTTAATCAAAAAAAATTTCGCATGGATCTTTACTATCGTTTAAATATTGCTGCTATACAGATACAACCGCTCCGCTCACGAAACGAAGATATTTTACCCCTAACAAAATTTTTCATAGATGAATTTAACAGTAAGTTAAACAAATCGGTAACTGATATCTCTGGCGATGCCAAAATTTACCTGAAAACAGCATCCTGGCCGGGAAATGTCCGGCAACTCCGCAACCTGATTGAAAGAACAATGCTTTTGAAAAAAGATACTTTATTACGATTAGAAGATATTATCAGTCCATTAATCAAAAGCATTCACCCTCCGGAAACATCGCTTTTTTCAATAAATCTAAACGCAGAGAATGGAGAAAATTTATTACATAAAGCTGAAAAACAGCTCATTCTTCAGGCCCTTAATATTTCAGATGGTAATGTGTCCCGTGCTTCCCAGTTGCTTGGAATTCCGAGAACTACCCTTAATTTTTATATTACACGTTATAAAATTAAAGAAGAGTCCTGACTTTTGATGGCCAGGTTCCTCTGTAATTGTATTATAATTATTTGTAAATTTTGAACAATTAACATAAAAATAGTCGCAAATCTCTATACAAATTATATAATCCCAATGGAATCGAATCAAGTAAAAAAATTGCCCACAATTATTATTACCGGCGCTTCAGGTTTTATTGGTCGGAATCTTCTGGATGATCTGGCCACAGATCATCGAATTTTTGCTATAGCCCGGCGTTCTCCTCAGGAATGTAAAGCACCTGTGCACCCAAATATTGCCTGGATTCGTGCCGATGTTGGTGATTGGGACAGTATCAGCAGAGCGTTTCGTGAAATAGCGACCGCCGGCGGTGCGGAAATGTTGATTCATCTGGCAGCCTATTATGACTTTAGTGGGAAAAACGATCCTGAATATCAACGCACAAACGTCGTTGGTACCCGAAATGTGATCAAATTGGCTAAAGATCTTGATTTAAAATTATTTGTGTTTGTCAGTTCAGTTGCCGCCTGTTCCTTTCCTAAGAAGAATGAATCAGTCGACGAAAACTCTCCTCCCGATGGAATGGATATATATTCGCGATCCAAACGTGATGGAGAAAAAATGGTACTGGAAGATTTAGATGAATTACATGCTTGTATTGTACGGTTTGGCGCCGTATTCAGTGATTGGTGTGAATACCCTCCCCTGTATGCACTACTCAATTCCTGGCTGACGACTTCATGGAAATCCAGACTACTCGCCGGTAAAGGAATGAGCGCGTTACCCTATATACATATCCGGGATATTATTTCTTTTTTTAGAAAATTATTAAAAAATTATAAATCTTTGGTCGATGGCAAGATTCTCCTCGCCTGCAGATCAGGTTCCACTCCACATAAAATATTATTTGAAGCAAGCACACATTTTTTCTATGGTAAAGCGAAAAGACCATTAATGATTCCAAAAATAGTAACAGGAATAGGTATCTATCTTACCAATTTATTCGGTAAACCTTTTGAACGTCCCTGGATGTGGCGATATATCGATAAAATGTTAAATGTGGAAAATAAAAAGACCTGTGAACTATTGAATTGGTCATCATCCCCGCGATTAAACATTGAAAAACGTATACCTTTTTTGGTAGAACGATTTAAAAGTGAACCTTTTGCCTGGCAGAGTAGAAATTTGGCCATTCTGAAAAAGACTACCCTGAGACCCAGTTTTTGTATCTATAATGCCTTATTAGAAAAAGAAGATGAGATAGTGCAACAGGTACTCACACGCATCTATGCATCAGGCTTTCTAAAATTTGATGGTGATTCAAAAAAAATTGATGAATCAGAACTCATCTGGCAAATAAAACTGATCTATAAACTCCTGATCACATCTATTCATACTGACAACAAATTGCTGATACAGAATTATTTTGAAGTTTCCGGTATAAATCGTTTTAAATCCGGTTATGACAGTGATAAAATTAATTTCATTCTTAATACACTGAGCCAAATTGCCACTGCAGAGTTCTCCCGGGTAGACACATTAAAAAGTTTTAAAAAAGAAATTTACGATTTTATAACCTTACCGCTCAATTTCGCTATCGATGAGGTCGAACTTCAATACCAACATTATTTATCCTATCAGAGGGAGGAAAAGGAAGTTCCTGAATCTGCTATGGACATTAATCAGCAAACAGCCCGTGATCTGTTAGAAGAGACCATATGGAAATGTCTTGTACACCGTAAGTAAAAATCTACATTTCTAGGAGCGGCCGATATGACTTTAAGTTTAAGAACAACTTTGTTATTAGGATATTTCATTGTTGTAGCCCTTATAGGTTCGTTTGCTATCTTTACCGGAC
>JAGLYF010000044.1 GCA_023132435.1 Calditrichia bacterium | reverse complement strand
TAGCACAAAGAAGAAATATTCATTCGGTACTGGTAGATAACCACTATTTGCCCCAAATCGATGAAAACCTTGAATCATTACGAAAAGAATACCATTTGGATTTTTTACTTCTTCTGGATAAAAGTGGACGGATCATCAAAACATCTGAAAAGTCCACTTCAAAAGATACCTATTTACATCATGCCGTGGTTGACCAGGCTCTACAGGGACGTGTTGTTAGTGGGACTAATTTACTCACCCGGGAAGAATTACTCGAGTTCAGTCAAGATCTTGCTGACAGGGCCCATATACCACTTATTCCTACAGAACGTGCCCGGCCCACCGATCAAACTGTTGAGTACCGCGGTATGGTATTGGAAGCAGCAGTCCCGATCATCGGTCCTAATAATAAAATATATGGCTTAGTCTATGGCGGTATTTTGTTGAACCGGCGCTTTGATCTTGTCGACAAAATACGTAAAACGGTATTTGATATTGATTATTATAATAGCAAGCCTCTGGGAACCGTAACGATTTTTCTCTGGGACCGGCGGGTAGCTACTAATGTGATTAAAGCAGATACAACACGGGCAATTGGTACACGTGTCTCAGAGGAAGTATATACTAAGGTTTTGGAAAAAGGCGAAAGATTTGGTGGCCGTGCCTTTGTTGTCACTGACTGGTATCTTTCAGCTTATGATCCCATAAAAGACTTAAACGGTAAGATTATCGGCATCCTTTACGTGGGTTTGTTGGAGCAAAAATATCTGGATTACAAATCTGATTTGACGATCAAATATCTCGGTGCGGGATTGTTAGCTTTACTTCTTGCCTGCGGATTTGCCTTCTTTTTTGCCGGAAGGATTCGCAAACCGATAGAACGGCTTACGGATGCAACCAGAAAGATATCGAGCGGAGAACTGAGTACACGAGTAGAAGGGAAAGCGGGTAGTTCGGATATCCAGGAGCTGGGTAATTCCTTCAATTCAATGGCTGAATCATTAGAGATGCGGAGTATACAACTCGAATCGGCCTCCAATGAACTACGTGAAGCCTATAAAAAACTATATGAAGCCTACAAAAAAGCAGACGAAAAAAACCGGGCCTATCTGGAAATGTTAGGATTTGTAACTCACGAATTAAAATCCCCTCTCGCTTCGATCGTCTTTGCTCTTTCCTCACTGCGGGATAAATCCCTTGGACCGACAAATAAAGCGCAGGAAGAACTTCTCAGATCTTCAGCTAAAAGTGCGGATTATTTAAATACGACAATTGCTAATTTTCTGAATTTAAGCCGTATTGAAGAAGGTGCGCTCAAAGTAAAATTGGAACAATTAAAACCGTGTAAGGATCTCTGTAAACATATAACACAACGCTTGTCAGAATTGATTGCCGACAACGAGATGAAGGTAAATTGTAAAATACCGGAAGATCTGGTAATTACCGGAGACAGTAATTTACTTGATTCCGTTTTCCAAAATCTTATCACAAATGCTATCAAATATGGGGATAATGGCAGTACGATTATCATTGATTTTTCTGAAAATCCTGATGACTATATTTTTTCTATTTATAATGAGGGAATAGGTTTTTCGAAGGGGGAAGTCGAGGGATTATTCACAAAATTCTCCCGCTTCAGTTCAGATAAATATAATACCAGGTCGGGGACAGGCCTTGGATTGTTTGTTATAAAAATGATAATAAATAAACATGGTGGTAAGATCTGGGCAGAATCAGAAGAAGGAAAATGGGCGAGATTTACATTCACAATTCCAAAGAATATTATATCAGGAGATTAACCTGATAGCAATTCTTTAATTTTTCCGAGGAGTTCAGCAGGTTTTACCGGTTTTTCAATAAAAACATCTACCGGTAATAATGCCGTACCAACCTTTTCACTAAAATTAATATCGGTTTTTAAAGTCACGGATGTTAGCATAATGATTGGTATTTTTGAGTATTTGGAATATTCAGATGACTCATCTCCGGTCCGTAACTCACTAACCACTCTGAATCCGGCAACGAAATCCTCCATTATCACATCAAGGATTATCAGGTCCGGTTCGATCTCCTTTATTTTTTCCAATCCTTCAACCGCTGATAAGGCAAACTCAAAATGATAGTTTTTCGCTTTCAGAACTATTCCAACCACATTAACCAGATTATCATCATCATCAATCATCAGGATTTTTTTAGATTGGTTCATTCTATATTCCTACTAGATTATGAATTCTCCAATTTATTGACTCACAGAATTAATGTCAATATGGGCTTTTCGTTCTTCGATACTCGTTACTCTATACCAAATGATCGAGATCTATTTTCCTTATAGAAGGGGCTGTTGCAGATTAATGAAATCAGTACCAAAATGTCATCCCTGCACCTTTTGTCATTCTGGTCCCTTTTGTCATTCCCGCGTAGCGGGAATCTCAAAGGGGCAAACTCCAGCAGAGATCTATGGCATAAACAATTTGTAAATAATCCGAATTTAGTAGATTCCCACTTTCGTGGGAATGACAATATAAGACATAGTCGCATTATAATAGATTCCCGCTGGAGTTTACTCCGCACTTGATGCGGGGCGGGAATGACAAGATGTGAGCAACGAGTAATCCCGACCCAAAACGCCTCCTTCCTGTCGGCTTGTCGGGATCAAATCATCCACGATTTGGCCAGCATCCAGTATTCCCGAGTTCTC
>JAGLYF010000043.1 GCA_023132435.1 Calditrichia bacterium | reverse complement strand
TCTGTTTTAATGTTTCATTAATTAAAGTTTGATAACCTTTTCCACCGGAGACTGTTTTATAATAGGCTACAATTTCAGCATCAAGTAATATATTTATTCTGACTTTACCTCTGGGCACTCTACGACCACCCAAACGAAAAACCGCATCGGATGATTTATCTTCTGTTACTTCAGGAGTATCAGATAAATCAATTTCTTCTTCTTTTAGCTTTTTTATTCTTTCCCAATCAGTATGAGAATCCTTTAAAGTAGATTTTTTGTTCATTTTTTGTTGCCTTTCTCATGGAAATTATACGAATTAATTCATCTTCTTCTAAATGGGCGATTACGATAACAATCCCTTCCAACATTCCAAGAGTAATATATCTATTCTTCCCATAATCAAACCTATCATCATTAATTGTAAAAGTAGCGCCGTCAAAAACCTTTACTGCGTCTACGAAATCAAAACCATGCTTTTTTATGTTTGATTTTCTTTTCGCTTCATCCCATTCAATTTTCATAAGAAAATATATGTATGTTTATGTGTATTATCAACTGTTTTTTTAATAATAGAGATATCTGAAAAGCTGACAGATTTTTATTGAGTATTTAAATTTTGTAACTGTTAGTTCGGTTTGGCATAAGCCCCTAACATATGAGCGAGTGGAATATTTCACTATAACAAGGTCAACTGCATTACAATTAGATTAACTTTTCAGCCAGACTCCACAAGTAGGTATTTTATTGATTTTCAATTGATTAACCGATTTTCTTTATTTTTAACGGCGACTACTTCAAATAAATACTAAAATTTGAATACCAGAGTCAAACAACAAAAACAAAAAAAATGTAATTTTATCGTAATGGAATACTATTTTCTCTTGTCGAAGATCCACCTCTGGTGGGACTTTGAAGGACAAATACAGGTTAGCCATTTAATATGGTACAATCCAAAGAGGGAATGCATCTTCTCTTTCATAATTACTTAACGGTTTCTGATTACATCCATTTGTATTCATAATAAAAATATCAAAATCTAATTTCATATCTCTTCTTGAAATAAAAATAATGTAATCTCCTAGTGGAGACCAGTCAGGATTTTCATCACGCATATTTGAATCAGTGAGTTGTATTTTATTTGACCCATCCGGATTCATGGTGTAAATATCCGGATTTCCATTTTGCCATGATACATAGGCTAGTTTACTACCATCAGGAGACCATACAGGTGTATTATTACCCTCTCTTGGATAACCTCTATCATTCCAGACAGGATTGACAGTATTTGTAAGCTGTTTATCAGTTCTATCATAAATATCCATGGTAAATATTTGTGAGCCTTCAAAGTCCACAGAAACATACACAAGTTGCTGGCCATCAGGCGACCATTGTGGACATGAAAATGATGAGTTTTTGTTTGTCAAGAGTTTTAATCCTGAACCATCAGAATTCATTAAATAAATACCGCTGAATCCCTCCCGAGATGATGAAAAGGCAATTAAGTTTCCATCCGGGGACAAGGCAGGGCATGAATTGTTACCAGTATGAGTTAATATTTTATGATTAGTTCCATCTGTATTAATTTTATGAATATCAGTTGTATCCAAACTATTACTACGGTTAACAGTAAAGACAATTTTCGAATCATCAGGTGACCATGAAGGCTGTCCTAAAAAGCGAGTTCCGGTTGCAAGTAATTCTGGTATACCACCCTCGATATTAACAGTATAAAGTTCATATTCATGATTGTCATTATAGTGTACAAAAGCTATGATTTTTCCATCAGATGAACATGAAGGGTAAGTACAATGAACACTTTTCCCGGTTAAGCATTTTTGATTACTACCATCCACGTTCATACTATATAATCCCCATGCTGCGCTATTTTCAGTTCTTCTGGAAATGAAAATTATCTTTGAGTTATTTAAATAGTGAGTAAAGTTTATTTGAGAATCAGAACATTCAATGCTATTCATTGATTTATCTTTAACACATTTTGCTAGTATTAGGAGTAACAAAAAATTAAGAGTAAAAATAAATATTTTATATTTTATTAACATGATGGGTTTATGGTTAAAATATGATTAATAGTTATAAATTTTTACAAATTAGTTTACATATATAGCAATCCTTACGGCGCCGATGTATTCCTTCGAATCATCAGAAGAAATTAACGGCATCGATATATCTAATACATCACGATTGTTGTTTAACTTCAATTTCTGAATTAATACCTCAGAGATATCTCGATATTCGAGCACCTTTTTTGTCGCTGCATCATCAAGTTTTTCAGATGCCTTCTCTGGTATGTTATGGGCGAGAATTTCTCCATCAGGATTAAGAACCATTGCATATGCTAATGAAGAAATTGTACTATTTAAAATTCCTAGTTGAAGAAACATTCCTAATTGATCTCCGTTTTTAATATTCTCCTTAACTGAATAATTCAATGATGCCATTATACAATTCAATAGCTCACTTTCTAGTTTTGTTAACTGCTTTTCATTTGCGGCACAATTAATAGTTGAGAAATAAATAATACATACTAATACCGATATCAGAATTTTCTGCATTTTTTCCTCCAATATTTAGTTTTAATTAAAAAGCTGAAGCCAATGGAAAATTCCGGGCATTTCGGACAGTTTTATTAAATTAACGGAAAATGAAAAGAGGGAAAAAACCCCTGTCCGGAATCACCCGGAATGGGTGTCCGAAATGCCCAGAATTTCCCAAATGTACATGTCATCGTATTAACTCTCTGTCGCATCGAATATTTCTTTAGGTGACATAGATATTCTTTTTAATTGTCCTTCTGCATTTTTAGCATTCACTGAGATTTTAAAATGTATTGTTGATTCGTCTTTTTCATCAAGAAGCATCCTGATCCAAACTTTCAAATCTTCAGTAGGATTTAAGTATGGCAAATTTGAATTGGATATCACAATAGTATTTCCAAATTCTAGCATTTGTAAATTTTGAGTTGAATTGTACATATTTGATCTTAGTTCAATTGAATTATAGTCTTGAGATGGGTGTTGGACTTTGGTTGGTACTCTTATAGTAATTGTGGGAGAATCTAATGTAAAATCAGAAGTGTTAGTAATTTTAAAATATATTTGATAGGAATAGAATTTTTCTCCATATTTTTTGAAACGTGTTTTGATTGAATTAGACAGTTTATCTAATTCATAAGGTTCTCTGATTTTGGTCTTATTTCCGAAGATTTGATATTTAAAATCAATTTTGTTTGGTCGTTTATCACTTATTGCGATTGCCATTATCCCAGTGACCAGTGCAGCCATTATTGCTGTTATTTCTAGTATTTGGCCAATTTTATATCGAGGTTCGAAATTATAAAAAAAAATAAGACCAATATATATGAGGAACATGAACAATATTACAAATATATATGGTTTTTTTATTTTACTCATAGAAACCTCATGAAATTACTAATCGATTACTGCTAAATCTTGACCTAAAAGAGCAGTACTATTAATCCAGCCCTCAGCAATTTTAATGCCCTTCCCATTATAAGAAACAACACTATACCAAGGTATCCCATTCTTCTTAGAAATTTTGAGTATTTTTATTCTGTCACTAGAAACCAAATCTCTAACTTTGGATAAAGCAATTTCTGGATTAGCAGGATTTAATTCCGGCATAAGGGGAGTTTTTTTTGACAACCTATATATTTTACCAATTGTTAGAGAACGAGGATCAAGACTTGCTGTGGATTTCACAGCTATAGTTTTTCCTAATGGTTTAACTATTTTAATCTCGTCTTCTACTATTTTTAATCCTTCTTGTCTGACTTTTGTACCTGTTAATTTTGAATTGTTCTTACCGAAAACAGGGTTTGTTTGTCTAACAGGAACGACAAATCTAACTTTAATTTCATCGCTCTTTTTAGAAACCGTAAATCCAAGTCCAATTTTTGACATTTCATTTTGTTTCTTTTTCAGGGCTTTTTCCCAAATATTATCGTTTATATCGATTTCCTTTTCTTTTCGCCATTTCGAGATCGTGCTCTTTTTAGAAAAATAATCGGCAGAATATTCTGCAGAATTTCCAGTTTCCCAATATGATCGTGATACACTGACCATTATGTTAGTATTATCTGGAAGGTCTGTTAATAAATATAAATTCAGCTTTTCCCCATTAATTGAATATTTAATATCAAACTGATTGCATGTAACTTGTGAAAAAAGATTTGAGAAGGAGAAGATTAATACAAATAAAACATGCTGAAAATATTTCATGATTAATACTCCTTAAAAATATTTATGAATTATCGATAGTTCAAAAAATTACCGTATATATTAAGAACTGAGTAATAAGCACCCTAACATTGGCGCTTGTGGCGGCGAGCATTGGCAAGATAATTACGCATGCTACAGCCGTCCGTGTTGAAGCGCTCGCAACGGCTCAACATTAACTAGTAAAAATTTCATGTATTTTTAAGTATATATTACCGGTTTGTGCTGCATGCCTTCGCTTACGTAGTAGTAATTGAATTAAATCAATCCTACCTTCCAATACTGCCATAATATCACTGCCATCCATCAAAATTATCAATCTTCGTCCGGAAGAATGAGCTTTTACTCCATCCTCCGAATATCCATTTATTGATAAATACATTCCTAGTGTATTATCAAGCTTCCTTGATAATTTACCAGCTAAAGAATCTAAATCTTTTGCACTAACAGGCTTTTTTTGCCATTTTGCCTCGAATAAAAAATCTGTTCCTTCAAAAGTGAATGCTCCATCAATTTGTTCACCAATAATTTTAAAAGAGGCCTTTGGATCAAGATCAAATATCTCAAATAATTCTTTTAATACCTTTTCTAATGTGTAGCCCCTTTTTTGAGGTTCTTCTGAGCCCAAAAGAGTAAAATATTTTCGTGTTAATTCATTAAGTTTTTCTTTGACTGCTGTTGTTTCAATTAGATTTTCATAGGTTGCTCTTCTTCTCTCCTCAATTTGTTTATGTTCTTCATAATATTTTTCGTGTGTCTCTACAAATTTTTTTAAGGCAGTCACCGATCTCTTGGCATTGAGAGCTTTTTCTTCCCCATTTTCTAAATGTTCCAAATGCGAAAAATCATTTATTCTTGATACTTCTGTCATTAATTTTAATAAATCTTGTTGGAATTTTTCTTCATTGCTCTGAAAATAGTCAATTAATTTCTTTATGATATTTCTTTTATAATCATCCCAATTTAACCGAGATAAAATTGTAGGATTACTAATAGTGCTTGTAAGAAAACTTCTTAAATCAGCTTTATACCAATAAACGTTGGTTAAAGCTTCTTTTAATGCAATAATAGCTGCAGATGCAATTTTTTTAGAAATCACATATTTCCCTTAATAATTTTGAGACTTAACATATAAGTGGGCAGAATAGATGCATATATCATAACAAATTCCAAAACTTCTAATACACCTTTAAAACATAATTAATTTATTTTAGATTGTTGATCCAAGCATAATTCGCAGTCTATTAAAATTTAAATCTTTCAATTCACTCAGATTCAAGCATTCGCCGGAAGGTTCCGCCGATTTTACTTATTACTTTAAAAGGACAAGTATATGTTATACGCATATTACTAAATGAACTGTTAAAGATTATTATTCTGCTGCTTTATTTTTTATAACTTTTAATGTTTCAATATTTTTCATGGCACTTTCGATTAGTTCTATCAATTGATCTTTATTAAGCCTTTTATTAGCACCTTTTGATATACTAAATTTTTTATCTCCAATTTCTAAAAGTTCTTCTTTAGATAAAGAATTGCAATCTAACATTTTTCTTAACTCAATAAAGGAAATTTTTTCTATATTTATATCATTAAGAATTGGTCGTTTTTCTTTCTTTATCATTTGATTAGATATAAATTTTTCAAACAATTCTAAAAATTCGTCACCAGAAAAATTCTTATAAGGTTCTAATAAATGTCTAAATTTTATTAGAAATTGTAATAAATCTGTATTGCATCCCCAATTATCAAAATATAATTTCTCAATATTTTTTATAAGCTTTATGAAATCCTGAACTTTTAATATATTTTTCATATTAAATCCATTCTTGTTTTAAGCTCATTAACAATTTTCTGAAAAATATCTATAAAATCCCCTGTTTTTACATTCTGTTGATCTGGATATTCAAAAACGGGATAGCCTCGAGCTAAACATTCAGGAACTCCCACCCCTTGAAAAACAAATGGTTCTATAACATGCTTTGGATATAATTTTTGAATTGTTCTTAAATGTCTTGTATGATCAGATGTATAACCACTATATGATGCACGCCCCCTATAAATAATTTTTGAAATTACTATTCCTATAAATTCGGTGTTTGGTATATATGAAGTATTTATTTTATCCCCTTTAGCTTTTAAGTATTGTGATAAACCTGCAAATTTCTGATCTATTTTTGTAAAAACCCTTTCAATCAAGTGAGGTATTCCACGGATTGAAACGGCTTCAGGTATTGTAGGAATTACATATCCATGGCTAGCTGCTATTGCGTTTTGTGTTACCAATTTTGTTGCAGGTGGACAATCGAAAACAATATAATCATAATCACTATCAATATTATTTTCTTCTATCCATTTACATAATAAAGTTCTTTTATTCCATTCAGAACTAATAGGATCACCAACCGTTGTAGATGTAAGCTCTAATTCAGTTTCATCCAATTGTAATGAAGCAGGTAGTAAATCCAAATTTGGATATTCATCTCTATAATATCTATGAAATGGATTTTTAAAAATTATTTCTTTTTTGGGTATAGGATAATTCGATTCGGTGAAATGTTTAAAAATAGAATTTATTGTTCTACCGTCATCAACAGCTTCGTTCCAGTCTTTTGCATTTAAGCAAACTAAAGAAAGGCTACTCTGATGATCAACATCAACTAATAAAACCTTTTTATCATGATATCGAGCTAAACCAGTTGCCAAATGGAGTGCCAAAACTGTTTTTCCTACACCACCTTTAAAATTAATGATGCTTACTCGTGTTGCCATTTTTAACTCCTATTCTCTTTATTAATTATTAAAGTAAATAACAACTAGCGCTAAGCGGCCGAGTCCAACACCGACATGAAGTGTTGGCTTAGGATGCTGGTAATTTGTGTATTATTCTGTTTCACGCAACACTTCTATGCCTTATTTCGTTATACGCAATTTTATTAATATTATGGTTGCACTATAAAAATATTTAAACACTTTTTACATTTAACTTTTTTACCCATTAATTTATTTTCTGCTTTATATCTCGATCCACATTGAGGACACTTAAAATGTAAGTTTAAATCAACTTTAGATGATTTATAATTTGTTTTACTTTTTTCATTATTCAATCTTATTTTTTCAACTGCTTGAAATCCTGTTGTCTTTTTAAAATTCATGTTATGTTTAAAATTATTCATTGAATCAGATGGATCTATCATTTGAAAATTTAGACGACAGAGGGTTTCTTTTGGTATGAATACTGATAATATGGATTGCTTTTCCATGTAGCCCGTTTGTGTATTTAATAAATTACCCATAGTGGTTATTACAGCTTCTTCGATAGGTAATAGTGCAAATAGCTCTCTTGCAATACGTAAAACACATCCACAAACGTAATCCTGATATAACTCATAAAATTTACCTTTGGGCATTTCTTTGATAGATAGTTTTCCACTTTTTAGCAAACTTTTTGATTCATTAGGAATAACTTTTTCACTATTGACATTAAATGTTACTTCGACTGTAGACCTATCGAGAAAAAAATAGTTTATATCAGAACCAATTTCGCTTATTTCTTCCAATGGATTAATTTGATTAATTGCTTCGATATACGCTTCTGTGTTTCCTTTTATTATTTTCGTAGCAAATTCAACTTCATCCTTCCAACCTTGACAGTTTCGTTCATAGTCTTTCAATGCATTTAAATATTCTTCTTCATCTTTCTTTTTAGCTACTTCAATATTTTCAATCAATTGATTTCGTATTTTATCAACCTTTTTAAATATCTTTAGGAAAATATTTGGACTAAAGTTATTTAAATTGGCGTTTGCAATATTTTCGTTTGTATTTTTTTTAATGGGTCGATCTGGCGGAAATGAGGATTTAATTTTTTGCCAATTCCATGTATTGCCACAATCTTGTTGAATTGAAGTTAAAAGATTGATACGATTTTCAAATAATTCAACCTCATAAGCTGCTCTCTCTAGTTCTTGTAGTTTTTCGATTTGTTTCTGTTGAAGTTCAAGTTCTTTCTGTCTTCGTCGTGCGTCACGTTCAGCACTTCTTGCTACAGCTTCTAAAGAACGTAAAGCTCCTTTCCAACCCATTATAGTTTCTCCAATTCCTAATCTTATAGGTTATTATTAGGCGTATAACGATCATCAGCCGCCGGGCCACAAGCCTGGGAGTGAAATCGACAAAGTGCTATTCCCGGTTGGCTGGATGAATTTGTTAAGCATCCAACATACCTTCCATTCTATTGACAATGTCTCTGAGTTTTAATAGTACTTCCTGTGACCTTTCTATAACCCCCATATTTAGCCTGTCGAAATTTTGATCGGACAGTGAGAATTCCACGAGAGAGGACGCGACATTATAAATGCCCACAACGTGATAGTCATCCGAGTCTATAAACGAGATGTCTTCGCTTTTCTCGACAGAATCTTTTGTTACGTCGTCAATTGGTAAGTAGAAAAATCCAATGAGAAACAAATAAAAGGATATCGGATCCTTGCCCAATTCCATAATGAATTGCGTATTCAATATTACTTGGGGGCCATCACAGCATATATCTTCAGAAATAAAGTGCAATAACCACGATTTCATTTCTGGGTCGTTCAGGTTCTTTTCGATAAGCGTGCGAAATTCCTCAAGTTTAGATGGAAAAGTCGAGACATTAATCCCCGTTGCTATTTCATTTAACTTTCCTACAGTACTAGGGTAAATCAGTTTTGGTTCGATTTTCTCTGTGAATAATCTAACCAAATCCCTCAGCCGGCTGATGCCCTCAACCAATTCTTTACGTATATTGATTAACGTCTCCTTAGTCAAGGAGTTTTCTTGATTCATTGATGTCTCAATCGCAATAAGGTTGGTAAGATCAATCTCCAATAATTGCTTGAGAAGAGTAGTAGCTGTCGTTGCATATCCATTCACATAATCCTGACGTACAGTAATGCCGTTACCTTGATGATAAAGATTATTTCTAATGTTGTGGTAGAATTTGACATGATGCAAATCTGTTTCATTTATCTTCGTATTTGCCGCCAGTTTTATTCCCTTTAATAAGTCGTGGAAATTTCCATTCGCATATTTTTTTCTCTCTGCATAAGGCAGCGGTGTCCTCGTGACTTCTTCGGGAAGAATGAGATATGTTTTGAATAATGTCTCCACACCTATATCAAACAGAAGAAACGATATCCGTTGATTAATCTCATTTGGGTTTTTTAAGTTTTCCAATGCGAACTTAAAGAGCTCTATTGGGCCACTTTGCCAAGGGTGTGTATTAGTTGGTTTCATAGTCTTTTTTCTCAGTGCAATTAACGACCGCGATCACCTGCCCGCCGTGAAGATTGCAACCAACTTTGCAGAAGCAATCTGCTTGAATCTATTACTAAATTCGGTGTAAGGTTGCGGGTCAGGTGAATCGCATTTCGTTAGGGGCGATTAAATTTAAGTGTTATTGAATCCCCAGCTCAACCATGAGATATATTGATCCCTAAGTTTATCTGCAATATCTATTACATTTAGTGCTTCCGCGACAGATACTTGTTGTCCATGTATAGCTTGATTACAGATTTCAAGTATTTGTATGGCCAATTCTTTTTGGTTAGTCGTTATCGCAGACTTTTCATTCAATTTATTCAATAATCTTATTCCTGAATCTTTTGTAGATATTTCGATATTAAATCCTTTTGCAAGATTTCTTGACATTATGTCAACTTCAATTATTAAACCCGCTAAAGCTATATTTGGGTCTTGTTGGGCGAGATTCCTATAGTATTGCATATCTAATCTACTTGGGGAAGGTTGTAATCCATATTCAATCATCTTTTTATTAGCATCTGTCAGGGGAATTTTCGGAACATCTTCTTTTCCTTCTGGTGGTTTAATTGCTTCAAGATTATCTGATATTTTTCTTGCTTCGTTTATAGATTTAGAAAAATCGAATGATCCACCACCGGGAAGTTGAACTTTGCTAAGTCTATGCAATAGGGTATTTAACTGACTTCTGAACAGGAGAACTAATCCCATAATAAGAATAGGCCAAACTAAAATTTTTACGAATTCTAAAATTATTTTTAACTCTTCCATATTAATTCCTCAAATTTTGCCCCTAACACATAAGTAAGTGCAATGAGCCCTTATATCAAGGTCACCCACATTACAATTAGATTAACTTTTCAGTCATCACTTCACAAGTAGGTGTTTTATTAGTTTTTAATATGCGGACTAGCTAAACAACATATCACAAAGTTATTCCGCATAAGTCGCCCAACTTTGAGATACGTTACTAATAATATAAAATAATCACCTAAAAGCAAAGTAATTATATTTAATTCCCATATTTATATGTAAGACAAATAATTTAGATGAGATAATATATGCTTTTACACGACAATCGCATCAGCATGCGAATTCAAAAACAAATATTAAAAAAAGCAAAACGCCGAACATGAGAACTTATTGCAAAGAGAAATGAACCAGTTTCACTATCTGTAACGCGTAATATTAATTCCCCAAAAAGAGGAAAATAAAAATCCCCGGTTGACTTAGAATCATAGAAGAATCGCTTGGAACTAAAAACTAAAAATAGATTTTTGTAATAACTATAGATTATTATCTGGTTATATATACAATTGATGCGGTTAATGCCCCTACAGTAAACCAAAGTGTTTTTGAGTTCCACACACTTGCTGCTTTGATCTTTTCATCTTCAAGTAATTTGTCATATTGCTGAAGCTTTTCATACCAGAATTTGCCTTCCAGTGAGCGAATCGTCTGAGCGCTGGACATAGAATTGAGTGTGTCCTGATTGGGGATGGGTTGCCTGCCGTCTTTACGATGCAGGCAACCTTTTTGTATCGACCGATATACAGTAAATTTAACGGCGGTATTGTTTGAAAATGCTGTCGGTTTTTTAAGAAAAAACCATCAGTATTTCGTCTAAAAACTAGCGGTTTTTTGTGAAAGAACAGTCGGTAATTTGTCAAAGAACCAGTAGTTGATTGTGAAAGAACAGTCGGTAATTTGTCAAAATACCGGCAGTAAATTTGAAAAAAACCACCGGTAAATTTATTTTATATCGATCGACATATTTGTAAGAAACCGAAATGTGTTGTAATCTGTATTGAATTAACTATAACCGCTAATGAATCAAAACTTACTATTAATATGGATTGTGAGTATTTCAATGGAAAATTCAGTGAAGTCTAAAGAAACAACCCTCAGAATTTCTGGCGGTAAGCTCCGACAAGATATTTACACATACCATCGCTGAAACGCTTAGAAAACCAACATCTTCGCTAATAAAATCCATCCGGGTTGAAGCGTTTAATAAACAACGATATTTGAATTAATATCTGATGCCTACATATAGACTAATTTGTTCACCAATAATACTAGACCATGTGAAGGAATTATCCGTCGCATCCCAAATACTATGGGAATATTCTGGCTCAATAAATAATGTCACCACATCAAGCTGGTATTCAAAACCAATCCCGACCGTGTACATGAAAAATTGATTTCTATAATCACCTTTAGTGTTCGACTCATAAATTTGCCCATCATGGGACTCAGTAAATGAATTTCCTGATACTAAATGGACGCTTTCAATGCCACCACTTAAATAAACACCTGAAACAAATGGCAGAAAATAATTTATATTTAGTGGTATGGCTAAATAGGAATAATTTGCCCCATCTCTTTTTGGTGGTGGTGCAAATGCAAAGTATCTAATATCCGGATTAGGATGAATATCACGACTATATCCTACTTTAAAGTATTTTAAACCTGTTTGAATTCTGATGTCTGAAGGAGTAGCGAATTCCAATATTGCCATTACATTGTAGTGATTATAGTCATTCGTTGTTTCATAAAGGTAAACTGAGCTTGTTGAAATACTGGAATTTGGTGTTGTTTTGCTATACCCAACACTTAAACCATAATTTAAAGTTACTTCTTGAGCTTTTGAATTACATGTTATTACAAAAAGGATTAAAAAAACTGAGGTAAAATTTTTCATATTGACCATTTTTTTCTCCTTTCGTTAATAACGGTAGTGTCATCCCGATAAATCGGGACAATTAAAATATAAACAAACAGAATATGGTTTTTCTACAATACAATTCTTTTCTAACGCAGAGACGCTGAGTTAGCAGAGTTCCGCAGAATTATAAATAATAATTTTCTTTGCGTTCTCAGCGAACTTGGCGTTTATTAAATATTCCAAACTTTACTTCAAATATATTTTTCATTTTTTCATGTCCCGATTTAATCGGGATGACACTACTTTAATAACAATGTATCGTGAATGCATTAAAATCATTTAAATCAGATATAGGTGATACTACAAGTAATATAATGAAATTTATCACGAATACAAGGATTAAAATAGAAAACTAAAATTGATAATGAAAATTAAAGGAATGCATAGTTAGTGGTGAGGTTAATTGGAAAATATGAATTGTTTTGATATTTAATCTTTGTAAATTATGTATAATTTTTATCTTTTTTACACAACTCGCATTGTTCAGAATTGAACCTGGATATTTTCTCTATTCTAAAATTCTGCTCATAATCGTGTCACATTTTTGTTATAATTTCTAATCAACCTTTAACCTAATCAGGGAGATAACATCATGTTTAAATGTAAAACTTTTGTTTTTATCATTATCTTTCTCTGTATCTCAGGCATTTCTCTTGGCCAGGAGGCTACTAAAACCGGAATTGGAATTGCTATCATCGACCTGGAAAAACTGTTTGAGATGAATACGTCCGTCGGAGTTGGGGCCACCATCACCGTTCCCATTATTACATCACCAGGTTTCAGGATTGAACCGGAGGTGGGATATTTCAGTGCCTCTGAAAAGGCGACTATTAGCGGTACAACTTATGAGGAAAGTGTATCATCCTGGAGAATCGGGGTTGGAATTTTTCCGCAGAAAATGTATGAGGATTTTACACTATATTATGGCGGCCGGGTTGGATATATTTCACAGAAACAGACGTCTGAAGGGGGAGGTAGCATAGACGAGGAAACAACTACCGGATTTTTTATTGCTCCGGCTATTGGCGGAGAACACAATTTCTCTGATCATTTTAGTATCGGCGCAGAAGCACAGATCGTTTACGCCACATTGACAAATGAGGAAGACGACAGAGATTACGATGTGGATTTATCCCTCTTCGATACACGTGGATTGATCTTCTTCAGATTTTATTTTTAAACGACCGCATCATATAATGAGATAATCGTTACCAGAAACCGCATAGCGGGATTAAATTTAATATGCTCTGTTAAACACAAGCAAGGACATGGCGCGCCATGTCCTTGCTTTTTAACGCCAAATGGGAATCATCCGCGCCACCCACACGCTATCCGGCGGTATTTTTACCCAGTCGATCAAATTATCACTCTTCGGATAATTATAATTACCGTATTATTTCATTTCGAGATTGCAACATATCTATCTCATTTTCAACAATAGATGATAATTTATTAAATTTATTTTTCAGAATAATATCTACCATCTCGATAATGTTTTTAGCTGCCAGTATCCGTGGAATAAAAACGTAATCCGCGCCTTCAGCATACATTTTAAGCGCTCGTTCAATGCTTTCAGCCGTTACAATTATTTTAGCGTTCGGACAAATTTCTTTTATATGTTTTATAATTTTTAAATTATCAGTTCCAACCAGGATTGTATCAGGTATAGTGGATATTACTATTTTAACATCTTGAATCCCGGCATGATGAAGTGTATCGAGATGACTTATATCCCCGTAAACGACCTTAATTCCCCTACTCTGGAGGGATTCATGAATCTCAGGATTGAAGTCAACGACTACAAGTTTGTCCTTTAATCGTAAGGCTGTGCTTTTATTCTGCTCGTTGGATATTAATTCATGGACCAGAGAACTTGCGGTCCGGTAGAATCCAAGTAGAGCGATTTCCCTACCGCCGGCAATTTCATCTTCATACTCGGCTGACTGGATGTCTTTCAATCCGAGTTTCTGCAGGAGAAAGGCCAAGCCTTTCTGAATCGAATCATTATACTTTATCATATAAGTTGATAGAATAGAGGTTATGACAAAAACAAATATTATCACCGACATAGTATCGCGTGTTATGTGTCCCGCCGCCACCCCGATTGTGGCTATTACCAGTGAAAATTCGCTTATCTGCGATAAATTGATAAAGGTCAACAGGCTGACCCGTAAGCCGTTTTTTAACGAGTAGAGCACGGGAAATATTGATATAAAACGGGAGCTAATTAAAAATGCCGAAGCAATTGCAGCTGTTATAAGGATAGATGGATTATCAAAAGGATTTGGAATCTGCATTCCCAATGAAACGAAAAAAAGCGTCACAAAAAAATCCCTTATATTAACCACCTTGGCTATCACATCAAGGTTGTAAGGAAACGTCGATATTGCAACGCCCGCGATCAATGCCCCCATCTCAAGCGAAAGATTTAAAAAGCCCGCAGCCCAGCAGACTAGGAAGCACCAGCCCAGAGAAGATATCAGAACAAGTTCGGGCAGTTTTGCTATTGACTTGAATATTCGAGGTAAAATATATTTGCTGATAATCATGCTGAGAACAACAAGCAAAATACCTTTGCCGAAGGAGAGCAATATTTGGAAAATATCGGGATCTGCTAGGTTCGGTTGTATTCCCAATAATACAATTGCCCATATGTCCTGGAATACGAGGATCCCCAGTGTTATTCTGCCCGCCAGTGTGTCTAATTCAAATTTCCCGTATAGAAGTTTAACAACAATCGCGGTACTGCTTAAACTGCAACACGCGGCCAGATAAAGAAGATCATATTTCCCGCCGCCAAAGGTGTATCCCAGCAGGAGAAAAAATCCAACACCGATTAAAGCCGTTATGGGAAATTGTGAAAGACCGCTGACTAATAGCGATTTCCCGGATTCTTTCAATTTTTTTATATCAATTTCAAGCCCTATTAAAAACAGGAGAAGTATAAGGCCAAAATGCGATATTGTTTCAATGTCGTTAATATCCTTAACCAGTCCCAACCCAATTCTGGGACCAATTACAATACCGGCGGCAATGTAGGCAAGCAGCAGAGGCTGCTTGAGTACAAAGCCGATATATGCCATAATGGTAGCTGCCAGTATGGCGATACCAACACTGCTGATCAAATTGCTATGATCATTGCTTCCTGAGCCTTCAGCCAAGAGAGATGTGATGGGAAATAACACGAGCAGGAATACAATAATAATGTAATAATTGAATGAATTTGATTTAAACTTTTTAATTACCATCACTGTATTTCCTTTTCATTGGTATAACAAAAAAGAAAAGATTTGAATCTATCGGATTCCTTATCTTATCAATCACCTTTTTGGACACATGAGTGTAAATCTCTGTTGTTTTTGAGCTGTTATACCCCAACAACTCTTGAATATATCTTAAATCAGTTCCTTATTCAAGTAATGAGTTACAAAACTATTCGTAACATATGCGGAGTAACATTTTTATTTACGCCTGCTTTACGAGTCGCATTTTTTAGAATATTTGCAACACTTGCAGGATGTCGACGGCAGTGCGGTACTTGCCGGTTCGAGGGGTATTCATCAGCCGCAGAGGACGAATGGGAATGGGAATCATCCGCGCAACCCACACGCTATCCGGCGGTATTTTTACCCAGTCGATCAAATTATCACTCTGGCGAAGGAAAAGCGCAATTTGCGCGGAAAAGTTCCAGGTTGTATAACGATATCCGGTCTCGATAGTCCAAACATCCTCTGCCTTTAAATGCGGATTTCCCAGGTTGTCCGGATCACTGTAATATAATTCAGTATAGGTAGGAACACGAAACGCCTGACCGTAGGTCGCGTAGAGTTTATGATTTGCATGTACTTGATATTCAACGTCTATTCCCGGCCATAAACGCCATCCCCAATCGGAATAATAGAATAGCGATGCACCCGGAAGTAGTGATATTTGCTCTGTTAAAGTAAAATGATGTTCAGCGAACATTCCCAATCGCTGACGGCTGTGAACGCCTAAATTTTTGCTGAAAAGATCATCCTTACTTAATTCTCCCCCTAATACAAGTGTACCCAGCGATGTCGCCAAAGTCAGCTGTGCCTCGGCAGTATATACATTTGAGGTATGGAAATTTTCATACCATTCGGGATGCTGTTTATTCCAAATGTAGTGATCTTTGTTTTGCCGCCAGGATAGTTTCGATTTAAAGGAGGCATTTTGCCCATGAATATTTAAACCTGTACTTAAAAACGCGGTATTGGTTTCTTCCCTTTGCAGTTCTGAAGAAGAGCCGTAGAACTGATTTGCACCAAATTCTTTGTATGTATAACCGCCATAAATATCCAAAGAAACATTTTTTAAATCGATATCCATACTGTATGAACCGGTAAAGATTTGATAATCTGTATTTTTACGATAACCGTCCGACCCATGTGCTGAAAGCGACAGCTGTTGATGTGTGTTGTCAAACTTTAAATTTAGCGAAGAAAAGCCGTCATAGGTTTGATCCGCTCCATAACTCCCCCGCAAGTTTAAAGAATTATTTTTCTTTTGTTTGGTAATGATGTTAATCGCACCGGCGAACGCATTGGGTCCAAACAATCGTGACGCGGGACCTTTCAGGATTTCAATTTTTTCTATGTGATTCAGGTCGATTGGTAAATGAAAATTGTGGTGTCCGGTTTGTGGATCATTGATTTTTGCCCCGTTCAACAGAATCAGAGTTTGTTCATAATTTGCTCCACGAATGCCGACATGCCCCATGACACCGGATGGCCCTTGCTGGCGCATATCGATCCCGGCAGCAAAATCAAGAACTTCTTGCACATTATGTACGGGTGCGGTTTCAATAAAAGTCTGATCTAAAATGACAATACTCCGTGAAAGATTTTGCTGTGTGGTGGGAATTCTGCTGGCAGTAACAACAATCGTTTCATCATAATCAAACACCGGGATTGTATCCTGCGCAAAAATGATTGAAGCATATGTCAGTAGGATTGATAATAAAACCGGAATGGGATTTTTCAATTTCTAATGACTTCCGTTAAATTTTCAATTGGACAGAAAACCACAGGATATCCATCAATCTTTTGAACATACATTTCAGATACAAAAGGACAAATGACCAGATTTTTACCCTTTGGGTATAATTCACGGAAGACTTTCAGCGAGTTTGTGTTGAAATTATCCGGATTGATTTTGCATTCCAGTGTATGGACTAAATTGTCTTTTCCCCGTATAATAAAATCAATTTCGCGACCCGACTTATCGCGCCAATACATTATATTATACGGTGTGATAAAAGTCCGGAGTGTATCTAATACAAGGTGTTCCCATAACAATCCCCTATCTTCTTCCCTGATTTCATTCCATGCATTCATATGAGTAATAAATCCGGTATCAAAAGCATACGTTTTGGGACGTTGTGTGATTTCACGCCTGCCACCGCCATGAAATGGTGATAATAAATGAAGACCATGAGCAATAATGAGTGATTTAATGTGGGACTTGACCGTTTGCCGGCTAAGGTCACTCAATTTTGCCAGATTGGTATAATCCGCAAGACTGCCGCTCTGGCGCATTAAAATACGTAGTAATTTTAAAAATCCGGTCCGATTTCGAATGGCGAAAAGTTCTTGAATATCACGGGCATAGAAGCTGTCAATCCATTCGGAAAAAAAAGACTCATCTTTAGCATCTTGTAGAAGTGATTCAGGAAGTCCACCGTGTAGCAGACGTTTGTCAAGATCGTTAATACCGAATTCAGTTCTGCATTCATGCCACAGAACAGGTGAAAGATATAATGTGTGTTTTCGACCCGTTAAACTGTCGCGAAACTTTTTTGTGGCGGCTAGTGTGGAAGAACCCGTTGCCAATATTCGATGACCCGGGTATTCATCTGCGCCAATTTTAAGTAGGTTACTTGGATCATCCAAACGATGAATTTCATCAAATACAATGATTGCATTCTTCTCTATACTATTGTAGAATGATTCAGGATCTTGCAGCCTTCTCCATGTGGACGGTAAATCACAGTTCAGATATATAATTTCTTCAAACATTTTTGACAAAGTAGTTTTACCAACACGTCTCACTCCTGATAACCAGACTATGGGACGGACCTTCCAGGCATCTCTTATTTTGTTTATCCAAAAAGTACGTATTATCACAACGAAACCTTATTTAACATTCAGACGTCTAAATGTAATATATAAATACCAATTAGTAAACATTTTTTTTGATAAAAGATATTTTAGACATAAAGAAAGTATAGCAGATTCTATTGCATCAAAGTTAAATTATCCATATATTATACATGTTAAAATTATATATGTTATGAAAATAAATCCAAGGAATAAATCAATAGGTGCACAAATGGCAATTGCCCTGCAATTGATGAAGAGAAAAAATCATCAGGCGATTGCCCATGCAGGATGCAAAATCACGATGGAACAGTTAGCTGTCCTGGAAATACTAAATTTTCAAGGTGATATGAATATGACAGAACTGTCAAATACTGTTTGGAAGCAAAATGCAAATATTACAAAAATTGTAGATAAACTTGAAAAGCGCCAATTAGCGGTAAGAAAAGCTGTTGAAGGAGATAGAAGAGCCAACCTGGTAAGTATTACGAACAAAGGAAAACAACTATTTGAAGAAGTTATTCCGATTGTCTTTGAAGTTTACGAAGATGTAGTCTCTTGCATTACCGAAGAAGAAGAAGCCATTACTCTTAATACCCTGAAAAAAATTATTTCTCATCTATCAAAAAATTAAAATTTTTTACATATATATTTAACATGTTAAATATCAATATAATAAATTTATAATAAAATTTGGAATATTTGAAAACAAAATCGCGTAACAATGGCGAACACAAGTTTTTCATTCCGTCGGCGTTTTATAAAAGGAGTGGATTTTTAAACTTCGTAAATAACTAATTACAGGATTAAATATAAAGGAGTAACTCATGTCAGGATTTATGCAAATATGTTTAATGTTTATTTTGCAGATGTCTAAAGAAAATATGCAAAAGGAGGATATATGAGAAACCTGTCTTTTTTAGCGGGTTTGACCATTCTGGCAATCCTATTTGGATGTGCCGGGCAAAAAGCTGATTCTCAAGAGGATGATGGGAAAAAAGCCCTGGCCAAACAAAAAGAAATGATTCAGAAACATATAACGGATCCTGAAAAGCAGTTAAAATTGTTGAAGATAATCGACGAATTTGATATTGAATCCGCTAAATTTTATTCCTATTACGAAAAACACATTAACACAATTGAAGAGCTTACTGCAAATCGCAAGACTTCGAGGGAAGAATTTCAGCAGACGATTGATGAATTTAATGTGCAATATGAAAATTATCTTAAAACAATGGTGAACAAACGGGAAGAGATGAGGCTTTTAACAAATGAGGATGAGTGGAAAAAAATAATGGCTTTAAAAATCTCATATTTACCCATTTAACCAAAGGAGGATGATAATTATGATTATTGCAACTTTGACATATTTGCTTTTCTCAGGCGGAGACGCTGGTTTATCGTTTTTCCCTGAGGATTTTAGCGATCAGGTGAAAATAATTATTATGGATGAAACCCGGCGAGAAACAATATTAGACTTGGTCGGGGAGGTTAAGGCCGATGCTGCTAACTATAAAAAGACCACAAAAGAAAAGATCGGGATTATTCTTAGCCAAAGCCGTACTCACAGCGTTGATGCAAAAGAATTACAAACATTATTAAATGCTGTGCTGAATGAACGGAAAAACGCCCAAGCAAAGTTTCTTGATAAACGGCTTGAGATCTCCCGGCAAATTGAACAGGAAGAGTGGGAAAAAATATTAAATTAAGAAAAGCAGGTAAATTTTAATGTTACATGATATATATTTCGGAAACTTAAAAAAAGCCAAGGAGGCCTTTATGTAGTCACATCTTTTTTGTTATCCCGCGCGCTCGCCGTCACCAATCGATTCCGGGACTTTTAGACACTTAAATAACTAATCACAAGATTAAACTCAAAGGAGAAATTCATGTCAAAATTAATGAAAATAGGTTTATTATCTGTTTTTAGCATTGCCCTGATAACGACGGGCTGGGCGAATTCAGGCAATAAAATCATCCATGATGCGGAGTATTATATACTCAAAGCACAACATGGCAAAAAATGGACAAAAGAAGATAAAGATATCGCCAAGAAGCTTGCGGCGTTAAAGAAGAAACACGGCAAAACACCCAACATCATCCACATCATGTGGGATGACACTGCAGTTGGAGAAATAGGTGTTCCTCAAATCCAGGCAAGCAGAGGTTTTAAAACACCAAACATGAATAAATTTGCAGCAGAAGGACAATACTACGCACGTATGTACACCGAGCCATCTTGTACACCAACCAGAGCAGCTTTCCAGACAGGTCGCCACGCAGTTAGAAGTGGTATGTACACGGTAAGTTTCCCTTATGAATATGGTGGAATGAGTGAAAAAGAGACCACCATTGCTGAAGTTCTGAGCGAAGCTGGTTACGCAACAGCATTTTATGGTAAAGGGCACCTTGGTGACATAGAGCAAAGTTACATGACCAATATGGGTTATGATGAGGCACTTTGGTCTCCTTACAATCAGGTACCAAGTATGTATGTTGCTCGTGGTGATCTTGGACCGATGTTCCCTACTTCTGTCATGCCGGAATTATATCCAGATGATCCTTATGATATGGATCCGGGATGGAGACCTACAGGTTATGTTTGGGCATTGGAAGGTACAAAAGGCGGTCCGGTACGCGAATGGGGCACACCACCTAATGAAGATGATTATTATGCGATGGAAGCAGAGTGTCAAAAACGTACAATCAATTTCATTAAAAAAAGTGTAAAAGCAGACAAGCCTTTCTTCATCAGCTATCAGCCTATTGCTGCCTCCTTCTTAGGCACTCAGCCTGGTGTGGCAAAACAGACCGTTTCTGCAAGTATTCTACACGAATTTCTTGTGGGGTTCGACAACTGGCTGCCCACATTACTGCAAACACTTAAGGATGAAGGTGTAGAAGAAAACACACTGGTCATTCTCATGGCAGACAATGGCCCCATGACGCATCATGGGCCGGATGGTATGGTTGAAACACTTCACACAGGAGGTAAAGGTGATTTTACCGAAGGAGCCGTTCGAGTTCCATTTCTTGTACGTTGGCCCGGTGTTATTGCACCAAACCAAATAGTTGGAGATATTATTCATGTAACCGACCTGTTTACGACCTTTGCGCACCTTGGCGGAGCCACCAAATATATTCCGACGGATCGTATCATTGACGGCATCGACCAGACTTCGTTGCTGTTGAATGGAGACACTTATAGCCGTCGTGACTATGTACATATTTACACGGGGGACATCTTAGCGGCTCAGGTAAAAGGTCGTTTTAAGCGGCATTGGGTTGGAGAATTGCCTGGTCTCAGTGGAGCTTCATTCTATGACCTTTACAACGATCCTCGTGAAGTTATGGGTAAAATGCTTCCCGGGTTCACGACTAAAACCATGTTTGATGTAATGAGAGCTCGTCACGAATTATTTATACGAAAATATCCAAATACAAAACATCCAAGAGGTATGCCTCTGCATGGTCTTGAAAATCCACGCCCTGCAGTTAAAAAAGCCGGGGAATTCCGTTTCAATCCGGAAGACTTACCGTTTGATCCAAAAGAGTTCCTTGAGTATGAGCTTCCTTACGACCCAAGTATGGAAAATTGGGGTAGTGGAAATTAATAAACAGGAATGTTTAATGCCTTGTATAATAAGATTATTTTTCAACAAGAATGAGACACTAAACGGTGCATTCTAATTAAAATACACAAACAGCTATCGCGCCAATGTTGTGGTAGCTGTTTTTTTGATTTCTAATTCTACTTATTAAAATGAAAAATTCAAGAAGAGATTTTATTAAACAAGCTGGAGTTGATGGGTAAGAATTTTTATCCTTACGGTTTACAAGCAGCAAATCTTCTTAACAAGCCGCCTTTAGATATTTATATAATCAAGGGCTTTCTAAACGCGTGGTATCATTAGAAGAAATGTTTGATGAATCTATGCTACAAGAAAAACGATAAGCAAACAATGAATAAAAAAAATAGAATAATCCCCATCCTCTTATTACAGGTTGTTCTATTGTTTACAGCCTGTTCAACTGATAAGAAACAGACACAGCAACTTAAAAAACCAAATATTCTTTTAATTGTGGCTGATGATGCAGGGTATTCTGATTTCTCTTGTTATGGAGGAGAGATACCTACACCAAATATAGATGCCTTAGCAAACGAAGGAATACAGCTTACAGATTTTCATGTAGCACCAAATTGTGCACCTACAAGAGCTGCTCTCCTATCTGGAATGGATAACCACTTGGTGGGTCTCGGAACAATGTATGAAGTAATAACTGAAAACCAAAAAGGAAACCCAGGGTATGAAGGGTATTTAAATTTTAATGTTGTAAGCCTGGCTGAGGTATTACAGCAATCTGGATACCACACATATATGGCTGGCAAGTGGCACTTAGGAGCAAAGAAAGAAGAAACCAGACCACATGCCCGAGGATTCGGACGAACATTTTCTATGCTTGCTGGTGGTGCAAGTCATTGGCAAGACAACACACCCCTTATTCCGGGAAAAAAAAGCTCTTATTCGGTTAACGGAAAGATTATCAAAGAATTACCAGACGGATTTTACTCCTCTAAAAATTATACAGATAGTATTATTTCATATATAGAAAAGGATATAAATACGGACATACCTTTCTTTGCTTATTTATCTTTTACAGCCCCTCATAATCCGCTTCATGCACCAAAAGAATACATTGAAAAATATAAAGGAAAATACAATAATGGCTGGGAAGACTTATCTAATAACCGATTGAATAGATTAAAAGAATTGAACCTAGTTCCCCTAGACCAAAAGTCATCACCCTATCCTGATGGCTTATGAAATGGGATGACCTTAGTGATGAACAAAAAGCTGCTCGATCTAGAGATATGGAAGTTTATGCTGCCATGATAGATTATATGGATATGAACATTGGACGGGTAATTGAATATTTAAAAACTTCGAATCAATATGAAAATACAATGATAGTTTTCATATCGGATAATGGAGCTAGCAAAACTACCATTATGGATTATGCTAGTTTAGGAGATGAAGTAGCCTCGTATCTTGAAACCTTTGACAACTCGATTGATAACAAAGGTCTTCCTAATTCTGCTATTGATATTGGACCTGCTTGGGCTTGGGCTGCAAATACTCCGTTTCGTTTAACTAAAGGATACCCAACTGAAGGTGGAATGCGAGTTCCATGTGTGATTAAAATGCCTGAAACATTAAAGGGAACTCCCAAGAAAATGTCTGGTTTTGCTTATGTTTCTGATCTTATGCCAACTTTTCTTGAACTTGCTCAAGCCGAACATCCTTCAACATATAATGGACATAACGTTTTACCCATGCAAGGAATATCTATGCTGACAGGGTTAACGAATACATCTAATGAATTTGATAATCGTGAGTTTGGTTTTGAAATATACGGAATGCTCACCTATCGGTCTGGGCCATGGAAGATTGTAAAAATGCCTATTCCTTTTGGCTCAGGAGAATGGCAACTATATAATTTACAAAACGATATTTCTGAACAATCTGATCAAGCGGCTAAAAATCCCGCTTTACTGAAGGAATTAATAAGTAAGTATAATATTTATGCTGAGAAAAATGGAATCATAATACCCGATCGTCCGGTTGGATACTCTAAACCACCGAAGGAAATGGCGTATTAAGTGATTCAAAATGAAATCTATAGAAAAACAAATTAATCGGGACTAAAATGAAAAGCAAACAAGAATCAGCAAAAAATTCTACAAGGCGTAAGTTTTTAAAACAAGCGGGTGTAGCCGGATTAGCAGCATCAATAGTAGGTCCTTTATCGGCTTGCTCAAAATCTGACTCAAAACCTGAATCTAACTCAAAGTCTGACCCTACGGTTTCTAAATATACAGGACCTCACGGAGAGGGATTACCTATTACCATGGCAGGTTATGAATACAGTCGGGTCAGAGGGCTTATTGATGGTAGTGTAATTGTGAAGGGCTGCAGTGCAAAGTTTGAAGTAACTGGTATCGGCCCCTTGAATAATCATGCTTTTTTCGGTCCACAAACGCGTGATATTACAGAGATTGGACTAATTCCGTATATTTTAGCCTATGCTAATGATGAGTTCCGAGATTACACATTACTCCCAATTCCCGTTCTCAGATTATTCCGGCACAAAAGTATTTATATTCGAACGGATAGAGGAATAAAAACACCAGCCGATCTCAGGGGTAAAAAAGTGGCTACGGTTGGGTATTCATCTTCCGGTCTTACCCATGTTCGTGGTATTTTACAGGAACAATATGGTGTTAAACCAGAAGAGATTGAATGGATTTCAACACAAAAAGACTCAGGAGCTAACCTGACCGGAGGAGTTTCTAATTGGGAAAAAGTTCGCCCAAAGGGTGTTTCCATAACGGATGCTCCCGCAAACGAAGATGAATCAACCCTGTTAATTTCCGGAAACGTAGATGCCATTCTTCATCCCGCAGATCCAAAAGTTTATCAGGATAGAAACCCAATTGTAGAACGCATGTTTAAAGACCATCGCACGGTTGAAAAAGAATTCTTTACCGAAACTGGAATTTTTCCAATAATGCATTGTGTTGCCATTCGTAAAGAAACTGCAAAAGCTAATCCGTGGCTTCCAAAAGCTGTATTTGAGGCATATTCTAAAGCAAAATTTAACGACTATGATTATATGCGTAAATGGGGATGGGCTGCTGATTCACTACCCTGGTACGGACAAGAATTTAACGAAACACGCGAATTAATGGGAGATAATTTTTATCCCTACGGATTAGAAGCAAGTAAGGCCTCTTACGAAGCAGCATTTCGTTATACTTATGAGCAAGGGCTTTCAAAGCGCTTAGTAACTTTGGAAGAGATGTTTGAGAAATCAACGCTTGATTTGGAAGAGAATTTTATTATTTAATTGAGAAAAATCAGATTATAGCCATCCTAATCGGAGACTAATTATGAAAACATCCAATAAACCTCAAATATCAATAAATAAATCCAACAGACGAGATTTTTTAAAAATAGCTACGCTATCAGCAGGAGCTTTGGGACTCATGGGTACACAAGGGTTTAGTGTAAATATCTCAGAATCTCGGGCTAAGGAAGAAAAAAATAATAGTGGACTAAAACTTACCGTTGCCGGCTATAATGTAAACAGAGTAAAATCATTAGTAGATGGTCGTGTAAAAATAAAAGGATGTACCATTAACTTTGTACAAGCAGGTATTGGCGACATGAATACCAATACGTTTAGTGGTGATCAAACTTATGATGTTACTGAAATTGGTCTTCACCCTTTTATGCTGGCCTATGCCAACGATCATTTTAGGGACTACACACTACTTCCAATTTTTCCTTTACGGATATTTAGACATAAAAGCGTTTTTATCCGTAATGATAGAGGGATTAAAAAACCCGAAGATTTAAAAGGTAAAACTATAGGGACGCCCGGTTACTCATCTACTTCTCTTACCTGGCTTCGGGGAATATTCCAAGATGAATATGGTATTAAGCCTGAAGATGTTAAGTGGGTAATCTCCAATAAAGATTCATCAGCAGATGCGGCAGGAAAAATATCAAAACAAGAGCAAGTTAACCCAAAAGGCGTAAATATTATAAAGGGAACCGCCGGTTTAGATGAATCTGAATTATTAATTACAGGAGAAGTAGATGCACTATTTCATGCAGCGGAACCAAAAGCGTATATTGATGGAAACCCTCTTGTTGATAGATTATTTCCTGATTCTAGAAAAACTGAGCGTGCATATTTTTCAAAAACCGGAATATTCCCAATTATGCATGCAGTAGCTATTAAAAAAGAGTTACTAAATAAAAATCCATGGTTGGCAAAAGCAGTATTTAATGCATACTCAGAAGCAAAAACGATGGATTATATACATATGAAAAAATTAGGTTGGGTATATGATTCACTACCCTGGTATGGACAGGAGCTTGAAGAAACACGCGCCTTAATGGGTGAGAATTTCTGGCCCTATGGTATCGGACCCAACCGAAAGGCCCTGGATACTTTGTTCCGGTACTCTTTTGAACAGGGCTTGAGCAGCAGAAAACTCACCATTGAGGAACTATTTCATCCGTCTTCTCTTGAGCTTATAGAATCAGATGCATAACATAGGCTTACGCCCCTTCAGGGCTTGATTTTTATTATTCCATATTCACAGGGCGTTGCCCTGTGTTACTGCTTATGCCCTTTCAGGGCATAATGGGAAACGATAATTATTTTTAAATGCCCCAAAGGGGCAATAGCAAAAGCATAAGGCAACGCCCTATGAAAAAAAACCATATTAGAAATTAACCCTGAAAGGGCGAAAGCAAAAGAAAGGTATATCATGAAAAAAATCATGTTAATTGTAATGCTTTCCATGGCAGGCATCGGTACGGTTAATGGTCAGGCGCTTATAGTCTTGCTATTTGGCGATAAGCTTTCGACTCCTACTTTCCAGATGGGAGTAAACGCGGATATTTCCTATACAACAGTCACTGGAACGGATAATGCTGATCCTTATATGAACTGGGCTTTTGGCGCTCTTTTTGAATATAAAATGAGTGAAAAATGGTACCTGGGGTTCGACGTTACTCTGAAAACACCTGCCGGTGCGACTAATATCAATCCGCTTTTTCCGCCCGATAGCGCCATATATGATTTTGCCAAGGATATTAAAACCACTTTAAAGTCAAATTATATCTCTCTCCCGGTGTGGATAAAATATAAAACCGGGAAATTTAAATGGGGCATTGGAGCGCAAGTTGCTTATCGGTCCGGTTCAACTCAGATAACTGAGGGTACGACTCATACCGGGGCTGATTTCAAGGGTGAATATGATCTGGACAATCTGGATTTACTCAATAGTTGGGATTTTGCTCTATCGGGGACAATCGATTACTATTTTGACCTGGACAAAGACATGAAAAGTCTTCGGCTTAGCCTTAAATATGCATACGGGTTAACAGATATTATAAAAGATAACACCGGCGATGCAATATATAATTCACAATTATTAATCGCCCTCGGGATTCCGATAGGTGGTACGGAAAAATAATTATGATAGTGATCACTGCATTGATACTATTGGCACTACCCATTTATGCTCAAACAGATGAAGCCGAACTTGCTAAAGCTACCCAAAATCCATTGGCCGCTATGTATAGTCTACCCTTTCAAAACAATACTACTTATGGAAATGAGCCTTATAATCGTTCACAAAACGTACTAAATATTCAACCGGTAATACCTATTGGCTTGGGCGATAAAATCAACTTAATCAACCGGATTATTCTTCCAGTAATTACGCAACCATCTTCAATGGAAGATAAAAGTACCACAGGTATTGGCGATATAAGTTGGTCGGCATGGTTGTCTCCTAGTAAGGCAGGAAAAATCACTTGGGGTTTAGGTCCTGTGCTTCAAATACCAACAGCATCTTCCAGCGAGCTTGGAAGTAGTGAATTTGGTATCGGTCCATCATTTGTTGCATTAACCATGATTGACAAATGGGTGGCTGGAATCGTTACCAACAACATTTGGACCTTTGGTAACCAGAAAGAAAACAAGTTTTTGTTCCAGTATTTTATTAACTACAACTTGCCCAAAGCCTGGTATATTGTTTCTGCTCCAATATTGACTGCTAATTGGAATGCGGTTTCAGATCAGCGTTGGATTGTACCTTTTGGGGGAGGCATAGGAAAAGTGTTTAAAATTGGGAAACTACCAATAAATTTATATGCTAAAAATGAATGCTATAGCGCAGACCGGCATTCCAGATAAAGTTTGTTGATTCAATCGATAGTGCATCCTGATGGTAGAATATAAATGAGGGAACAATGGTTAAATATAGATGATTGATTACCGGATAAATAGCAACGAGAGACAATGTGGTATTGGCCAATCCTGTAACTGTCGTCGTGACCACCGTACTGCCGCCGTTTGGCTTTTTTTTAGGCTTTCCCTTATTCAGATAACGTTCCTCCACCGTATGGGACATAAACACAACCTGAATCAGGGGTAAGAGATACAAAGGTCCTGCCTTCTGAAAACTTGAAATATCAAAACTATAATAAGAGGCACCTGCTGAGCCCAGAAAGCGATCGTAAGACAGCCCGATATCAACAACCGAAAGATCAATGTTAGCGTTTAAGGAGATCGAATTTGAAAATTGGGCAAAAACATTTACTGTATCGCTGCTATAAAAATAGCGGCTGAATTCAGCATAGATGGAGAATACGTCTGAGAATTCATGTTCGTAGCCAAGATCAAATGTTATCTGGCGTGCATCAAGAGAAGCGCTGGTGGGATCGGTGTAGTAACCGTCTAAATAAAAACCGGAAGTATGTGCGAAGGACGTATTCAATCCCCAGGCCGGGCTTTCATCAGCCAGATCAATACCATAGGCTACAAAGCGGCTCATGTACTTGGCTCCGATCGACCATGAGAAATTATTTTTATCAGAGGACTGTGCTTCAACCCGGCCGAGCAATGTGACTATTAATAACAGAAATGTGGCGTAAAAACAATTTTTTTTTTCAGCATGTCGACCAATATCAGGAAAGATCAGGAGTTTTACACTAAGGTAAAACTCCTGATGTATAATTTAAAATAGAATTGAAGAGTTTTAAAAAAACCTATTTATTCTTATTCTGTTTTTTGCCTTCTTTTTGGGCTTCTTTCTTTGTTTCCTTTTTCATCTCTTTAGTCTCTTTTTTCATCTTCTTTTCTGCTTCTTTTTTCTGCAGCTCATTGCGTTCTCTTTCGGCATCTTCGTTCTCTTTCTCGCCTTCCCTTTCGCGGACTTTTTCTTCTTCCTTGGTCATTTTCTTTTCTGCCTGCTGCTCTTTCTCCTGGGCCTGCTCCATTTTTTTAGTTGCCTGTTCTTCTTTTTCCTTTTCCGTCATCTTATCTGCTTGTTCCACTTTCTCCTGCGCCTGCTCCTGCTTTTTCTCAACCTGCTTGGTTTCTTCTTCCTGAGCACAGAGCACAAATGGAATTCCCAGCATGAGGATAATGATTAATAAAAATTTCATTTTAAACCTCCAATTTGTTAGGATTTATTAACCTGTATTGAACTGATATTTTATAATATTATCATTCTGAATCTTCTTCTACAAGTTTTTTTTTAAAATTCGACCCACCAGTCTAAACGGACCGAATGGTCGAATAACATGATATCGATAATACAGCGCGTTATGATGAAGGAACGGCCATAATGGAAATCATCCATATCAAGGATTATATACAATGTTCTTCTCTAACGCAGTAATATCATCTTTTTCACATCCTGAAATTCGCTTGCCTGGATGCGATAGAAGTAAATTCCGCTAGGAAAATTCTGACCTTCGAATTGAATTTTATGGATACCTGCAGTCATAAATTGATTAAGTAAAACTTTTCTTTTTTGTCCGTTAGTACTATAAATTTCTAATCTGACATTTGATGCTTTAGGTATAACGAATTCTATTTTAGTATCAGGATTAAACGGATTAGGATAATTTTGATGTAATGCATAATTTTTTGGTATTTCATCAAATTTTGATGCAACATTATTAACTAAAAAATGAGCTATTTGTGTAATCTGATCATTCATTGTAATAGAAACCGGATTGCTCGTTCCACTATAGGAGCCATCACCACTCCCTGTCCAGCCTGCGAAAGAATAACCGCTATTTGGGAAAGATTCTATCTCAATATCAACTCCCTCCGTTTGCCAACTACTCGAAGGGGTCACGGTACCTCCTTCTGACACGTCAACCTCCATAGTCAGATAATACTCTGTGTTAAAATATACTGTATAAGTAGCCGATTCAGAAGG
>JAGLYF010000042.1 GCA_023132435.1 Calditrichia bacterium | reverse complement strand
CCGGAAGAATGCGTGATCAGAGAGATAGAAGAAGAGAGTGGTCTATGTATAAAAAATCCTAAATTAAAAGGATTTTTAACCTTTCCGGAATTTAGCGCCGGTGAAGACTGGTATGTTTTTGTATTTGTTGCTACTCAGTTTGAGGGAAAAATGATAGATTCTACAGAAGGTCATTTGGAATGGATCGATAATGATCAACTTTTAAATTTAAATCTGTGGGGGGGTGATCGTTTTTTTATTGAATGGTTAGATAAAAATGTCTTTTTTTCCGGTAAATTTTATTATAAAGATGGTTATCTCCTCGATCATAATATGGTTATTCATTCAAATCAAGTTGAATTCACCACGGAAAAACACGGAAGAACACGGGAATAACCCACCCCTTAGTCCCATCCCTTATGTATAAGGGAGGGGAAAGGTCCGACTTGTCGGGCCAGGGGAGGGTTATCTCCGTGATACTCCGTGGTAAAATGATAAGTATTTAATAGAATATCTCAGTTTCGAAAGTCATTATAAATCATGTATTTACAGCAATGTGTTTCCTGTGGTAAACAGTATAATCAGGATCAGTTTTTATATACCTGTCCCGATTGTGGAGATCTGAAAGGTACGCTTGATATCCTGTATGATTATGATGATATCAGGGACAATATTACCAGATCTGTCTTACGGCAGTGGCCAGTCGACACCATCTTCAAATATTCAACATTGCTACCTATTACAACGATCAAACCAATTCTCAATTTAAAAGTGGGTATGACCCCACTATACCAATTTCCGGATCTGGCTGAAAAATCAGGGGTTGAAAGTTTATACTTTAAGGATGACAGTTATAATCCAAGTTTGACCCTCAAAGATCGCGCCAGTGCTGTTGCTTTGATAAAAGCACAAGAGTTAAATTTTAACACTGTGGTAACCGCATCAACGGGAAACGCGGCTGCTTCCATGGCCTGTATTGGTGCACACCTTAATATGAACAGAATCATATTTATCCCGGAATCAATACCACGCGCAAAATTGGTACAACTTCAGATCTACGGTTCGAAAATCATAACGGTTAAGGGAAATTATGACCAGGCTTTTGATCTATGCCGGGAGATATCCACAAAAAGATTCTGGTATAATCGCTCAACGGCGATCAACCCCTTTAACCTTGAGGGTAAAAAGACAGTTGCTTTCGAAATATGCGAACAGTTAGATTTTGATGTTCCGGATGTTGTATTTGTTCCTGTTGGTGATGGTTGTATCATTAGTGGTGTGTGGAAAGGTTTTTTTGATTTTTATAAAGTTGGCCTCATCGACCGGTTGCCCCGTCTGATTGCCTGTCAGGCCGAGGGCAGTGCCGCTATTTATAATGCTTATAAGAATAAATCAGATCAACCTGAATCAGTAAGAGCAAACACAATTGCCGATAGCATTTCTGTTGATTTACCCCGGGATGGTGTTAAAGCATTACGTGCCCTGAGAGATTCCAACGGGGATTGCGTTATTGTTTCGGATCAGAATATTCTGTCCGCCCAGCAAAGACTGGCCAGGGAGAAAGGGATTTTTTGTGAACCTTCTGCCGCTGCTGCGTTTGCCGGATTTCTTAAATACCATCTGGAGAATCCCCTTGGATCAACTGATAAAATCGTTATTCTGATAACCGGGAGCGGAATGAAAGATCTCGATTCCGCTGAGAAGGCGATTTCCAAAATTAAACAGATAATTGTTGATCCGGAAAAGGATGATGTAGAGGAGAAGTTGCATGAATTATAACCGTATTGATGAACTTGCTAACACATACACAGAAAAATCTGCCAAATTCCTGCGTGATATTATTGCCATACCTTCAACAAGTTGCAATGAAGGTCCGGTTATCGAACGGATTGCTCAGGAAATGAATGATGTAGGTTTTGATGAAATTATAATTGATCCGATGGGAAATGTCCTTGGTCGGATCGGAGATGGGAAACATATAATCGCTATGGATGGTCATGTTGATACGGTCGGGGTTGGCAATCCTGCCAATTGGAAACATGATCCGTTTAAAGGAAAAGTAGAAAACGGTGTTATCTACGGCCGCGGTGCATCCGATATGAAAGGTGCCATGGCAGCGATGGTGTATGCCGGAAAAATCATCAAAGAGATGCAACTTGAGGATGATTATACTTTATATGTGAGCGGAACCGTCCAGGAAGAAGATTGCGATGGTCTTTGCTGGCAATATATTATAAAAGAGAACAAAATTGTGCCGGAAGTAGTCGTCATTGCCGAACCAACAAATTTACAAATCTATCGGGGCCAGCGCGGAAGAATGGAATTTGAGGTTGTTACAGAAGGAATTTCTGCCCATGGCGCAGCTCCGGAACGAGGGGTTAATGCAATTTACAAAATTTCTCCAATTATCAGAGAAATTGAACAATTAAATGACCGTTTGGCGACTGATGAATTTTTAGGCAAAGGGAGTATTACTATTAGTCGTATTCGCTCCGGTTCCCCTTCACTGAATGCGGTGGCCGATATGGCGGCAATTTATATTGACCGGAGGTTAACTGCTGGTGAGACACTCGAAACCGCAAAAGAGGAAATTGCATCACTTCCGTCATTCAAAGATGCAGAAGCAAAAATCGTAATTCCGGAATATAATGAGCCTAGTTATAAGGGACTCATTTATAACATGCAAAAATACTATGCGACCTGGACACTTGAAAAGAATCATCCCGTTCTGAAAACAGCCGTCGGTCTTTATGAAAAAGTCTTTGGCAAACAGGTGATACCCGGGAAATGGGGATTTAGCACCAATGGTGTATCTACCGCCGGTATATTTAATATTCCCACTTTCGGATTTGGCCCGGCTAATGAAATATATGCCCACACCGTGGATGATCAGTGCCCGATTAATCATCTGACCGAAGCAATGAAGTTTTACGCTGCCTTCTCTAAGTATTATGTACATAATAATGTAGGGGCGGGTCTCCGTGCCCGCCCTTTTATTTGGTAGCGTATTATTTTGTCATTCCCGCGAAAGCGGGAATCTATTACAAAACAATTACTTACAGCATAGATATTAATGGATGCCTGCTTTCGCAGGCATGACATATAGGAGTGTTTACACCTGTAGAGACGGGCCGATGGGCCG
>JAGLYF010000041.1 GCA_023132435.1 Calditrichia bacterium | reverse complement strand
CTACTTCTTTATTGGAAATTCCTTGTTGGATATTGGATATTCAATTTAAATGGACGGGCACAGGGACCCGCCCCTACAAAGGACACGGCATGCCGTGTCCCTACATTTTTATTATTCACTGAGACTGCGTCTCAATCTCTGCATGATGACGCCTCTTCGCATACGCTTTAATAATCATCGATGCACCGATCACGATGAGGATAACCGGCCAGTACATTTCAATCTGTTCATATATATACCAGGAGGGATAGTATCCGTAGTAAACCCACAAGAGCAGACCACCAAGCACACCAAAGACAATACCCCAGATGAGATTAGTTGTTTTATCTTTTTTAAAGGGTAAATAGGCAAAATTACCGAGAGCAAGAGCGAGGAAAAAAGCGGCAAAGCCAAATTCATCGTCTCTTGGCAGTGTATATTCCCGCATAAGGATCATTGTGATCCCAAACAGGGTAAAAAACACTCCGCCTAAAATCCCCCTTTTATCGGTTCGGTTTAGACTTTTTACCAGAAAAATGCCGCCAATCAGAACAAAACCATAACTTAACACATCTGCAGTAGAGAAATCTAAAAGATCGGTTTGGTATAATATCAGCAAAACACCGATCAAAATCAGTATTATCGCTGGCCAATATTGTTTATTCATCATCTTCCCCAATCATTTATGAGGTTACTTTTTTATCATCTAATTCTTCAGGATGTTCCGGGAAAATAATTAACATGATAATATAAGCGAGAATACCGAGACCAATGGACAATAAGGTGCCGATCACCCAGAGAACACGAATGACAGAGACATCGATGTCAAAATATTCCGATAAGCCACCACAGACCCCGCCGACCATTTTTTGACTACGGGACCGGTATAATTTTCTATCAGAGTCTTTTTCCTCACTCTCAGTTTTTTCACTTCTGGTTTTATTAAAAAGAAGTACGGCACCGATGATAATAAGTACGACTGCCCATACGGATTGCCAGGGTATCTGCCAGAAATGGAAAGAATAAAATAAACCAAATTGGCGGAAGAGGAGAAAAAGACCAATTACGATCAATAATGATCCCCAGAAAAGAGGTTTATCCCTTATAACATTTTGGCGTGTTTCAGGAATTGTCTGATCCGGATTATTTGGAATTATTATTAAGGAGGCGATGTATATAAGAACGCCAGATCCCCCTAAAAAGGTCAAAACGACAAAAAGCAGCCGCATCAGATTCGGGTCAATATTAAAATATTCCGCTATACCACCACAAACCCCACCGATCATTCGATTTTCCTGCGAACGGTAAAGCTTACGGTCTTTAAAATTTGTACTTCCTGTCATGTTCCCTCCATATATATTTTAAGCCTCTTAATAGAAGACGCATAATACGTTAGTAAGTTGCAATTCTATTTTATCTCCAAAATTTCATATTTTAAGACTCCGGCCGGGGCCTGGACTTCTACCTGATCACCTACGCCTTTGCCCAGCAGTGCCTTTCCAATAGGAGAAGCGCTGGATATCTTATTTTCCTCAAAATTTGCTTCAGACGGTGAGACCAGAGTGTATTCTAAAGTATCATCAAATTTAAGATCTTTCAAAATAACAGTTTTTAAAATATAGACCTTATCATTGGGAAGTTCATCTTCCTTGATGATCCGGGTGCGACTGATTCGATCCTGTAATTGTTGAATTTTTGTTTCCAGCAGTGAAAGTTCTTCTCTTGCCGCATGATATTCCGCATTTTCCTTTAGATCTCCATGCTCCCGGGCAGTAGCAATTTTCTGTGAAACAATTGGTCTCTTTTTGAATTTATTTTCATGCAATTCATCTTTTAATTTTTGCAAGCTTTCTTTGGACATGTATTCGTATTGCAACTGTAATTCTCCTTAGTAATATCCAATAACTAATTCCCACAACCCCCTTAATCCCCCTTTTTGGGGGTGTTGCAGTTTATCAATATTTAACAATTTTAATGCTGAAAATGTCTTATATTGTCATTCCCGCGGAAGCGGGAATCTATTACAAAACAATTACTTACGGCATATGTACTAATGGATGCCTGCTGGAGTTTATCCCTTTGAGATTCCCGCTTCCGCGGGAATGACAAAAGGGGCCAGCATGACATTTACGGCTAATTTTATCGATTCTGCAACAGCCCCTATTAAGGGTGAACAGATCTTTATCATCCCATATCTCAAACCAAATATCGAGCAGCGAGCAACGAGAACCGAGCAACGAGTACCGAGCACCGAGTTCAATGCTATTCGACCGATGTATCAACCCTATCGACGGAAATCACACCCTTAATTTTTTGTATACCATGAATAATTTTGGTAAGGTGATGCAGATTATTCACCTCAACGATCAGATTTCCTTTTACCAATGTATCTTCTAATTTAAACTCAATCATAACAATGTTGGTATCGTTACTGGAGATCGCCAGTGAAATATCCCGGAGGAGATCACGACGATCCTCACAGAGAACGGTGATATGAACCTGGTAATGATGATCCTTTTCCAGATCCCAGGAAACCTCAATTTTTTTCTCATGATCATCAGGCAAATTAAGCATATTCTTACAATCAATCCGGTGAACGGTAATACCTTTTCCGGTTGTGATAAAACCAATTATCTTATCACCGGGCACAGGCTGACAGCATTTTCCAAACTGAATGAGCATGTTATCAATGCCCTGCACACTAATCCCACTACCGGTTCGTGCCCGCTTTATATATTTTGTAAAAAATGATGTTTTTTCCTCTTTTGGTTCTTCTTT
>JAGLYF010000040.1 GCA_023132435.1 Calditrichia bacterium | reverse complement strand
TGATTCCATGGTGAGTTTGTATTTTTTAAGATATTTTATCAGGATTTCTTCACCAAATTTAAGAGTTTGATTTTGCTGGTTCTCACGAAGATATTTTCTTATCCTCTGATGAGCTTTTCCGGTTTTTACAAAACCCAACCAATCCTGATGGGGCTCCTGATTTGCCGAGGTAATAATCTCAACCTGATCGCCACTTTTCAATTGTGCTTTGAGCGGAACAATTCTTCCATTCACCTTTGCTCCTATACAATGCATTCCCACCAAGGTGTGCACGGCAAAAGCAAAGTCAATCGGTGTGGATCCTCTTGGAAGTTTGAAAAGATCACCTTTCGGGGTGAAGACAAATACTTCATCCTGAAAAAGGTCGATTTTGAGATTTTCCATAAAATCATTGGGATCTTCTTCCTGCATCTGAGAGTCTACCAGACTTCTGATCCAGCCCATGTGACGCTCGAATTCCTCATCTCCGGATTCACCTTCTTTGTAGCGCCAGTGAGCAGCAATACCTATTTCCGCTGTATTGTGCATTTCCCAGGTGCGAATTTGAATCTCGACCATTTTACCCATCGTACCAACCACTGTTGTATGTAAGGATTGATAACCGTTTAATTTGGGCATGGCGATATAATCTTTGAATCTATCGTATACAGGCATATAAAGACTATGGATAATCCCAAGGGCATAATAGCATTCTTCAATTTTGTCGACAATGATCCTTATCGCTAACAGATCATATATTTCCTCAAAGGGTTTATTCCGCCGTTTTATTTTATCATAGATACTGAAAAAATGCTTTGCTCTGCCACTGACCGAAGCTTTTATATTAGCTTTTGACAATTCTTTCAATATAGGATTTGTTATTTCAGCAATATAGTTTTCACGTTCTTCACGACGCTGATTTACCTTGCGATTGATGTCTTCATAAGCCTCCTCATCTATATGTTTTAGTACAAGATCTTCAAGTTCCCACTTTATAGTGGCAATCCCAAAACGATGAGCAAGGGGGACATAAACATCTCTTGTTTCAAGGGCAATGCGCTCTCTGTTTTTCTCCGGTACGTGCTCCAGCGTGCGCATATTGTGCAGGCGATCGGCAAATTTAATAATAATTACCCGAACATCTTTGGCCATCGACAAAAGCATCTTTCTGAATGTCTCCGCCTGTCGTTTTTCCCGACTCTCAAATTTTAATTCACCGATTTTGGTAACACCATCGACCAATACAGATATATCGTGTCCGAATTTTTCTTCAATTTCATCAAGATGCACACCGGTATCCTCTACCGCATCGTGAAGAAAACCTGCGGCAATCGTGGTGCTGTCCATTTTGAGTTCAGATAAAATAGTGGCTACTTCATAGAGATGCTCAAAATAGGGTTCACCGGAATATCTTCTTTGGTTTTTATGGGCTTCGATACTAAATTTATAGGCTTCTTTAAGGACGACTAAATCAGCGGGGATGGTATAATCCGCAACCGCTGACAGCAATTTTTTAAATCTGCGGTCATACGTATCATGTAGATTCTTTAAAACTTTATCAGTTGCCATATCCTCGCTAAACCTCGGCTAATTCTTTTCTATTTTTAACCGCAAAGACGCAAAGTATTATTGGATCTTGTTCCAACGCTCTGCGTTGGAACATAGTGAAATAATGTCAGGCTACGACGCGGAGCATCGTAGCCAGAAAAAAGATGACATAAAAATAGATATTTCTTTATGTACTTTGTGTCTACTTGGTGTCCTTTGTGGTTAAATTATTTTAAAATTCATCCGGGAAAAAGACCCCTTCTTCTGTAAACGGTGCCGGATCGGAAAATTTCCCGAATTCCTTCAAAAAATTTAACTTTACACTCCCAACCGGACCATTTCTCTGTTTACCGATAATAATCTCGCATTTATTGTAGGTGCTTTCCTTGGTATCCTCAAATTCTTTGATATTGTAATATTCAGGACGATACACAAAAAGAACCACGTCAGCATCCTGCTCTATTGCCCCCGATTCTCTCAAGTCTGACAATTGCGGTTTTCGTGATTTATCACGGGTTTCCACCGCACGGGAAAGCTGTGAGAGAGCGATCACCGGAACATTCAGTTCCTTGGACAGATTTTTTAACGACCGGCTTATTTTTGTAATTTCCTGTTGACGGTTTTCTTCTCTGGGCGACTCCATCAATTGTAAATAATCAATAATAAACATCTGACAATTCTTTTCGGCTACTAATCTTCGTGCTTTAGAACGTAATTGCAAAACATTCATACCGGGTGTATCGTCAATATAAATCGGGGCTTCATCGAGAACCCCCACATACTGGGAAAGCCGTTTTAGTTCATCACTACTGAGCCGGCCTGTTCGTACATTGGTCTGGTTGACCATAGATTCCGTGCATAAAAGACGCAGAACCAGTGCTTCCGATGCCATTTCCAGACTAAAAAATCCAATCGGAATTTTCTGATCGACAGCGGCATTACGGGCAATATTCAGAGCATAGGCTGTTTTTCCCATACTCGGTCTCCCGGCAAGAACAATAAATTCAGAATTCTGGAATCCTGCAGTAAATTCATCTAGTTTTTTAAATCCGGAAGATATACCGGTAACCCCTGTTCTTGATGTGTGATAAAGTTCTTCGATTCTTTCAAAAGTAGTATGCAATAGAGGATTTATCGACTCAAATCCTTTTTTAATCCGCCTTTCAGATATATCAAAGATTGCTTTTTCCGCATCATCGAGCAATAAATCGGACTCTTTTTGTTGTTCATAGGCATCGGAGATAACTTCATTGCACACACTGATCAATTTTCGGGCAATCGCTTTTTCTTTTACAATATTCAGATGATAGACAATATTCGCTGAGGAAGGAACAACATTGGCAATTTCTGCCAGCGTATAAGAGCCTCCGGTCTCTTCCAGTTCACCCTTTTTCTTTAATAACTCGGTAATCGTATACAAGTCAGCTGATTCATGTTTATCAAATAGTTCAACAATCGCTAAATAAATTTTTCGATGGCTGTCTTTATAGAAATATGTTTCATCGATGGTTTCGATTGCATTCGCCACCGCTTCCTTATCAAGCATCATCGCACATAAAACCGCTTGCTCGACATCGATTGCCTGTGGGGGAACTTTAATGTTTCCAACTTCAGCGGATACTTCTGCCATAATTACACCTTATTTTCCCAAAACCTTATTGAATTGTATTATTTATTTAGTCTGAATTATTCAAAAAATTAAATGTTTAAGAGTATAAGTTACATATAATCACGATTTAATTCCCTCTTAGCAGGGGCTGTTGCAGAATCGATAAAATTAGCCGTAAATGTCATGCCTGCCCCTTTTGTCATTCCCGCGGAAGCGGGAATCCAAAGGGGTAAACTGCAGTAGGGATCCATGTAGAAAAATTGCCTAAGTAATTGTTTTTTTTATAGATTCCCGCTTCCGCGGGAATGACAATATAAGACATTTTCAGCATTAAAATTGTTAAATATTGATAAACTAAAACAGCCCCAGCATAGGGGGTTAGTCCCGTAGGACGGGATTAGTCCCTTTTTTTAAATAATCCGAAATTTTTTTCAGATCCTCCCAGGCCTGCTTTTTTAGCTGGGGATTTCTTAACAGGGCGGCCGGGTGATAGGTGACAAGCAGTGGAACCTGATTATAATTATGAATCTCTTCTCTTAAGGTACCAAGGGCAGATTTGGTCCTTAAAAGTGATGCTGATGCAAACCGGCCAAGTGTCACGATCAGTTTTGGGGATATCATTTCGATTTGTTTTATTAAATAAGGTTCGCATTTCTCAATTTCATCGGGTTGAGGATCTCGGTTATTGGGTGGTCGGCATTTAAGCACATTAGCGATAAATACTTCGTCTCTTTTCAAATTGATCGATTGAAGCATCAGAGTAAGTAACTGACCAGCGCGACCGATAAATGGTATTCCTTTTAAATCCTCGTCCCGTCCCGGGGCTTCGCCAATCAACATCAAATCAGCTTGTGCACTTCCCGCACCGAAGACAAAGTGCGTACGGGTGGCCCCAAGTGCACACTTCATACATCCCTTTATTTCATGATAAAATGTTGTTAACTGGCCAAGGTTTTCATCAATAGTTGGTTCTTTTGCAGACTCGGTTTTTTCTGCTTGTAACTTTTTTTCTGGTAATTCATCACTCAATTTTCGATTTAATATCAACTCAGATCCGTAGAGATCTTTCTGTGCTTTGAAAAAATCTGTTAGTTTATCTAATATATCGTCCACTGTATTCTCATCAACCGTTAGTTTTTTTAACCACAAAGGTCACGAAGAAAACACAAAGTACACTAAGATGATGATATAAAAATTGATTTTTCTTTGTGAACTTTGTGCCTGCTTGGTGTCCTTTGTGGTTAATGCGATTTTTCCTTTAACCATAAAATATCATATGGATCCAGGTTTAACTCTAAATTATCCCCGTTTGCTTTGTATGTTTTTTTAGTCAGGACGTCGATCCATTGCTGTCCCTTGAGGCCATGCATTCTCAAATCAATGGACAAGCTTTCCCGATCATTGGTAATGTTAATTATCGCCATAATTATTTCCTGCCCCTCTGTCGAGGTCCTCAAAACAGAAAAGACCTTATCTGACAGGCTCAGGATAGTTTGTGGCGCATCAGGATGAAAGCATTTTTCCCGAATTCTGTAATGAATAAGTCGGATTAAACCGCTGGCCACCTGATAAATATTAGAATTTTTATTATCCATCTCGGCCAGTAATTCTTTTTTTCTAATTGTTTTTCTATTGATACTTCGTGTGTGTCCTTCTTCTAAAACAGCATCTGCATCATTTTTTGAGCCGAGAAGTCCGTGGAAATATATCCCCGGGACACCCATCACCACCAGGGCAATGGATCTCGAAGCAAGATATCGTTTGATTTTCAATTCCCTGGATTCATCAGAATCATCCCGGTTAAGAGCACTATACCAGGTTATATTTAATTCATAGGGTACCTCATTGCCGTCCCCTTCTGCTTTATAGGAGATGAAACCACCATGCTCCACAATTCGTAAGGCCATTATTTCAATTTCTTCCGGAGTGAGAATGTTTTTTACCGCCATTACACCAATACCATCATGAGAATCAAGAAAATTGAAATAGGTGGCTGTATCGGAGATTCTCTCCAGACTTGCTGCCCACTCTGTCAGCTTTCTGGAATTTCCGGTTTGAAAAGTGTACAAAACCAGAGGTGGGAGAGCAAAATTGTAGACCATCTGGGCCTCATCGTGGCCGTTACCAAAATACCGAATATTTTCTTTATGAGGAACATTCGTTTCCGTAATTAAGGCCACATGTGGTGCCACAGCATCTAAAACGTCTCTGAACAACTTAATAGAAACATGACTCTGATCAAGATGAACACAGCTGGTACCTAATTCTTCCCAAAGGTAAGTCACTGCATCCAGACGGATGATATCCGCGCCTCGTCGCACATAAGTCAACAGGATCTCCACCATTTTCAGCAGAACCTCAGGATTCTTAAAATTGAGATCTATCTGATCGGGGCTAAAGGTTGTCCATACCAGACGAGTGCCATTCAGTGTCCTGAATTCAGTCAGAACATCTGATGTCCTGGGACGGACAATTAATTTCAAGTGATCCGGCGAGATTTTTTCCTTTGTAGAAAAAACTGTGAAAAAATTCTGATAATAGGGATTTTGATTGAGAAATTCCTGAAACCAACTGCTTTTTGATGAGACATGGTTAAATACTCCGTCAAACATCAGCCGGAAATCTCCTCTCAGATTAAGAATATCGTCCCAGCTACCCAGATGAGGATCAACTTCTTCAAAATCCATGACAGCAAAACCACGATCCGAAGAGTATGGGAAAAAAGGTAAAATATGTAGCGTATTGAATACCCCTTTTAAATAGGTTTTACATAATATTTCCAGAGTTACCAGCGGTTTCTGATTTTTACCGGAAATCAGATCACCATAAGTAATTAAAATAACATCTTTTTCTGTGAATCGGTTTTTTTCGTCAAAGTCTTTTTCCCATTCAATCATCTCAGATGTTTTATGAGCGTAGTAAACTTTCAACAACCGAAAAAGTTCGTCGTATAATTTGTCAGCTGATTCATCACCATATAAAAACTTCAGTTTATCCCGAATCCGTTCCTCTAGTTTTTTATCTAACTCAAGAACCGGCCGGGAATAATCGGGCTCCAAATAATGAAATTTTTTAGCTGAGAATTTATTCTTAGACATAGTTGTTCAACAATAAAGACGCAAAGATTAGATATTTATTGTCATCCCTAGATTAAAAACTTTCAAGAGCTGTTTGTACATCATCATAACATTCAAGTATTTTGTTTAAACGGGTAAGATCAAGAAGATCAAGAATTGACTTTGTTTTTGTTACAAGTCGCACATCCCCTTTGTTTGATCTGGTTACGGCAATTCGCGATACGATAGCACCAAGACCGCTGGAGTCAACATACTTGGTACCGGTTAAATTAATAATAATTTTAAACTTTTTCTCCTCAATTAATTGGGTCATAATATTTTTTAGATCATATGATATATTGACATCCAATCGCTGAGGACAATCAATTACTGTGATATTTCCGGATTTTTTCCCGATTTTGAAGGACATTTAATCCTCCTTATTAATTAAATTTTTAGACTTCTGCAAAATAAGGCTTTTTGCCTCATTGTCATTCCCCCGAGTACTCGGGGGAATCCATTGAAAATCAAGAGTTTTCTGGATTCCGGGTCAAGCCCGGAATGACAAAAAACGTCATTTTGCAGAACTCTAATTAAATTTTTATATTTATAAATCACAAATCATGAGTGTCCGGTTCAAAATAATTTGATTCAGCTAATGATAAAAGAACTCATCCCCAAATCCCTTCTCTTGTGTTTGTGATCAACGATATCAATGTAGAGACGTTGCATGCAACGTCTCTACAGATCCACTAGACAGCTATAACCAAACCCGGTTTCCCCTCTCTTTCCAAGAGAGGGATTTAGGGTGAGTTCTTTGATTAAGT
>JAGLYF010000004.1 GCA_023132435.1 Calditrichia bacterium | reverse complement strand
TAACCCACCCCTTAATCCCCTCCCTTATGCATAAGGGAGGGGAAATCCCGACTATGTCGGGATGGGGAGGGTTAAAAATTTGTGATCTTTGTGCCTCCTTTGAGAACTTTGTGGTAAAAAATTGAAATATGCTGTGGGGAGCTTGATCGGATGGATGAAGAACAAAAAGATTTTTATATCAAATTAAGAAAAAGGATCGGAAACTATCTGCGTGAACATGATAATAAATATGCCGATTATCTTTTACTTGCCCCGGATCTTTTTCACCTGTTGGTAAAATTAAGTATGGACGAGCGGGTTCCGTCAGAGAAAAAAGCAAAGTTTGTTCTGGTAATCGCTTATTTTATTTCACCTCTGGATCTTTTACCCGAATTATTTCTTGGGCCGTTGGGATATCTGGATGATATTGCTCTGACTGCCTATGTGATCAATCAATATATTAATGAAACTGATCCGAGTATTGTTCGTGAATTATGGGCCGGAGATCAGGATATTCTCTCCGCCTTAAAAAATATTATCTCTTCGGCAGATAAATTTATTGGTTCTGGATTGTGGAAAAGAATAAGGAAAAAGTTTTAGGTTATATCTTTTTAAACCACAAACACGCAAAGTCTTAATTTTGTTTCTCGCAACGGCGCAGCGACGCTACGATTTTTTTATTTTATCTTTATTTAAACCTTTTTTGATAAAAAGATTCCGAAATAATCTCTGAAGATATTAAACGAATAATTAAATAAGTTAATAATTTCTCTGCGCCGTTGCGCTCGTCGCGTCGCCGCGAGAAATAAAAGCTTTGTGTTTCTGAGTTTTCAAAAAGGATAGGAACTATTTAGAGGTTGTGTTTAATTTTTTCAGGGCAGACTCGATTCGATTCATTCCTTCCCCGAGGCGTTCCATCGAAGTTGTATAGGAAATACGGATATGATTATCGGAGCCAAAGGCGGCGCCGGGTATCAGAATAACCCTGGCCTCCTCGAGGAGATAATGAGCCAGGTCGTAAGAATTACGAATAGTACTTCCATTATAAGATTTATTTAAATAGGTCGATATATTTGGAAATACATAAAAAGCACCCTGCGGTTTTGTGCAACTGACACCATCCATTTCCCACAATTTAGAATAAACAAAATCTCTTCGTTTTTCAAATTCCTGATGCATATTCTCGATCTCATCCTGCGGCCCTTCGAGTGCTTCAATACTGGCATATTGTGATATTGAAGGAGCATTTGTTGTACAATGGCCCTGGAGTTTACTGGCACGCTTAATAATTCCTTTTTCTCCTGCGGCATAACCGATACGCCATCCGGTCATGGCATAAGCTTTTGATAAACCATTAATTACCACAGTTTTATTTTTCATGATTGGACTAACAGAGGCGAAACTGCAGAATTCTGTATTGTCGTATATGAGTTTCTCATATATTTCATCTGAAATGACGATGATATTCTCATTTTCCAGGACCTCAGCCAGCGCCTCTAATTCAGATTTTGAGTATACAGCTCCGGTTGGATTGGAAGGATTACATAGAATTATTGCTCTGGTTTTGGCAGTAATATTATCCTGCAACTGCCGGGTTGTCAATTTAAATCCGTGTTTTTCTTCAGTGGAGATAATGACAGATTTACCTTCAGCGATGGATACTATCTCAGGATAGGAAACCCAGTAAGGTGCCGGTATAATTACTTCATCATCTTTACCAACGACGGTTAGGACGACATTAAAAATTGACTGTTTCGCCCCACTGGATACAATAATATTATCCAGATCATATTCCAGATCGTTATCTTTTTTTAATTTATTTATAATGGCCTGTCGTAGTTCAATCGTTCCAGGGATTAGTGTATATCTGGTGAGGTCTTTATTTATGGCTTCTATTGCCGCTTTTTTAATATTGAGGGGTGTGGGAAAGTCAGGTTCTCCAACCGTTAAGTCCACAACATCTACTTTATCTCTTTTCATCTGAATCGCTATAGCGGCAATTTTTGCTGTTTGCGATTCACCGATATTGTTTATCCGGTCAGAATGCACGGGATCAATCCTCGCGACTCTCCAAAAACCAGGATTCTAAAAATCGTTTGATCTGATCCATACTGGATTCTGGAAATGAAGTAAATTTACAGCCATATCCAAAATGTTCAAGATCAGGGTTGTCAAGGATTCGGGCTACTGTCATTTCGATATCAACAATATAACTGGTTTGTTTCGGGCCCTTTAGCTCGAGCAAAGCAAGCTTGTCGTCCTGTAACAGATTTTTCCCTTCTTCTTTCCTCATGGTAAAGTACAATCCCTGTATGGAAAAGTTTAAAATACGGGCGTTTATTTTATCCTGTCGGCCAGGATGTGTAAAAATACCAACGATGTTATCCTGATAAGCAAATGGAATGCGGTTAAATTTTCTTTTCTCTTGGACAGATTTTTTCATATGACCTCTTTAAGAAAAATAAATCAAAAATAGACAAAGTTTATATCGACAATTGCAGACTTAACAACAATAATTATTTGGTGTGTAATTTCTGTATAACCCGAAGCAGATCACGCCGGGTAATTTGACCAACAAGTTTTTTTTCTTCATCGACAACCAACAAACGTCGATATGTACAGTTTAAAAATTTGTCCGCAACTGAAAAAACATCAAGATCGGCATGGACAGTGTCAGGATCCTTTGACATAAAATCAGACACTTTGCCACTGGGTAAGCTGCTATAAGCCCCGTGTACCAGTGTGCGCAGGCAGTCTTTTTCGGAGAGTATTCCAACCAACCGTTCCTTGTTATCCACGACAGCCGCACCGGTAATGCCCCCTTTTAACATAATATCGATAGCTCTGTAAACATCCATTTCCGGCGTAAGAGTAATAAAAGATTTATCCATAAATTCGCGTACATTAGGCATTACGTCTACCATTTTATTTAAACTCCTTTAAAAATCAGATTGTTTTGAATTAGGTAAAGTATAATAATTTTATTTTCAAAATACAATAAAGTCAGTGACTAATTAATTGACCTGATCTATGCATAGCGCGGTAAACCGCAAGTGACTAAAGTTAAAAGTGATCTAAAGTGCCTAAAATAATCCCGAGTACTCGGGATTTTTGGCGGTAATTGCATATATATCTCGCGCGAAGGTGCTAAGACGCAATGTTCCAAATTACATCCCGCATCTGCGGGATGT
>JAGLYF010000039.1 GCA_023132435.1 Calditrichia bacterium | reverse complement strand
GGCACGATGCATCGTGCCCCTACTCGTTTTTTAAATCTCCAAATCATTTGAAATTTCATTAAGGGCGGGCACCCCTAATAACGGGGTCTGCGACGAGGGACCCGCCCCTACATGCCATCGTGGTTTGTTTAACATGGGCGATCCACCGGATCGCCCCTACACGCCCAACGCACTACGAACTACGCCACAATCGGATCAACCTTATTCGGATCAATACCCAGATCTTTAATCGCTTTCGTTACTTTTGTAGTGGTAATCTTTTTTTCTTTTGCTAATCGGGACAGTGCGGCAACTACAATCGATTCCGCATCTATCTCAAAAAAGCGTCTTGTCGCTTCACGGGTATCGCTCCGCCCGAATCCATCCGTACCGAGCGAGTACAAACCTCCCGGGACCCAACGCGCTATTTGATCAGGTACCATCTTCATATAATCCGAAACTGCGACAAATACACCCTCTTCTTTTTCAAGGATTGCATCCAAATAGCTCTTCCGCGCTTGTTTTGCCGGATTTAACATCTTCCATCGCTCAACGGCCAGAGCTTCCCGTCGTAATTCCTTATAACTGGTTGCACTCCAGACATCAACGCTTATTTTATAGGTTTTTTCGAGAATTTCCTGTGCTCTTTTTACCTCTTCCAATATTGATCCGCTACCGAACAGATGTGCCCGCGGTGAATCTTTTTTATTATTTTTAGACGGCAAAATTTTGTATAATCCCTTCAGAATTCCTTCACTGCTGCCTTTTGGCATTGCCGCCTGCGGGTAGTTTTCGTTGCCAACTGTGATATAATAAAAGATATCCTCTCGATCTTTATACATCCTGCGCAAACCATTCTGTATAATCACCGCCAGTTCATAGGCATAGGCAGGATCGTAGGCAACTACATTCGGAACCGTGCCGGCCAGGATATGACTGTGACCATCGGAGTGTTGCAATCCCTCACCCATCAAGGTAGTACGGCCGGCAGTCGCTCCAATTAAAAATCCTTTCCCACGAAGATCGCCAAAAGCCCAGATTTGATCACCCACCCTTTGAAAACCAAACATCGAGTAATAGATAAAAAACGGTATCATGTCTATTCCATGACTGGCATATGCCGTTCCGGCCGCGGTAAATGATGCCATTGATCCCGCTTCAGTGATCCCCTCTTCCAGAATTTGCCCATCTTTTGCTTCGCGGTAAAACAAAAAGTTCTCAGCGTCTACGGGATCATAAAGCTGACCGAGACGTGAATAGATCCCGACCTGGCGAAATAAGGATTCCATTCCGAAGGTACGTGCTTCATCCGGAATTATTGGGGTAATACGCTTACCAATGATTGGATCCTTCATCAATATTGTTAACATCCGTACAAATGCCATCGTGGTCGAAACGCCCCGATCCGTCCCATTCATAAATTCATTAAAAACATTTGTACTTGGAATAGTGATTGGATCGGAAATTGTTTTTCTATGCGGAACAAAGCCACCCAAATTATGGCGCATATCCATCAGATACTGAATTTCTTCACTTTTTTCATCAGGTTTGTAAAAAGGAGCTTTATCCAGTTTGCTATCCGGAATTGGAATATCAAACCGATCTCTAAATTCGCGAAGTTCTTCCTCATTCAATTTTTTGACCTGATGGGTTACATTTTTACCTTCTCCTGCTTCTCCCAGACCATATCCTTTGATTGTTCTGGCTAAAATGACCGTAGGAGCAACCTTGTTTTCTGTTGCTGCTTTGTAGGCTGTAAACACCTTCTCCGGATCATGTCCTCCCAGTCTCAGTTTCCACACCTGTTCATCCGAAAGATGTTCAACCAGCTTTAACAGTTCCGGATATTTTCCAAAAAAAGTTCTACGGACATATTCTCCGGATTCGACAATGTACTTTTGAGATTCCCCATCAATATATTCATTCATTCTCTGAATCAGTAATCCGGTTTGATCTTCTGCCAATAAAGTATCCCAGTCACTCCCCCACAATACCTTGATGACATTCCATCCTGCACCCCTGAAAATTCTTTCTAATTCCTGGACAATTTTACCGTTACCGCGTACTGGTCCATCCAATCTTTGCAAATTACAGTTTATTACAAATATCAGATTATTCAGTTGTTCCCTGGCAGCCAGACTTATGGCGCCCAGTGATTCAGGCTCATCGGTCTCTCCATCACCGAGGAACGCCCATACCCGTTGATTTTCCGTATTTTTAAGACCTCGATCCTGTAAATAGCGGTTAAACCGGGCCTGATAGATAGCCGAAATCGGTCCAAGACCCATCGACACGGTTGGGAATTCCCAAAAATCCGGCATTAACCAGGGATGAGGGTATGAGGAAAGTCCTCCGCCTTTTTCCAATTCTCTGCGAAAATTTTCCAGCTGTTTTACCGATAAACGACCTTCAAGGAAAGCACGGGCATAAATACCGGGAGAAACATGTCCCTGAAAATAAACCTGATCTCCATCGAAGTTATCACCCTTTGCCCGGAAAAAATGATTAAAACCGACTTCATATAGGGTAGCAGAAGAAGCATAGCTAGAAATATGACCACCAATACCGGGAAATTTTTTATTGGCACGTACAACCATGGCCATGGCATTCCAGCGGATCAGACTTTTTATCCGGCGTTCGATCTTACGATTTCCCGGATAAGGTGGTTGTTTCTCAACAGGGATGGTGTTGACATAAGGAGTATTTGCCGTAAATGGTAATCTTATACCGTTCTGATAACTTCTCTGAATAAGCCGGTTCAATAAGAATCTTACCCGATCAGCACCTCTTACCCTGGCAACACTCTCCAATGCTTCCAACCATTCTTCTGTCTCCTGAACATCCAGGTCCTTATGCATGCGGAATTCATGATCCATATTCTCGATTTTTATATCTGTCATATTTGTAAAAACCCCCAAAAATCTTAAATTCTCACTTAGTATCCCTATAATATTCGGTAGTGTAAAAAATAACTACCCCGTGCCATTCTGGCTCCGCCAGACTTAACGGGGCAGGCAGATTACACTGATTTTTTATTAACCACCGAAGTACAACGAATTTATTACCACAGATTGCACAGATTGACACAGATTGACACAGATTAAAAAAATAATTTATTTATTTTTTATTTTCCCAGGATGGTAATTTTCATTTTAATACAGCAAATACTTTTGAAATAATATAAAAATAAATCTGTGCTAATCTGTGAAATCTGTGGTTACTAATTCGTGTAATCCGTGGATAAAAGTTTTTTAAAATTTTGCTAAAACAACAAAGTTTTTAGCGGTAACAGCATAAATCACGAAGGACACGAAGATATTTGATTAATCCTGGGACAAGCTTTTTATTTTCTCAACCAGTTTGACAACATTTTTATGAGAATCCGGAATAATGATGATAGAATCGTCACCGGCAACTGTTCCGATGATATAACTATCTTTCATACGGTCCAGGTATACGGCAACACCGGCCGCTCTCCCCGGCATAGTTCGGACAATCACGGCAGATTCATTATGGAGAACGTTGATAATCTCCATACCGATCAATTTTTTTAGAGCGCCATCATTATCTTCCAGATGAAATACATACTTAAATCCAGTTTCAGAAGGAATTCGCACAATACCCAATTCATGTAAATCGCGGGATAAAGTGGCTTGGGTTGTTTCAAAACCACTTCCTTCCAGTAACCGGCATAGATCCTCCTGGCTGGAAACTTCGCTGCTTGATATTATCTCTTTAATTTTTGCCTGACGGGATAGTTTACTATGTGTCATGATTGTTTGGTCTCGTTTTTTTAAATTGCCGTTATAAATATTTATACAAAATAGGGATTTTTTAAAAGTTTTTCAAATGATGTTCGAAGACTTATATCATTTTGATGCCCCCCTGCCCTTACTGCCTGTACAAAAGCCCCAGGGGGGATCTATAATCATCATTGATTGCTTTTGATTCTTGTTTTATGATTTTGTAAATAGAGAAATGGTTCTGGATACTGGATGCTCGATACTGGATTCTGGATTAAGGACTCGTGATTTTGGATACGAGATGCCGGACTCCTGTTATGAGATAATTAAAATCACACAAATCACATATCGCTCCCCCCATATCCCGAATCGCATATCACTTATCGAGCATCCAGTTCCAAATTCCGAGTTCCGAGTTCCGAGTTCCGAGTTCCGGTAAAAAATAGTTCAGGTTTACAATCATGTCAAACAAAAGACCTTCACCATTACTGGCAGATATCGGTCTTGTAACGGTCACCATTTTTTGGGGTAGTACCTTTATTCTATCAAAGATGGTTCTTGAAGAAGTACCTCTGGTGATCTATCTTAGTATTAGATTAAACCTCGCTGCAATTATGCTGACCCTTTATGCTTTTCGATTCCGGAATGAGTTTACGCTCCGGACACTTTATCATGGAATTATCATGGGCGTTTTTCTTTTTTTATCATATCTTTTTCAAATGTGGGGTATTCAATATACATCGGCCTCCAAAGCCGGCTTTATAACCGGATTAAACGTTGTATTTGTACCTCTTTTTTCAATCTTATTTTTTGGTGATCGTCCCCGGAGGTCCTCACTGATTGGTGTATTTATTGCCACTATCGGATTATATTTTCTTTCCGGTGGTGATTTTTTAGCTCTCTCAAAGGGTGATTGGCTGGTATTTGTTTGCGCGGTTACTGTTACCTTTCATGTTATTTATACCGGAAAATTCGCTCCTAAGAATAATATTTATTTATTAACCGCTGTACAGTTAATCGTAACTGGTTTAATGAGCCTCACCCTGCTTCCTTTTGAAAGTGAAAAACTTCCTGCCATAGATATCACTATACTTATACTGCTGTTCTATCTCGCCCTTTTTGGTACTGTTTATACCTTTTTAATGCAAACTGCGATGCAACGATTTACCACAGCGACTCGTACAGCACTGGTTTTTTCTCTGGAACCGGTCTTTGCCGCCTTTTTCGCCTTTTTAATTGCCGGAGAAATATTGACTTCATCCGCCTGGTTTGGTGGATTTTTTATCATTTGTGGTATGTTAATTGCAGAAATACGCTGGGAAAAAATTTTTAACCGGTAAATATCCACTTTAAACTCACAAATAATATATCTTTTAGTGAATTATGTTTCAAAAGAAACCATTTGTTTCACACAGAATTATTGATATAACTATTTATTAATTTTACAGTTAAGAGAATTATCGTTCCAACATGAAACGGTTTGTTCGATAAAGAGGAGCTGATGAGTTGTTGTTTTTATTGAAGTTACGAGTTGGCAAAGAAAATGTATAGTATTTTACAGAGGATGTTATGGATGAAATGTTGGGAAATCATTATTTTTTAGCGCGCAATTATGCCCGTGCTGCTGATCTGCTTGAGAAGGCCTTAAGGTCTGACCAAAAGAACAAAGCGATAAGGCGAAAATTAATTATTTGCTTTGCTGAAACCGGACATGTCGACAAAGCGCTTACGGTCTTTTTATCCCTGATCAAGGAAGACATCGATTTTATTATTAATACGGATCCCGTCGATGATGATTGTCCCTGCCCGGAACTTGTTTACGATATGGAACATTGGAATGTTAACACCTGCCAGTCACTTGACACTACAGTGGTACTGGGTATGTTGTGGCTGTTTTGTAATCTCCACAAGTCATTCGAATACTTCACCCAGGCAGCAAATATGGACAAAAACGATAAAATGATAAAGTCAATTCTTGCTTTATTAAATGTACGTCAGCAAGAGGAAAACGCCAGAGTGTAATCATTACTTCATCTTTTAACTTTATTCACACAATCAGCAGTGTAAAAAATAACCACAGAGCACACAGAGTAAATATTTAATATTTATTGACTTAGGCGGATCTACTCTTTTCTCCCTCTCCGTGACCTCTTATTATATATCTTTCTTTATTTCAACTTTAAAGCATTCAACACTAAGATGATTTACCAGTCTAAAGCATATGTACTCTATCTTCAGATAAGTCAATAACTGAGCAATATGAAAACCTTTGAAAAATGATTTTCTAAAGGATAGTAAATTATTTTCTCAGTATTTTCTTTGATTGAATATTTTTTAAGAGTTCTCAGAGTATTTCTCTGAGGCCTCTGTGGTATTATTTTTTTTCACTTTTCATAAAACTTTTGTCACTACCACCTAATCCCTGATCAAAATACTCTTTTGTCACCTTAACAATCACCGGGGTAAGTACCAACAGACCAACCAGGTTTGGAAAGGCCATTAAGGCATTAAATAAATCAGCAATAGACCAGACTGTTTCCAATTCAGCAACAGCACCTACAAAAACAAACACAGTAAAAATATACCGATAAGGTTTCACAGCCTTAATACCCAGCAGATATTCGATTGATTTTTCACCATAATAGGACCATCCAAGTATGGTAGAATAGGCAAACAAAGCCAGACCGATACTAACGATGTACTCCCCTGCAACACTACCAATTCCTGTAGTAAATGCAACCGTTGTTAACCTTGCCCCTGTCAATCCGCTACTCCATTCACCACTGATAATCAAAACCAATCCGGTCATGGTGCAGACTACTATCGTATCGATAAAAGTCTGGGTCATGGAAACCAGAGCCTGGGAAACAGGGTGTTTTGTCTTCGCAGCCGCCGCGGCAATAGGAGAACTTCCAAGACCGGATTCGTTGGAAAACACACCGCGTGCCACGCCCATTCTGACAGTAAGCATGACCGTAGCACCGAGAAATCCACCAAGGCCGGCCTTTGGCGTAAATGCATACACTATAATCATTTCAAAAGCAGCTGGAATCAGACTAATATGCATAAATATTATGATCAGTGCTGCCCCCATATATAAGACAATCATAATTGGTACCAGGACACCGGCAACACGGCCGATGTTTTTTATGCCACCAATAATCACCAGTGCTGTAGCGATGGTTAAAATGATCCCTGTTTGCCAATATGGCAGGTTAAAACTGCTTTCTAACGCATCTGCCACAGAGTTTGACTGTACCATATTGCCAATACCAAAAGCTGCAATAGCGGCAAAAAAAGCAAAAAGAGCACCCAACCACTTTGCATTCAGGCCTTTACTAATGTAATACATCGGTCCACCGCTCATCGTCCCATATTCATCGACTTCTCTATATTTCACAGCCAGTACCGCCTCAGAATACTTGGTTGCCATTCCTACCAGACCGGTGATCCACATCCAAAATAGTGCCCCGGGCCCCCCGACAGCGATGGCTGTTGCCACTCCTGCAATATTACCGGTACCCACTGTCGCAGATAAGGCAGTCATCAGGGCTTGAAAGTGTGTAATATCTCCCGGTTCATCACCATCTTCCTTTCTTTTGATAAGAGCAAGATATAGGGCATGCCATAACCTGGTAAATTGTATACCACGAAGGTTGAAGGTGAGCCAGAATCCTGTACCCACCAGAAGAATTATCAGTGGGAATCCCCATAAAAAATCTGACGCAGTTTGAATGTATGATCGCAGAATGTCCATATTTATCTCCGGATTATATGGATAAATGAGTCTATTTAAAGTCTATGCAATTTTGATTAAAAATGCAATCAGATGATTAGATGTGATACTTATGCATATTTTTGCATTTATATACAGATTTTATTGTCATAGCGATTATTTTTTCATATCTTATATAAATATATCGGTTTGAACATGTCCGTCGCCGTATATGTAAATTAATTAACCTTTCACTTTCATTAGTGTCCGGTTAAAGGTTAAATTATTTTAAATTATCACCGGAATATCAAATGATTTGGAAATTAAAAAACAAGTAGGGGCACGATGCATCGTGCCCCTACTTAATCAAAGAACTCACCCCTAACCTCCGCCAGAGGGCGGATCCGCCTACCGGCGTGACCTCTCTTGAGAAGAGAGGGGAATCATTATTTAATTTGTGCTTAATTAAGTGATCTGCTCCCCCTTCTCTTTGCAAGAG
>JAGLYF010000038.1 GCA_023132435.1 Calditrichia bacterium | reverse complement strand
ATTGACCCCGGCGCGGTAGAGATTGCCAAACTGAGGTTGTGGTTGTCGCTAATAGTGGATGAGGATGAGATAAAAAATATCAAGCCCTTACCGAACCTTGATTACAAGATTGTTAGAGGCAATTCTCTTATTGGTTTCCCTGAAAACTGGATATCTCCAATTTCAAAAGAAATTGAAGATTTAAAGAATGAGTTTTTTAGTGAAACAAATCCAAGTAAAAAGACAATACTGAAAAAACATATCGATGATAAGTTGAATTATAGATATGAAAATTCACTTAAAACTTTTGGCTATAACATTGATTTTGATTTTAAAATGGTATTTTCTGAGGTGTTTCACCATAAAGCCGGGTTTGATGTGGTGATTGCCAATCCGCCTTATGAGGAAATATCTGAAAAAACAAGAAAAACCTACTTTCAAAAAAACTATCCAGATGTTCTGTCTGGGCATTATGATTTGTATATCTTCTTCTTTAGAAAGGCCTTTATTGCTGCGAAAGTTACTGGTTTAATTTCATTTATAACTCCTCATACATACCTGCATTATACCCAATTTAGAAATCTAAGAAAATATATTTATGAGAATAGTCAAATTATTGAAATTACCAATAGGATAAGTGGTATTTTTGAATCGGCAGTAGTGGATAATTCAATTATTTTCTTGAAAACAGGGATCGCAAGTAATGACTATTCAACTAGATTTGTGAGCAAGTATATTGGTGATGGTGCTTTGCTGGATGAGAGAACTTTTAACCTCAATTGCTCTGATTTTGATCCAGAAAGTTTCGATATTAATGCCATTAGAAATAGAAAGATTATAAAGAGATATAGTAAGAATACGCTTCCTCTTGGAAAAATAACAGAGAGTACACAGGGTATTATTGTGTATGCAAAAGAGCAAGGGAGGAAGGTTGATCGGTTCAGTGAGAGAAGGCTAAATAAAAACTATCGCCCTGTTGTGAAAGGACGCGACTTTTCAAAATATTTTCTGAGATGGTCAGGGAAATACATAGAATATGGTGAGTGGCTATGCAGATCACGGGACCCTATTTTTTTTGAATCAAGGAAACTTTTTTTTAGGCAGACTGCGGATTCCATTATAGGCACATATGTAGAGCGATCCATGTATTGTGTAGATTCTGTTCACTCCTTCATTCTACTTACAGACAAAAATGAATACGACTTACGGTATATCCTAGCAATCTTGAATTCAACGCTTGGCAACTATTTTTATAAATTGTTTATAACAGAGACAGGCAAGGTTTTTGCGCGAGTTAAGTTAACTTATTTGCGTAGATTACCAATTAAAGTCGCTACTAGGTGGATACAAGAACCTCTTATCGCGATGGTCGACCGCATCATTGCGATCACCAAAGACGAAGATTATTTACAAAACCCGCAGAAGCAGAAAAAAGTAAAAACTCTGGAGCGGGAGATTGACCAGGTAGTTTACAAAATCTACAGCCTGACCTCTGAAGAAATAAAAATAGTTGAGAACAGTTAAACGAGGGAAATATGATAATCGAAAAACTAACAATAGAAAACTATCGGAATTTCAGAAGTTTTGAAATCGAGCTTAAAAGATTTAATCTTGTTATTGGGGAAAATAATATTGGGAAGACCAATTTACTCAATTCACTTGGATTGATCTTTAGTCCCGACATTACATTTTATCAAAAACGTAATTTAGAAGTAGATGATATTAATTATGAAACTATTCAAGCTTTTAAGAAGGATGTTGAAAAGGCAACAAATCTCGAAGATATAAAGGATAAATTTCCGGAAGTGAAAATCGAAGTTATTTTATCAGGCTTTAATCCTGACCAAGAAGCAATAGTAGGAGATTGGTTTACTGGTGAATGGAATACAGACATTTCGAAAAATAAAGCAAAAATTACATATCTATTTTCAATTAACCATACAAAAAAAATCGAGGAGTGGTTTAAAAAAACGAAAGAAATGATTTCTAAAAAAAATCCTATTGAAATTCCAATAAATCACTATAGTTATTCAATTTTTGGTGGAGACGACCGCACAAAAAGAATTGATTATTACTGGCTTGGTTTCCTGAAAATGGAATTCCTGGATGCTTTACGTGATGCAAGAACACAGTTAATGACGGGCGGTAAAAACACATTACTCAATAAAGTGTTAACGGTTCAAACAGAAAACAAAATTGATGATATTAAGAGGACACTCCTTGACTTAAAGGAACTTATAAATAAAGAGGGTTCTGTTTTTTTATCTATTAAAAAGGACATTGAAAAATTTTTACAAAGAGTTTCTATTGAAGATTCCGAAAGCGAAATAAATTTCAATTTTATCGGTGTTGAATCTTCAGATATTCTTAAAAAAATAAGCCTGATTTACGGTACAAATCCAATAGATATCGAACGGAATGGTTTGGGAATAAATAATCTGCTTTATATTTCACTTCTTCTTTCCCAGTTAATGCAGCAAGTTGAAAAAGAAGATAAAAAAGTCTTTTTTCGACTTATTGGCATTGAAGAACCAGAAGCGCATTTGCACCCCCATTTGCAGATTCATCTATCAAGAAATATTGATACCGAAAGCAGTGATGAACGACAGATTATCATTACTTCCCATTCCGCACATATCACTTCACAATTATCATTGGATGATACGATTGTGCTGTATCACGATGAAAATGAAAACAAAATCAAGCCTTATTACCTTTTTAAAAACATACCCCAAAAATCAAAAAATTACTTATCAAGATATCTTGATCCACCAAATCTACCCTGTTTTTTGCCCGTAAGGTCATTCTGGTGGAAGGTATATCCGAACAATTGTTGATACCTGAATTTTTTAAATTGAAAACCAATGAAGTAAGTATAGAACAGAAAGGAATTACACTAATTAATGTTAACGGGGTTGCATTTTCACATTTTTTAGAAGTCATCAAGGCGGGCTATTTTGTAAAGAATGTTGCCTATACTGATTCCGATTTTACAAAGAAGTCATCAGAAAGAGCAATTGACCTTCAAAAAAAATATGATTCTGATATCATTAAAGTAAAAATTACATCCTTGGAAACTTTTGAAATGGATATAATTGAATCCAATAAAAGTGGCGAAGGAAAAGAATTATTATTTCAGGCATTAAATAAAACAAAAATAGAGAACGGCCCTAAGCTTCAATCAAAAACGTCAAGCAATAATATAAATGTTGATGAATTTTTTAAAGAAATTGAAAGTTACAAAGCCGAGTTTGCCATGAATCTTTTAGAAGTTTTAAAAGATGGGCAAAATAAGGATGCAAGAAGGTCGTTTAATGTGCCGAAATATATAGAAGATGGTTTTACTCATATAACTGGTTCAAATGAATAATCTAAAGATAATTACTGCAGGCCCGGGAGCAGGCAAAACATATAACCTGAAAAACGAAGCGATAAATTGTCTTTCCAATCTCGACAGGAACCGATTTTGCGCTGTAATTACCTATACCAATGCCGCGACCGCAGAATTAAGGCAAAGAATTTCATCTGAGATACCGATCCCGCCAAATATATTTATTGGCACCATCCACAGTTTTCTCATTCGTTTTGTTATTGAGCCGTTTGGGCATTTGCTCAAAATGGTTCCGTTGGAAAAAAAATATATTGATAATGTTAAATCAAATGACCATCGAAAAAAAAATGCTGTTCAAAAAAAACTCTCGGATAAAGGAGTGATCACATTTGATAAAGTATTACAACTTTCAAAAGAAATAATTAAAACCAGATCTATAAAAGAAGCACTAAATAACAGGTTACAATTTTTGTTTGTTGATGAATATCAGGATTCAAAGAAAAACACACACGATTTTTTTCTTAAAATTATTAAAAATACAAAAACATCTTATTTTATTGGCGACAAGCTTCAATATATTTATGGCTTCACAAATAGATATAATAAAACGAATGACCTCTCTGTTACTTCGTTTGTGAACTTAATGAATATATACCCTGATAATATTGATAAAATACAAATTAATTATAGATCCAGTGAGGCAATTGTCCAATTTTTGAATAATTATATTGAGACAGAATTTGAGCAAAGATCAAAAAAGGGTAACAATAGTATTCCAATATATTTTATTAATTGTACAAAATCCGAAGCAATTATTGATTCATACAATCAATTAAAAATCCAACATGAAATTAATAAAATACATTGCACTAGCATTGAAAAAAAAAATTAATTATTTTTAAAAGATTTTTATCTTACAAGCGATTGGATTAAACAAGACAACAAAAGGAAACCAAAACTTAGTAATGTTTACGACATCCTAAATGGTGAAGCTATAAGGCTTGAAAAAGGGAACCACCTGATTAACAGTATTTTACAGGAAGTTTCCCGCTGTATTCTTGCAGTTGCAGGAGTTAAAAAAAAGGAATTTATTAATTATACTCATGATGAAATTGAATACCGAAAGTTTTGCTTTGAAATGATAAGGTTTTTAAAGTCTATGAATTTCAATAGTTCTGAACATCGTATTGATTCAATTAGAAAAAAATTCCGTGAGAAATTTAATATTATTGATGATTCAGGAAAGCAAGTTGATATTGAAAAGTCATTAAATGAATTTTCAAACAATAAACCCATTTCCCTTGCTCATTACCCTGAATCATGCTATTCATCAATCCATAGTGCAAAAGGATTAGAAGCAACATCAGTCCTTGCTATTGCTTATTCAAAAAATGAATTAGATAAATGGCTAAACTTTCAAGAAGCCAATATAAATTTAGATGATGATTACCGGTTAGGTTATGTCGCATTCAGTAGGGCAAGAGATATGCTGTGTATTTCTTGTCTTGAGGAAATTTCCGATGAAATAACAAACAAATTAGAGTCTTTAAATATAGTTTTTTATCCTAATAATTAGCGAACCAAACCCTTATCAGGTCTCTCATGAATTGATATAAATTTACGGGAGATAAACTAAATCTTTTCTACAACCTCACCCCGGAAGAAATCAAAATCGTGGATCCTGTGAAATAATTTAAATCATGAAAACAGAATTTTATTATACTTACATTTTACACAGCGAAAAGGTAAAATCAAAAAAGTAACACGCTTATTATAATGCCCTAAACAGATGACGGTATAACTAGAGCCTTTAACCCAGCCTCCCTTGTTTAATTGCAGGGGAGGTTTTTTATTTTATGAATTTTCAGTGATAAATTACGAAGATTATCCTGTTGGTCTTATTTGGTCTGAATCATTAATTTTTTTAAATTGTTAAAAATTCAAAAAAATCCCTCAATTGTTCATTATGAGGGAATGGGGATGATTTTTTGGAAGTTTCTTCAATCACACAAAATAAGATTCATATTTTACCGGTCAGTTTATCAAACAAGATTGCGGCCGGTGAGGTGGTCGAACGTCCTGCCTCTGTTGTTAAGGAGTTGATTGAAAATTCAATCGATTCGGATGCGACAAAAATCTCTGTCGTTCTGAAAAATAGCGGCAAGGAACTGGTTCAGGTTGTTGACAACGGGTTAGGCATGACGGGCGAAGACCTGAAACTGGCTTTTAAACGGCATGCTACAAGTAAAATTTGGAAGGTTGAAGACCTTGAACAGATAGAAACCCTGGGGTTCAGAGGTGAAGCATTACCAAGTATTGCTTCTGTAGCGAAAGTGGAAGCGATCAGTCGGGAAAAAGGTCAGTCGGTTGCTGATCGGATATTACTTGATGCCGGGAGAATTACCAAATCAGATAAAATTGCCGCTCCTGTCGGGACAAATATTCAGGTCAAGCAGCTTTTTTACAATACTCCGGCCCGACGTAATTTCTTGCGGGCTGACAGTACGGAATTGCATCAAATTATTTCAATAATTAAGCGGTTCTTTCTGGCATATCCTGATGTGGAATTTGTGGTCATTCATGATGATTCAGAACTATTTCATTTGAAAAGCGGAACAATTAAGGAAAGAATAATAGATGTTTTCGGTGAAGATCAGGTTTCTGCCCTGGTTAAGGTTAATGACCAATTAGGTGGAATAGAACTCTCCGGATTTATATCGAAGCCGGATAAAGTGCGCAGAGCGAGGGGAAACCAGTTCCTGTTTCTGAATGGGCGTCCAATTCAGCACAAGTCTTTTAATCATGCGATCATGCAGGCCTATGGAAACCTTATTCAGTCCGGGGAATATCCACTTTATTGCATCTTTATTGAATTAGATCCACGTCTCGTGGATGTAAATGTACATCCGAGTAAAATGGAAGTACGTTTTTCAAACGAGAAAAGTCTCTATCATTTTTTTCTGTCAACTATTCGTAAAACCTTTCATGATGAAAAGATAATTCCAAGCATGGAATCAGGTACGTCCAATGTTTTTCTCTCAAAATTTGCAGAAGAAGACAAAAAAGAGAGTATTCTCTCCGAGCTAAAAAACCGCAGTAAATATATGGGACGAGGAGGGGAACAACAGCTCAGCCTTGTTTACTTCGAATCGGGTGAAGAGGAAGATCGTCAAAAAGATAAGCAGCCTGAACCATCGAATGCCCCTACTGATGTTACGGAAGTTCATTTTTGGCAAATCCATAACCGGTATATCCTTTCTCAAATCAAAAGTGGTATTGTCATCATAGACCAGCATGTCGCACATGAACGTATTCTTTTTGAAAGGATATTACGTATCTTGCGTGAAGGGGAACAATCTGTTGGCCAACAACTCTTGTTTCCTCAAACAATCACGCTTTCTATGGATGATTTTTTAAAATTTAAAGAGATTGTTCATTTACTGAATAAAATTGGATTTGTTCTGCGTATTTTTAGTGGAACATCAATAGTAATTGATGCCATTCCTGTTGATGTAAAAGTTGGTCGTGAAGCACCAATCTTACTGGATATTATTGATTATTATAAGGGGAATCCCGATCGCGAATTTGATCCGCTGCAAAAAATAGCTGCTGCTTTCTCATGTAAAAATGCAATAAAAGCGGGAGAACAGTTGTCCCAGGCCCAAATGCATGCGATGATAGATCAACTCTTTGCCTGTGAGTCACCCTACTTTTGTCCACATGGACGTCCGGTAATTATCACAATGGATCTTGAGGAATTTGATAGAAAATTTAAACGTATTACTTAAAATGAAAATCGTTCCTTTTCTTGTTGGTCCAACCGGTGTTGGTAAAACCGAAATTTCACTCCATCTTGCTGAAGAACTACCGATAGAAATAGTCTCAGCTGATTCACGGCAGATTTATCGATTTTTGGATATCGGTACCGCCAAACCATCCCCTGAAATATTGCAAAAAACAAAACACCATTTTATTGATTATCTATCTCCTGATGAATATTTCAGCGCCGGCATGTATGGCAGAGAAGCCAGAACAACTATCAGACAAATATTTGAACACAATAGAATCCCATTAGTTGTCGGTGGATCCGGTTTCTATATCCAGGCATTGATTGATGGTTTATCGGAAATTGAGGTGACTGATCAGATTATTCGTGGTGACCTGCGTAAGCGGTTGGAAACTGAGGGTATTGAAGCATTATATAAAGAATTAGAATCTGTCGATCCTAATCTTACAAAAAAAATAAAATTAAAGGACAGACAGCGAATATTGAGGGGACTGGAAGTATTTTATGCAACGGGAAATCCTTTATCGCAATTGCAGTTAAATAAGCCGGATCCTGCCGATTTTATACCAATGCTTATTGGATTAGATGCTGAGCGGGAATGGCTGTATAATAAGATAAACATGCGTGTCGATGAAATGATAAAAAAGGGATTGGTAGATGAGGTTCGTCAGTTAAAAGATAAGGGATTTTCTGAGAAAGACAACGCTCTTAATACAGTAGGGTATAGAGAGGTATTTAAACATTTAGAAGACAAACTTGAATTCGATGCAATGGTTGAAAAGATTAAAATAAATAGCAGAAGATATGCGAAGAGGCAACTTACCTGGTTTCGGAGAGACGATCGTATTAAATGGTTGAAAATAGATGGATTTGACAAGATAGAAGATTTAACTGAACAAATACTCGATCATTACAAGAAATTTAAACTAAAAGGATAAAAAAGCCATTAATATCTAATCTTTTACTATAGATTTTATGTTAAGAAGATAGTGGCAAAAGTTCTATGAAAAAATGAAAAACTAAATTTATGGCATCATTCATAAAAAGAACGTCGTATTAATTCCCCCTTAGAAAGGGGGCTAGGGGGATGTTTTTCTTAGGCCAATTAAAACAATAAGTTAAATGGAAAATCTTTGTTAACTTTTTACACTACCAGATTTTTTAATTGGAGATATTATGAATAAGTTTCTAAATATTATTTTTATTCTGCTGTTGGTTCTATTTAACAGTCTCCTGTCTCAGTCCTTGCGGATTGACAAGGTCGAACCGCCTAACTGGTGGGCCGGGATGAAGTGGAACCGTATACAATTAATGGTTTATGGTACCGGATTGAGCGATTTTAAAGCACAATTCGATATAAATAACCTGAAAATAGAAAAAATATACCAAATCGAAAACAATTCCTATTCCTTTATCGATATATTAATTCCTGCTGATATCAAACCTGGGACGTATAAACTAAAAATCTACAATAATGAACTTGAAACCAGTATCAATTTTCCTGTTTTGAGCAGACAGCAAAGTAAAAATGTACATCAGGGATTTAATTCCTCTGACATAATCTATCTGATCACCCCGGATCGCTTTGTTAATGGGGATCCGGGGAATGATTGGGTTGCCGGTATGCGTGATAGTTACAGGTCAGATGACATTCTTGGCCGGCATGGTGGGGATATCAAGGGAATCATTGATAAACTGGATTATCTTAGTGAATTGGGGGTGACAGCTCTTTGGATAAATCCTCTGGTAGAAAATGATATGAATATTTCCTATCATGGCTATGGTGCTACGGACTTTTACAAAATAGATCCCCGGTTCGGAACCAATGAACTATACAAAGAACTTGTTACGAAAGCCCATCAGGTTGGATTAAAGATAATTATGGATCATGTTTCCAATCATAACGGTATATATCATCCCTGGATTGCCAATTTGCCTGCCAAAGATTGGTTAAATGGCACATTGGATAATCATGAGAATAACTCTCATGCAAAGAAATCATTAAATGATATACACAGTGACTCATTATTGAGGAATAATGTACAGAATGGCTGGTTTGTCGATGAGATGCCGGACCTTAATCAGAAAAATCCCTTTATGGCTAATTATATCATACAGAACACACTATGGTGGATTGAATTTGCCGGTATTGATGGTATCAGGGAAGATACATATCCCTACGCTGATCTTCACTTTTTAGCAAACTGGGCAGAAGCCATATTTAAGGAATATCCAAATTTTAATATTGTCGGTGAAGTTTGGATTCATGATCCTGCATTCTTATCAACCTATCAGACGGGTAGTAATTTGGCAAAGAATTTTGATAGTCATCTTCCATCAGTCACAGATTTTGGCCTTTTTGAAGCCTTTGGGCGGGTTTTTAACCGCAATCAAAGTATAGGAGAAATCTATAACTTTTTAAGCCGGGACTTTCTTTATCCCGATCCGTACAATTTGGTTATTTTTCTGGACAATCATGATGTGATGCGTACGATAGATCTGGTGGATGGTGATATTCAAAGATTTAAAATGGCCTTACAGATTCTCCTGACCACCAGAGGGATACCGCAAATCTATTATGGAACCGAGATCGGATTAAAAGGGGGCGAAGATCATGGAGAAATCCGAAGAAATTTTCCCGGAGGATTTCCCGGTGATGAGCGGACTGCTTTTGAAAGTGAAGGCAGATCCGCAGAAGAAAATGAGATCTGGCAGTTTTTGAACAATCTGATCGAGATGAGAAAAGCACACCGGTCATTTTCGAAAGGAAAATTACTTCATTTTCCCGCGTTTAATGAGTTTTATATCTACTTCCGGATATATGAAAATGAAAGAATCATGATAGTTGTAAATAATAAAGAGGAAGATAGAAATATTGATTTAAAATGGTTAGAAAAATATTTCTCAACCGATGATATTTTAGAAAATTTGAAAACAGGAATAAGTCATAATTTCTCTATCGATAAGAAATTACAAATACCTGGTTATGATCTGGGGATATATAAAATCATAACTATATTCTAACAAAAATATTCCTCTTATACATATACCATCCGATAGCAATCCAGATAAGAAGATAAAAAAAGGCGTAGAGGAAGGAGCCGAAATAATCACCGGCCAATGGTTGTAATATATTGGCATAAATAAGTGATTTGGCAGAAATATTCTCCGATGTTTTGAGGAGATAAAGCGTTTTTGCGACAAGGCTTGATCCAACATAGATAATAATTGGATTACTGCCCAAGACAATAAAGGGTGTAAGCCACTTTTTCCAACCCTTCAGGTCGATAAGCCATATGCTGAGACTAAGAATAATCATCGCCCAACCACCCATAAACAGGGTATAGCTGACCGTCCACAACTGTTTATTAATTGGTTCAGCAAAATCAAGAATTGCTCCACAAATAAATAATACTAATCCAAGCCCGGAAAGATATATGAGTTTTCTATAGTTATCGATCTTTAATTTCAGGATATCTCCGGTAAAAACTCCCAATAAAGTTGTAACAGTGGCAGTCAGGGTTGAAAATATTCCCTCGGGATCAAAGGGTATTTTATTTACAGCGTACATATGACTGGCGCCAAGGATCTTTAGATCCAACAGCCGGGCGAAATTAGATTCCAGTTCAAAACTGCCGGAACCCCAGCCATCGATGAGAGGTAATCGCATACCTAACTCATAAATAAGAAGAAATGCAGCTGTTATAATAATGCGTGATTTTAGTGAGGGAGCGATAAGATAGGTTAATGCAGCCAGCATATAGCAAAGAGCAATCCGTTGCAGAACACCGAGGATACGGATATTTAGTATGCTCTCTATGATTTTTGAAAAAGAAAAATTATCAACAGCCATAGAACTAAGAGGAATACCAAAGGGCCACCCATTCAGCAGTAATCCAAGAGCAAATATAATCAGGGTGCGGCGAAAAATCTTTTTTACAAGATCTTTATTGGAGGCTCCGCTACCGATGTGTTTTGAAAAGCTGAGAGAAATTGCCACACCAACAATAAATAAAAAGAAGGGGAATACCGTATCGGTCGGGGTCCATCCATGCCAGTTGGCATGTCGCAACGGGGCATAAACGTATTTCCATGAACCGGCATTGTTTACGATGATCATCAGACCAATTGTTAATCCCCGAAAAACATCAACAGAAATGAGTCTTTTTGTCATAAATTTCCTTATCGTGATATAATGTTTCTTAACCGCAGAGACGCAAAGAAAGCAAAGAATATGTTTTTATTATTTGAATTGTAGAGACGTAGCATGCTACGTCTCTACAATAAAATCCGTGCAATTTCCGTGTTTTTCCGTGGTAAATTTGTTAATCCTTCTTCTTCCCGAATTCAGGATCGAGGTGAATAAATTTAAGTACAACAAATGATGGTATTGTTGCGATCATCACCCAGACAAAAAAGTGCTGATATCCAAGCCATTCCTGGATATAGCCGGAGACCATACCGGGAATCATCATTCCGAGAGCCATGAATGCTGTGGTGATAGCAAAATGAGAAGTTTGAAATTTACCTTCGGAAAGATAGATCATATATAACATATATCCGGTGAAACCAAAACCATATCCAAATTGCTCAATCCCAACCCCAACACTTATAAGTAAAAAAATATCCGGCTGGATATAAGAAAAATAAACATAGACAAGATCCGGTAAATTTATACCAATCGCCATCCACCAGATCCACTTTTTTAATCCATGGGCAGCGGCAAGAAATCCCCCTAACAATCCACCAAGTAACAGAGAGACAATTCCGATGGTCCCGTATACAAAACCAACTTCAGCGGTGGTAAGGGCAAGACCACCAACCTCCTGTGAATCGAGTAAGAAGGGGGAGGCAAGTTTAACCAGCTGGGATTCAGCCATTCGATAGAACAGAAGGAACAAAATTCCGGCAATAATACCCTTCTTTTTGAAAAATGTAGAAAAAACTTCCACATATGAAGAAAAAACATTTTTGATTTCTTCCGTGTTTCTATCCGTTGGATGTGGGAGTATATATTTATGATAAATACTGAAAGCAAGAAGCATAAAACCAAGTAATGTAAAGGACACTGCCCAGCTAAAGGGTGTATTCCCGGCCGTCGCTTCAAAAATTGCAGATACGGGCTCTTTCTGCCGGTGATCAATTTTAATAGTGGCTTTTACCGGTTGATCCCAATTTTTATGGGTAAATACAAACCGGCCTGGAGAAGCCAGGGAGATGTTTTTACTGCCACTTTTCCGTCCAAAATTGACAACAATGTCTTGATCAGAATCCGGTAGCGCAGATAATCTGAAGAAAATATCAATGGAATCTTTTTTAGAAATTTCTTCATCATAGAGTGCTAAGCGTATCTCCCGGGGGAAAATGACTATCTTGGGTTTCTCGGAATCGTTCACTTCTTGTTTGTCTTCAGCAGAAATGGTGTCATCAATTGCTTCCGCTGAGACGGCCTGAACCTCAATTTTTACTGTATCCAGTCCTGTATTTGATTCGATATACCCGGCCAGCATGACGATCAGTCCCATTGCGGTGATAGTGGCAAACCGGTAAAATGTACTTCTGATTCCTACAAACCAGGCCTGTTGATGTTCAGTTAAAGCAAGCATGTAAAATCCATCAGCAGCAATATCATGGGTGGCGGATGAAAATGCTACAAGCCATAGAATGATTAAAGTTATTGTAAAGAAAGAGGGCAGATTGATGGTAAATGCTACTGCAAAAAAAGTAACGGCCAGGAGTAATTGTGTCCAGATGATCCATTTCCTCTTGGTTGATATCACATCTATAAAAGGACTCCAGAGGGGTTTTATCGTCCAGGGCAGATATAAAATACTGGTCCAGAAGGCAATCATTGTATTTGAAATTCCCATTGTCTTAAACATGACAACAGAAACTATCATGGCGATATTATAGGGGATTCCTTCTGCATAATATAAACTCGGGACCCACCACCAACCGGAACGTTTTTCCCTGGACATTATTTCTCCAATTCAGATATATATTAATTTGTTGACCGTGTAGAACATTTACATGTAACTAGGAATTTGGAACTCGGAATTTTCTATTCTCAAATAGGATTTTATCCAACCCTTCCGGGGTTGGGAGATTTTATGTGGTGTCATTGTCGGGCACGGTAGCCATCCCATATCACGTATTCCAAATCCAATATCCAATCGCCACAGGCGATCCGCCGGGGCGGACAACAAATATCTAAAAACGAATAGACAATTCCAGAGGAATTGCCTTAAACTAGCCCCGGATGGAAGTCCGGGGCTAGTCATAGGTCATGCCTTCGGCATTTATATTTTTGGTTCACGCATAAATAATTGGATACCTCAGGTGTTCTAAATTTCTGCTATTTAATATCCTTGTCTCCAACAACCCCCTTAATCCCTTTTCTAATCACGCCAGTGGGCGGATTCGCCTGCCGGCGAAGGGGGAATAGATCTCTACCAACCTTGATCCCGTATCGCGTATCCCTCCTACCTCGCATTAAATATTCGATATAGACAGGTGAATGACGAGAAACGAGTATCGAGTAACGAGCATCGAACTCAGTGGTTAATCTAATAAATTCTCTTCAGCACACTACCAGGATAATAATGAACAACGATTTGCTCAGTTGTATATCCCTTTAAGGCCATACCCAGAGCACCAATCTGGCAATAGCCAACGCCATGTCCCCAACCAGCCCCTTTTAACACAAAATTCTCCGGATAACCTTCATGATCAGTCCCCGGAATTATATAAAAACAGGAACTGTATAGAAATCCTTTATGAAACGTTTGCCGTATTTTATATTCACTATCGAGCATAAATGTCTTTTTCTGGTTTTGGCTATTCTGGAAGATTATCTCTAATTGAGATAATCTTCCGGATCCTCCCCGTTGTACCGGTTTACATTCTGAAATCACTGTAGCCGCAAGATTCAGCTTCTGATTCAATAAATCACATAGTTCTTTCTGGCCATATTTGATCTGCCAGCGAAAATAAGTACCTTCTTCGTCGACGGAGCCTAAATATTTTTTTAGAGTTGATTCCCGGATTGTTTTTGAACTGCAAAATGTCTCAGGTGTTGAATCTATCCATTCTTTGACTCTTTTCTCATTTGATAAGGGCAGGGCAGAATGAGCGAATCCAACGGGAGCATCCGGAATATTTTGCAGATATTCCGGATTATTGCCAGGCCAGATAGTATGAAATGTTTCCATCATGCCACCACAACTTTTTGAATATCTGGCATCACAGATTTTATCTTTATAGAGTAAAACCTGACCTGAGGTATTCCGCGCTCCAGAAATCGATTGAGCGGTTAAGTTACCACTGCCCTGATACCGCTGGCAGCAATCATCATTGCAGACATCCATACCCATTTTGATATGTTTTTGCTCAATATTAGCAAGCATCCATGACCGGGCTGCAATAGTTTGTGATTCAATCAATGCTGGCGGACATTCTGAACCCATTTCGGAGGTGGCCACGCACATCAAATATTCTTCAAGCGGTAGTTCATTAACAAGGATGAGATTGTTATCATATATACCTATTTCAAGTGATCCCGGAAGAAATACATCGATAGGTTTTTCCCAGTGAAATCCTCTGCCGGCAACAACATTTTTCACCTTTATACCCTGTTCAGGCCCCATGTCATATTGTTGCTTAGGTTCAATTCTCCAGAAATCTGCATCTTTTGTTTTATTCAGGATAATTTTATTCGCTGAATACTCAAATTTAGGTTTGTTTGTTCGCTGAGGATGAGCGGCCTGATCATCGGAAATAAATTGATATTCAATCGTTTGAGGTAATTCAATTTCGATAAGATTTATAAGATCCTCGGGCAATATTATACCCACCCGGAGGAGCGGTTCGTTGTCAGGAATTGTATTTGGTTGAAGCATTATACTCCTATGTTTCTCATGTGATTGTCAATCAGAGATATTTATCATAAAAAAGTAGGAAGTAAGAAGTAAGAAGTAGGAAAAAAGATATTTCTATGACGATACTATCCGGGAATGTATTATTTCACTAAATTTTTTACTTCTTACTTCTTACTTCTTACTTCTTACTTCTTACTTCTTACTTCCTAATTCATATGCCCATTACTCATGTAAAATGAGCCAGATGTGCGTCGATTCCAGCGCCCAGAGCCGGAGCTTCGCGAAGTTTCGAAAAGGCTAATTTTGCCTTATCAAAAGTACCTTCCTTTAGATATTTACTCTTCGCCTGTTCAGGAATGCAGTCCGCATTGTTTATGATGGTAGATAATTCTTTTAGAAAGGGTTCGGTTAATACTTTCTGTCCTGTCGGGCTGGCCATAAGATCGCCCAACCTCTGTCCGATAATAATTCGCTCAAAGATTTCACCACGATAGAGATGGACGACTTCCAGAGAATCTCTCCTGGGATTAATGAACTTAATCAGCCCGATTGAACCACAAAAAAGCGTAGAAATACGTTCAAATATGAGCATGGACAGGTATGCAGCAACCTCCTGATATGTTTTAATCGCTGCGTCATTGCCTTCTTCAACCATTGAGGCAATTTGTGGCGGATAAATTTTTGATTTATTTAGTGAATCTACTGATTTACCGCTGTGGCGGGCATATATAAATTGCAGTCCGGAAGCAGAAGCGTATCTTTCGAATGATAAATCCAAATCATTCTTCATCTCCCAGGTCTTGGCCATCCAGGATTTTATTTGATCAAACGGAACCAGTTTACCTTTTAAAAGTAAGGCATCAGCTGCTCCTGTACCCCCTCCCAGGTAGTAGGCATTATTTATATTCCGGAAAGATCCTTCAGCAGCATAGAATTCACCCACCCCACAGTAGTCCGCATCGCTGCCAAGACGGGCAACTGGTGTCAGGAGATTCAGACCGGATGCTGTTAGTTTTTTTTCCAGAGAAGTGCAATACTCAGGCATTCGCGGACCATTGGCGATCGCGTTTATTCCTCTTTGATCGGTTGTTTTTAATCCCGGCATTCCGATTCCGATTAAGAGAGGTTTCTCACCGTCAAGCGCATATAGTTCCTGAACAACCCTGGCGGTTGCCTCGATATAGGTTTGCCCCTGAACGGATTCTTCATCCGTAATATCAATTTTTCCACTTTCCCTTTGGGGTAATTGTTTTTGAATTTCAACGGGGGTAAAATCGGTTACATGTCCTTCTATGGACGCATATGGTAATTCGGCGTGGTGTTCAGAAAGACGATACGACTTCTCCTCTGATAAATAATTTACAATCCAGCCACTGACCTTTGTCGCACCACCATCAATTCCTATCAATGTGTAATCATCATATTTCATGGTTTCAGACCGCATTTATAGTTTCTGATTCATTATTTTTCGCCTGTTCAGTGCTTGTAATCTCATGTAGTCTTTTGCTTCATCATTTCTTATGATGGTTTCTATATCAATGCTATGATCAGTTCCACCCTTATGCCTGACAACTTCATAAATAGGATCCCAGATACGCCCAACCCGATGTTTCTCACTTATTTTCAGGACCATTTCATAATCCTCACCATAATTTCTGGCATAGGGCTCATCATTCACACTAAAATAGCCGATCTCCTTAACGACGCTTATGGGAATTGCTCTCGGTGCCCCGGCACCATTGATACGTAAAAGATTATTTCTGCCGTTTTCCTCAGTCCATTCAGCGTGGGTAATAACCGGAATGCTTTCTACACGGGAGAGTTTTCCATTTTTATCATCCATCTCCCAGACTTCATATGAACCAATCACAATCCCAATTTTAGGATCATCATCAAATAATTCAAGGATTTTTTCAATGGCATTTGCTTTCAATCGATCATCAGAATCAAGCTGTACATAATATTTTCCCCTGGCCATTTTTGCCCCAAGATTCAGACAAAGACCAATATTATTAATATCAATTGGTATAAGGCATACTTCTGGTTTGTTGGGTTTATAGTTTTTCCCTCCCGGCATGTATCCCTTTACGGTTTTGTTGGTTGGATCTTCCGGTCCGCCATTGACGGCAACAATAATCTCAATGTTTTGTACTGTTTGATTAAGGACGCTTTCGATTGCTGTTGAAATAAAATCAGGACGGTTATTGACCGGAATTATAACTGAAGCATCTAAATTTGCTTCTTCTGCCGGATCCGGCCGGTTTTGATAAAATCTACCCGGTGTCAGGTAACATTTTGTACGTTTCAGGTGTTCTGTCAGGACATTTTCAGCCTCAATTTGACTTTCTTTACTGGCCAACAGGTAGTCAAATACATTATGATCCTTATCGTTTGCCTCGACCTGATATAATGATCCGGCATATCGGTTCGAAATATGAACCAACTGTGCATTTTCGGCAAGTTTTAAATGAATATAATAGAGTGTATTATACTGCAGAGATTCATCAAAACCACTACAATTTGATAAGGAGGATTTTTTAAACAGGGAAACAAGACCATAATCCTGATTATCCCTTACCCGACCTGCATGATGCTTTAGAAGATGTACCTCTTCAATCTTCTTTTTTTGTACGATTTCGTAGTCCGCATATATCATACCCGCATCAGGATTTCTTTCAGCAGTTAGTAAAAATGTCGAAGCGGCAGCTCGTTTTAAATTAACGACAACAGAAGAGTTGTCAATATAGAGCAGGAAATCCCCCTGCGCTCTTGCCCGGCTGGCATTCAGCCAGGCGCCGCGGGAAGTAAATTGTTCCCGAATAAATACGACACTATTTCCCTCAGTGTTCATACGGCTGATTTCATTTTCAATACTATCATCAAGCAATTGGTCAAGAATGATCAATTCAAGGGATTGATTGTATTGCTGTAAGATACTTTGTACGATTCCGTAAAACTTAGTGAGTGGATAGGGTAGTTCTTTTGGGAGATGCATTACAGCAGTGATACTCGGTATATTTATTCCATCGGGCATTTTCTGCTCCTTAAAAAAGAATTAAACAAGATGTAGTCCATCTTGGAGATGGACTGCATCTATCATCATTATTGATAGAGTATATATTTCTCTCTTATAACTTTAAATTTATCCAGCTCTGATGTCCAGCTATTTACGATCTTATCAACCTGAATCTCCTCGATCAGGGCTTGACGGATTTTATCGGTACCTACAACTTTATTAAACATTTTTACCCGGTTTTTTTTGACAAAGAGGTCTTGGTCAGGATATAATTTCATATGTATTTGCATAATATGCAACCCGGTGGAATAGGGCTGGAAAACAGAAGGATCATTTATATGCAATTGTACACCCTGACAAATCTGTCCCGCATAATTCGCATAATATGGTTTAAAATATAATGGTCGAAAATAAACGCCCGGGATATTCAGACTATTAAGATTATTGGAAAAATACTCTCCGTCAATCCAGGGTGCACCGACGATCTCGAAAGGTGATGTATATCCGACTCCTTCGGAAAGAATACCCAGTTCCCCGAAAGTGCCAGTTGCCCCCATATATAATATTGATTGCCAGTGCGGTACATGAGGAGAAGTGGGAATCCAATTGAGAGCGGTTTTATTCCATAACATTTCTCTTTTCCATCCTAACATTGGAATCACGTCCAATTTACAATTAATATCATATTCGGTATTGAATAACAAGGCTAATTCACCGATCGTCATCCCATGCTGATAAGGTATGGGATATAATCCGACAAATGAAAAATAATCTTTTTCGACCAGGTTGCCCTCTACCCGCTCACCACCAAGCGGATTGGGACGGTCAAGTACTATAACCTGTTGTCCGTTTTCTGCCGCTGCTTCCATTACCATCGCCATCGTATAGATATAAGTATAGGCACGCAAGCCTATATCCTGTATGTCTACCAGTATTACATCGATGCCATTGAGCATATCCGGTGACGGTTTCCGTGTTTTGCCGTATAAACTGAATACGGGAAGTCCTGTCTTTGAATCAACCGTCGTGGCAATCTTTTCACCGGCGTAAATGGCTCCCCGGATACCATGTTCCGGACCAAAAAGAGCTCTAAGATTTACCTGATCATTGTTATAAAGTATATCAGAAGTTGCCTGAAGATTTCCGTTAACACCACTTGGATTTGTTAGTAAACCGACACGTTTTCCTTTGACCATATATAAATAATTTTTTGTAAAATTATCAATACCCAGCATAAAGATTTTTTCTTCGGATTCCCTCTTTTCTGGTTTTCCAACAACTGTGGGCTGACAAGCGAACAAAAACAGGACGGGCAAAACTATCAGGAATTTTATATTCATGGATATTCTGGTACTGTTATCCGGGGTTAAATATGCATAACAGAAAATAACTATTACATATACCAATATCAATTGGAAAATCTTATGATCTCCTATTCCGGTTGCAAATATGACATCTTTTCTTTAATATTCCAATAATCAGATTGACCTAATCATCATGTATTTAGACCCCACTACAATTGTTCCTGTTGAAAGCACATAATTAGGAGATTTGCTGTGATAAGACGTATTTTAATTCCCTTAGATCCTTCACCTTATTCTGAATCAGCCCTACAACTGGCTTGTATCATTGCTAAGGAATATGGCGCTGAGGTCACTGGAATGGTAATCCTCGATATCCCCGGGATTGAAGATTCAATTGGACCCGTTCCCATCGGTGGGATTCATCTCGCCGAGAAATTAGAAAAAGAAAAAAAAGAGGAAGCACAACAGCGAATTGAAGAATTAATTGAAAAATTTAAAGCCACGTGCAGAAAAGAAGGAGTTCAACATCGGGAAGCAGAAAGACAGGGAAGTCCCAGCGTACAGATTCTGAATGAATCTATATATTATGATCTGCTCATTATTGGCCTCAGAACTTATTTTCACTTTGAAACTTCGGAGAAATCTGGCAGTTCACTGGACAAACTGCTAAAAGAATCGGTGACCCCTATCTATGGTGTTCCCGAAAAATTGCCTTTTTCGGGAAAGCCGGATCGGAAAATCCGTGTATTAGTGGCTTTTGATGGTAGTCCACTTGCAGCACGAGCGATGCAACGTTTCTCTCAATTGATAGCTCCTGAGTTGTACGAATTTACGCTTCTAAATTCTTCTAATGATAAAAAAGAGGGTGAAACTACTTTATCCCGTGCAGAAGAATATCTGAATTCACACAATATTACAAATATTCAGAAAGTTTGGACCAGCGACGATATTATTGACGTTATCAAAAATGAATATTATGATTCTATGGATGGCTTTGTTGTTGGAGCCCATTCCCGCGACGGCATCTTTGATTTTCTGGTTGGTAGTTTGACAAAATATCTGGTAAAGAGTGCTAAGAAGCCGGTCTTTATAGGTCAATAAGCCCAGGATGACATTTTAGTATAATTTCACACATCTGTAAAACTCGCAAAGACAGAAAACAATAAGATAGATTGGAGAATTTTAAATAATTTATGATCGCGGACGAAGAAAAATATCAGCGTCTAATCAGATATAACAAAATAATGATCACGCTGGTAGGAGTCATTTGTGTGATTATTTCCGGGTATGTCTTCATAGAGATGAAGGCGATCATTATTCCCCTCGTACTTGCCCTGATTATAAATTTCATGTTAAACCCGATTATTACCTTCTTCGAGAAGAAACACATCCCGCAGATAATATCTGTTTTGTTTGTCCTTTTGCTTACTTTTTTAATTTTGTTTGGCATAGGTCATCTGGTAAATAGAAATGTTGATTCATTTTTGGCCAATATTCCTCACTATGAAGAACGATTTAAATCTATCGTTGATAAAGTGCTTGAATTTTTCAGTGTAACGGCAGGTGAGCGGGAAGCAAGTAAAGGCGATACATCGGCTTTTCCGCGTATTATGTATATTTTTGAGAATATTTCCATTAAAGGTACGGTTTCTGCTATTTTAAGCTCAGTTAGCACCATCTTATCCGATTTTTTTATCATTATTCTTTACCTGGTCTTTTTACTTGTGGGAAGACACGGTCTGATTTCCAAATTTGATCTTGCCTTTAAGCCTGAACTTTCACAACGCGTGAAAAAGATTGTAGAGAAAGTTAATGGAGAGATCAATAAATATATATTAACAAAAACATTAATTAGTTTACTAACCGGCAGCTTGGTTGCATTAGCCTTATGGTTATTTAATGTAGAGTTTGCTTTTATCTGGGGATTACTGACCTTCTTGCTGAATTTTATTCCCAATATTGGTTCTATCATCGCAACCATTTTTCCCATTACATTTGCCTTTGTGCAATTTGATAATATTATAATTGTTATCTGGATAGCAGTTGTATTACTGGCTATTCAGGTTTTAATAGGAAATATATTGGAGCCTAAAGTCGTTGGAAAAAGCATGGGTATCAGTCCGGTCGTTGTCTTATTCTCACTCATATTCTGGGGATATGTTTGGGGAATAGTGGGGATGGTTCTTGCCGTTCCCATTGCCGTTTTTATAAAAATTATACTGGAAAATATTTCTGAACTAAAACCACTAAGTGTTTTGATGAGTGACTATCGAGCTTGATGCTGGATACTCGATACTGGATGCTGGTCGGAGCGAAGCGGAGATCCCGAGAACTCGGGAATGCTGGATACGCGATAGGGGATAAGGGTTGATACAGATCTATTCCCCCTTAGAAAAGGGGGATTAAGGGGGTTGTTTTTTATGCGAATTCCGAATTCCAAATTCCTAATTTCATATAGATATTCTCTATGATTTAATAAAAATATAACAGTAAAATAAATCAGCAGGTAAAACAATGGAAATGCCAAATGAAGAGCGGAGACAATCAAAACGGGTTGTGTTTACAGTAGAAGATGGGATTGTCGGTGTGTTTAATCCAACGGGTAACGGTGGGGAACCGATCACAGCAAACGTCGTGGATATCAGTTCCGGGGGTGTAAAACTTCTTTTCAAACCGATATTGGAAAATAAGATTAAGCAGGGAGATCGCTTAGTACTCAGTGAAATCAGAGGATCCTCATCTTCACAGGTGATAATTAATATCGATAGTGAGGTGAAATGGATTACCGAAGATGAATTGTCAGACAATATTGGACTTGGTGTCGAGTTTCTCGATGTGTTAGAGGATGAACGGGAACAAATCGATGAAATGGTTGAATTTTGGTATCTTCAAAAAATATAGGGGTATTATATGAAAAAAATATCAGAACTTTATGTAATTCTTGAAGATGTACCGGGTACCGTGAATGAGCTGCTCAGGGTGCTGAAAAAGAAAAAAATATCTATCCATGCTGTGGGACTATTTATCGATACCGCACGCTTGCATGTTTCCGATCCACAAAAGGGATTGGAAGTTATACAGGAAAATGGGTATGTCGTTGAATTACGCGACGTCATACGTGTAGATCTACCAAATAAACCTGGAGCATTGTACGAATTAGCCCACAAGGTAGCTAATGCGGGAATAAATATTAATAATCTATATGGTGCAGTGGGTGCAAAGGAATCAAAGGGTGTAATCATCATGGAAACGGATAATATACCTCTGACCCTTGATATTTTTAAAAATGATAAGTTCTGATTAAAATTTAACCTGATCTATTCATAGCGCCCCGAGACCTCGGGGCAATCAAAAAAATGTCC
>JAGLYF010000037.1 GCA_023132435.1 Calditrichia bacterium | reverse complement strand
CGTGTTCCGGTGATTCCGTCTTCCACTGTAACTATACCATCGGTATATTTATTTAAAAGATTAGTATATTGCTCACCCTTTATCGGTAAACCGTTGATCACATAAACATCAACTTTCTCACCTTTTTCTGCTAATACTTTAAAAGCTTCTCCGGCAAGAAAGGCAGGAGCACCAATTGCCAGAATTGCTTTCCGGGCACCTTCAGAGGACCGGTACAAAGTAACCGGTTCCCAGACAGAATTGGCATCCCATAAAGGTGTTTTTTCATCCGGTTTGGTTAAGATCGGTAGATTATCTCTTGGAATTCCGATAATGTGTCCACCATAGTGAGCGGCCAGATCTTTTACGGATACAAATGCTGCTCTTGCATCCGCCGGTGCATAAAAGCGATGTAAATATGGGAGGTAAGCAAGAGCAAGATTTATCCAATCCAGTGCCCAGCCGGAAAAATGATCACGCCCGGTGCAGGCGCCCACATGTGACATATGAAAGGTAACATTTAATCCCTCATTGATGCCGGTTAGATTGCGCTGATAACGCCACATCTCAAATCCTTCACGGGCAATCCCTTCAAAAAAAGCGGCAAAGGTAGAGAAAACATTCAATTGGGGGCGATATGAACTCATGGCCAAACCATTGGCCATCAATGCAGATGCCTGTTCTTCAATGCTCATTTCAAATGAATGACCTTCTGATAAATGTTTTCTCGCCGTACCCAACTTTGTCGAGGCATCCAAATCACAGCTGAGAATAAACATATTATCAGGATTTGACTCAGCAACTGCCGCATAACCAATATCCACACCGGCACGAGGGCTGACATTTTTTCCGGGTTCCGGAAGTTTTATTTCGTCAACAACATTTTTCGAAATCTGAAGATTAGCTGATCCCGGTGCCGGCCTTGCCTTTGTTACAACAGATCTTTTTGGTGCGTCTTCTATATTTTTCAGAGCAGCCTTCTGATCCTCACTATAACTCAACATGGGATTACCGAGGACCTGATCTTCATCACGCCCTTTCATATGCCCATCATGATGACCTTTACCTCCTTCCAATTCATTTACCAGAAAAACGCATTCCAGCATCGGTTCGATATCGCGATAACTCATCAAGGAACCGGGAATCCAAATTTTAGTATCTGTGGATACATTATTCTTCTGGGAGAACTCTTCAATTTCTGCGGTTATCCCATACATTTCACCCATTTTTTTTAGATTTATAATCTCACTATTAGAAGATGTATACCCAACAGGATAAATCATCGATGGAATTCCGGATCTGGCCAGTGAAGCAGCTTCTCTGTATGCCGGGTACAGGGTATCAATATCCTGTAAACTGGAAATTTCAAGAATTTTTATCCCAAGTGACTCAATGATTGGACGGGGATCTTTATCCATTATCTGGCGATTAGACCCGGATAATTGTATACCATTTCTGTGCATGATAAAGGTGATCGGTGCATGGTGCAGATCGGCGCCATTAAATCCGTTCAGTGCCTGGCCGGATATCCATCCGGCATCACCACAGTGTGTAATCACCCAGGCATCTTTGCCCAGAATCGCCTTCTTCCCCAAAGCCTGCCCAACCGCCACCGGGATCATCACCCCCAGTCTTCCCCCATTCAACTGTGTACCTCCCGGGACCCAGGATACGTGGCCGGCAATATCCAGACTTCGCCGGAATTTATCAATCACATCGATTTCTTCAAGAAAACCAAATGCAGAGATTGATGAATAATACCCAATGCTGGTATGGGCATTTTCAATCGTATATTCTATATTTTCATAGTCTGTAACCGCCAGGGTGAGAACGAAGGCTGAAATTAAATCTAACCCTCCACCCAGATGATCTAACTCATTTATTTTAGCAAGAGAAGCCAGGGACTTGACAGCTGTTCGCGCTGCTTTTATTTCCAGAGCCTGTAAAACTGACTTTTGTTCACCAGTCAATTTCTCCTGTTCTTTTAGATTAAGATGAAGCGGAATAATCTTTGACTCTATCTCCCTACCCAGATACAGTGATTCTTTCAGCAGACGGGCATCATTTTCTTGTTGCTTTCTCAGCAATCTATCATCTATATCTGGCATATAATCTCCTTTTTCTGGTTACGACGCTCTGCGTCGTAACTGATTCTGTTAAAATCCGTGTTCTTCCGTGGTACTCCGTGGTAAAAACATTGTTAGGTCATCCCTACGGGACTTCAATTTTTTGTGTGATCGTATACCCGGCACTTCCGTACCGGGCTAGTCTTAGGCCATCCCTTCGGGATTTACATTTTAAGATGCGCTTCATTCACCTGGTACCGGGAAAATTCGTACCAAGCTAGTCTTAGGTCACCCCGCCGTTTCGTGGCTTCCCTCTTTTGGATTTCTTTAGATTAAAGGATAAAATTATATTCCCAATCCGCGTCGATCCGTTTGATCTGTGTTATCCGTGGTCCAATACAATTTAAATATAGGCACAAACCTAATATCACACAAAATCCCAAAACAACCCCCTACCCCTCCTTCGGGTTCGCTCAGGACAGGCTCTTTGATAAGGGGGAATAGATCTTTATCATCCATGATTTGGCGAGCAACGAGTGCCGAGTTACGCCCCAAACTTCTGTATTCGTCCGGCGGAAGCCAGCGCTTCCAGGATAATATTTTTCATTAACATCCTGCCCAGACCACCCTGCCCACACTGGGTTTCACCAAATGAATTCGTATGGTCTATTCGACTAAGCCCGTTTCGGCAATGTAACAAAGCCGGTACCGGATGCCAGCTGTGGGATTGCATGATGGCCGGAGTGGAATGATCTCCGGTGATCACCAGAACATCTGGATTAAGTGATTCCAGTTGTTTTACCCAGGTATCAACCTCTTCGATCACCTTTACTTTTGCCTCAAAATTTCCATCTTCACCATAACTGTCAGTCTTTTTAAAATGAATAAAGAAGAAATCGTATGCATCATAATTGTCAGCCAATTGTTGATACATGGCCTCATATGTTTCCGGTCGTGGTAACACCTTCATTCCGACTAATCTTGCCAGTCCACGATACATCGGATATTGAGCGATTGCTGCACATTTTATACCATATCGTTCTTCCATGGTCGGAAGGGGCTCATGTTTGGCAAATCCCCTGGCCAGAATGAAATTCGCCGGACTTTCATCATTTAAAACCTCTTTTACCTTCGCCAAAAATTCATTCACATATTTCGCCGCTTTTTTTGACGGTTCATCTTTCCCCTCGGCGGTCAATGGCGGTACACCGGTTTGCTGAGGATCCGTATCATGGATATTACCCCCTAATCCATCCCCTCGTATCACCAGCAATGCGCGATGTTCTGATTCTGTTTTAAGAAAAAATTCAATCCCATCAGAAAGGGTAATTGAATCCTGCAATTTTTTGCATAGTCTTTCATTTATCTCTGAAGCGATCCGACCGGCCCGGCGATCGATGATATTACCATCAGCATCCAGCGTACAGAAATTTAGACGGGCACATACATCTTTTCCGGTCACCGGAAAATCAACACCTAGAGCGGAAAGAATTCCACGCCCGACATTATCATTAATCGGATCATATCCAAATAGAGCTAAGTGCGCCGGACCCGACCCCGGGGTCATTCCATATCCGATCGGGTCCAATAAAGCGAGAATCCCCTCCTCAGCAAGTTTATCCATATTTGGAGTTTTAGCCGTTTCTAATTCAGTGTTACCCCCTGCTTCCCGCGGTAAACCACCCAATCCATCCATAATAAGATACATAATTTTTGAATCGTTTTTCATGATCAATGAATTTAATATTTCCTGATCCATGCTTTACTCCCTTACTTTTTTCATTTTACTTATTTACTCAATGGTTTCATTTTGGGCCTGTTTTTAGTAAAATTTTTCCAACTGTCAATTTAAACATTGCAATATTAATAATGTCTATATTTTACAAAGTTCCAAATTACTGAAAATGTCTTTTCGATTCAATCGCTTTTAATGAGGTAATTTTAACTATCTGTAGAGACGTTGCATGCAACGTCTCTACTATTTTTAATTCCGTTGATTAACCCACCCCTAACCCCTCTCTTGGGAAGAGGGGAATCATTGTTCTGGCTGGTGAACGTTTTGCAGAGGATGAGATTAATCAGTTATTTCCTGATTACTGGTTTGAACTGGAAGGGGATGTGGTTGTTATTGAGGAATTAAAGGAAACTATTCAAACATTCTGGCAAAGATTTGATAAATAATGATAATAAATACAATAGTTGTAGTCCATCTCCAAGATGGACTACAACTCCGATTATAAAATAGATATTATTGATAACTTTTTAATACGCGCATATAATTTGCTCTTTCGAAGGCTGCCGGTTCTGCCACAGATTTATGGCTCATACTGCCTTTCATCTGTTTCACCGACTCATACTCATTATCTTCCATCCACTTGATCATTCCTTCCTGGATTTCAGTAATCCTTCCGATGCCATTCTGAAGCAATGTGGCGCAAAGTTGTGTTATATCCGCACCTGCCATGATCATTTTGAGTACATCCTCGGCCGTGTGTATACCGGTAGTTGCTGCCAGACTAGCTTTCAGTTTTCCATAAAGAATCGCAATCCAGCGCAGAGGTACACGCATTGACTCTGAAGTACTCAGAACAAGATTTGGGACAACTTCCAGATTTTCCAAATCGATATCCGGTTGATAAAAGCGATTGAATAATACCAGCGCATCCACCCCAATTTCATCAAATCTTGTAGCCATGTGAGATAATGACGTAAAAAATGGTGATAACTTCAGAGCAACAGGAATCGTAACCGCATTTTTTACCGCTTTAAGAACCTCGATGTAGTTATCTTCTATTTTTCTTGGATCCTTGGCAGGATCGGTTGCCAGATAATATAAATTCAATTCGAGTGCATCGGCACCTGCTTCCTGTATCTTGCGGGCATAATCAATCCATCCACCGGTTGACACTCCATTTAAACTGGCGATAATCGGGATACCAACTGCTTTCTGACATTGTTGAATATGTGCAAGATATTCATCGGGACCAAAATTATACATATCACTTTCAGGAAAATAACTGGTCGCTTCAGCAAAACTTTCGGTTCCCTGGGCCAGGAAATGATCCATCTCAAACTTTTCATGTATGATCTGTTCCTCAAAGAGTGATTCCAGAACCACAGCCGAAGCACCTGCTTCTTCCATTCGTTTTACAGTGGAAATATCACGTCCAAGAGGTGAGGCTGAAGGAACCAATGGATTCTTCAATTTTAATCCCATATATGTGGTTGTTAAATCCATCGTTATACCTTTCTTTCTGTATTTTAGCCTATATTTTAATTTTCAGTTGATTTATCTGTTTTTACTAATCCGGAATAATAATCCCATTTTTCGTTTACATCCTCCTGGGCGAGCTCGATTAATTTTTTCGCATGCTCAGGATGTGACTTTGTGAGCATTTTATATCTGGTTTCATTATATGCATAGTTGCGGAACGGGATCTTAGGTGCTTTTGAATCCAGTGTAAATGGACTTTTTCCTTCGGCAATCAGATCCGGATTATATCTGTAGAGTGGCCAATACCCACTATCAACCGCTAATTTTTGTTGATCCAGACCATATTGCATATTGATACCATGAGCAATACAGTGGCTGTATGCAATAATGATCGAGGGTCCGTCATAAGCTTCCGCTTCGATAATCGCCCTGACCGTCTGGGCATCACTTGATCCAAATGCAATTTGTGCCACATAGACATTACCATAACTCATGGCCAATCGACCGAGATCTTTACGCTTGAGCGGCTTTCCACTGTAAGCGAATTTAGCGACGGCTCCACGTGGAGTTGCTTTTGACATCTGGCCACCGGTATTTGAATATACCTCAGTATCCAAAACCAGAATATTGACATTTGTTCCGGAAGCGAAGACATGATCCAAACCACCGTATCCAATATCATAAGCCCAACCATCACCACCCATAATCCAGACACTCTTTTTTACCAGCAGGTCGGCAAGACTCAACAATTGTTTGGCTTCTGCTTTGTCAGATTTATCAAGTATTTTTTTCAATTCTTCAACACGATCTCTTTGATCATAGATACCTGCTTCATCCGATTGATCGGCATTGATCAGTGCTTCGGTCAGATCTTTTCCAACATCTGTCTTCAATTTTCCCAGAAGTTCCCGGGCATATTCTCCGTGCTTATCTATCGTCAGACGAAAACCCATTCCAAATTCGGCATTGTCTTCAAAAAGCGAGTTGGACCAGGTCGGTCCGCGCCCATTTTCATCCTTCGCCCACGGTGTGGTCGGTAAATTACCACCATAGATCGAAGAACAACCCGTTGCATTGGCGATGATTGTTCGATCCCCAAAGAGCTGACTGACCAGTTTGACATAAGGTGTTTCACCACAACCTGCACACGCGCCGGAGAATTCAAAGAGTGGCCTCAACATCTGAGATCCCTTAACCGTATGTACAGAAACTCCACGCCGGTCCAGATCAGGAATATTGAGAAAGAAGTTCCAATTTTCTTTTTCGGTATCCCGAAGTGGTGGCTGAGAAGCCATATTGATAGCCTTCAGACGCGTTTCCTGCTTATTTTTAACCGGACAGACTTCAACACAAAGCGCGCATCCGGTACAGTCTTCCGGCGCTACCTGCAGCGTATAAACCATATTTTCATCATACTCTTTTCCACGCGCCTTGGAATGTTTAAAAGTCTTTGGTGCATTCTCTAATAGTTTTTTATCGTAAACTTTTGGACGAATGACGGCATGTGGACAAACTAAGACACATTTATTACACTGGATACAGATGTTTTCATCCCAAACGGGTATCTCCAGAGAAATATTTCTTTTTTCCCATTGGGTAGTAGCAGTGGGGAAAGTTCCGTCATTTGCGAAAGCGCTTACCGGAAGATCATCTCCTTTTCCGGCGATAATCATCGCTGTGACATTTTTTACAAAATCAGGCGCTTCTTCCGGTACGGTCGGTGGTAATTTTACTTTACTGTCTGCGGTAGCCGGGATTTTGAGCTCATGTAAATTCGCCAGTGTACCATCTACTGCTTCATAGTTTTTCTTAACTATTTCTTCTCCTTTTACACCATAGGTTTTCTCTATCGTTCCCTTGATTTTTGCGATCGCTTCGTCTCTGGGAAGAATACCGGATATGGCAAAAAAGCAGGTTTGCATGATTGTATTGATACGCGCCCCCATACCGGTTTCTTTTGCAACGGTATAAGCATCGATAACATACATTTTCAATTTCTTGTCGATTATCTGTTGCTGAACTTTTTTGGGGATTTTATCCCAGGTTTCTTCGAGAGGATAAGGACTGTTCAGGAGAAATGTCGCTCCTTCAACCGCTGCCGCAAGAACATCATATTTTTCAAGAAAAACGAATTGGTGACAGCCGATAAAGTTAGCCTCGCTAACCAGATAAGTAGAATGAATATCCCGCGGACCAAAACGTAAATGGGAGATGGTCATCGATCCCGATTTTTTTGAATCGTAAACAAAATAACCCTGGGCAAAATTATCCGTTTCTGTTCCGATTATTTTAATCGAGTTTTTATTAGCTCCAACTGTACCGTCTGCCCCTAATCCGTAAAACATCGCCCGGACAACATCACTTTTTTCCGTGCTGAAGGAAGGATCATACTCCAGACTGGTATTGGTAACATCATCATTTATACCGACGGTAAAATGATTTTTGGATTTATCTTTTGAGAGTTCATCATATACAGCTTTTACCATTGCCGGTGTAAATTCCTTTGAAGAGAGACCATATCGCCCACCAATTACCTTGGGGTATGATTTCATCGGTAAATCACCGGCTGCCTGTGTTTCAGCCAGCGCATTGATAACATCCATGTATAACGGCTCTCCGGCACTTCCTGGTTCTTTTGTTCTGTCCAGAACAGCAATGGATTTCACAGATTCTGGTAATGTTTTAATAAAATGTTCAATCGAAAATGGACGATAGAGACGTACTTTTACCATTCCGACTTTTTCACCCTGCTCATTGAGGTAATCGACGGTTTCATGAACTGTTTCCGCTCCGGAACTCATCAGAATTATAATATTTTCAGCGTCAGGTGCGCCAATATAATCAAAAAGATGATAGTGTCTACCGGTAATTTTGGCGAATTTGTCCATCATTTCCTGGACAATTCCCGGACAGGCATCATAAAAAGGATTTACGGTCTCTCTTGCCTGAAAAAATACATCCGGATTTTGTGCGGTTCCTCTCAATACCGGTTTATCGGGAGAAAGAGCTCTTTTTCTATGCTCAAAGATCATATCATCATCGATCATAGCACGCATATCTTCATCGGTCAGCTCTTCAATTTTCTGGACTTCATGTGAGCTGCGAAATCCATCAAAGAAATGTACAAACGGTATCCGTGATTTCAAACTTGCCGCCTGTGCAATCAAAGCATTATCCATGACCTCCTGTATAGAATTTGAGGCATATAGCCCGAAACCTGTCGAACGGACCGCCATCACATCACTATGGTCTCCAAAAATTGAAAGAGCATGTGTGGCTACTGAGCGGGCGGAAACATGAAAAACAGTCGGGGTTAACTCACCGGCAATTTTAAACATATTCGGGATCATCAGTAACAATCCCTGAGAAGCAGTAAAAGTGGTAGACAAAGCACCGGTTTGTAATGCACCATGAATTGCTCCCGCTGCACCACCCTCACTTTGCATTTCAGTTACTGAGGGAATTGTCCCCCAGATGTTTTTTCTTCCTTCTGCGGAGAACTGATCGGCCCATTCCCCCATATTTGAAGATGGGGTGATCGGATATATTGCGATAACCTCATTAATTTTATGAGCAACATATGCGGCCGCTTCATTTCCATCTATCGTGTTCATCCGTCTATTCATTTATTCCTCCTCTTTTTACTCGTCTCTCGGTACTCGGTTCTCGCTGCTCGTTATTCTATGTTTATAAATTGCTACGGGTAACGAGTGAACAGCAGCTAAGATTGAGTTTTACTCAGCGTACTCAGTGGTTAAATATTTTTATACCTATTTTCACTAAAGCGGTTAATAATTTACAATTATTTTGCAATTAATAAAACCGAAAATTACCCGGAATAGTCACTAGGACATGACAATAAATATGCCAAAATATAAAAAAAGCATAACCCATTAAATATCAACCGGTTATAGACTTTCGATATTTCAAGAACAATAGAAATTTTCTTAAATTTTAGAAGATTATAATAAAAAAACCTAAAATTGAGAGAATTAGACTCGTTGCTCGGTTCTCGGTGCTGGATACTGGTTACTGGATACTGGTTACTGGATACTGGATGCTTGTTAATGTAATGTCCATCTAAACCCATTTATAATAAGAGCTTACTATTAAGTGTCGAAGAGCGAGATACGGGAAACGAGAGCCGAGTACCAAGTACCGAGTTACGAGAAACGAGTATTATTCCGTGGTTAATAAATACAAGATAGAAAGTGATAGCAGATTAGTGTAGATAGGGTTTTGCTTTGATGGGAAATATGTATTCGAGACTTATTACACGCCAACCATAGGTTGTATGTTTGATACTGGCGTAAAGAATCGTATTTTCCAGTTGTATGGGACCGGATAAATTTATTTTAACATTCAGATAAGTTTGGCGGAAATGAATGTCCCTCAAACGTAAAAATCCACTTCTGGTAACCCTTTCGACCTGAAAGAAACCCTCGACAATTTGATCATCCGGAATATTAGCTTCCAGGATACCATTAATTACTGAATTATTTTCAAAATACAATCTTATTGTAGCAAGAGTTTTATCAAAGGATTCAAAACTAGAAGAGACAAATTCTTCATACAAACTTTTTAAGTCGATACCTCTGCCCAATTCAAGCCAGATAAAGAAATTCTCAAATGTTTTCCGAACCTGTTCACTGGTAATTTCTTTCTCCAGTGAAATCTCACGTAATAGCCAGAAGAGGAAAAATTCTTCTAAATCTTCCTTAGAAAAATCATCGATCTGTAATATGCCGGCATATTCGTCAGTATAGGATTTGAAATATTCCAAAATTTGCTCACTAACCTGATCAAGATATTTTGATTGTGTTAAATAATCTTGCACGACATTGGCCACACTGAGATTACCGTATTTCCACTCCTCCTTTTCTTCACTTTCTTCATAAGTGGCAGGAGGTATATCATCCCAATCATTTTCAGATTCAGCAATGATATTTTCGAATAAATCGGATGCCGGTTCTTTGGGACTTACCAAAAATGCTTTTCCCCTTAATTCGATAAATTTTTCAAGAATCATCGTGATAAAATCGGCAAATTGCATCAGGCCAATATCAGCATCATCGAGGTCCAGACCAATTTCATAATTATAAAAATCAAAAATCGTATCTAAAACAACATAGTTTAATATATCTGTAAGCAGGAATTGTTTTTTAGACAGATCCGTCCCGTTTATGATCTGAATTATATTAAGATGTGTCTGTTCCAGCTCCGTTTGATTCGGATCAACTTTTTCATCTAATTTTGTCGGACAGGATAGCGTACAGTCGCCAAAGCAATTATTTTCCAGAAAGGATTCAAAACAATCACCGATATTGAAGGAGAGGGTAGCAATTTCTTCCGGATCAATACGTAAATAGGGGCTGTTCTCCTCCGTATTAAAAAAGTCATGTTCAATTTTATAACCAAGGTAATTGATTAACAGAAAGGTGAAATAATCGAGGTTGTTCAACTCGTAAATTTCTTTCTCCCAGGATGAGACAAATTCACTTACAGAAATGTATGCTTTTTCAAAACGCTCGGACAATTTTTCCTCTGTACTTTTAAAATAAATTTAATACCAGTCCTAGACTCTGTCAAGAAAAATAAACTTAAAACCGTGTAGGGATTATTATATAAAACTATTTACCCTTTTGTGGTTTGTTATTAAATTAACAAATAATTGAGTGATTAAAGTGATCTAAAGTGA
>JAGLYF010000360.1 GCA_023132435.1 Calditrichia bacterium | reverse complement strand
TCTGCGGGATGTGATTTTATCTTCACATTCGCTGCGTCGTTGCGAGAAATGAATTATCCAGTTAATTTAATTCCGTGTCTTTATCCGTGTTACTCCGTGGTTAATATTTCTTAAATATTGTTATTGAATAAAATCTAAGAAACACCTTTAGCGATTCCCACCGGTATAGTCACCAAAATTCCCGCACCAGGCTTATCGAGAGAACCACATATTTGCTCAACCCCCTGCACAACTCGCGGTATCTTCTTTTCATCAACAACTGTAAAAATCGTCTTGTTTCCCGGGCGACTCTCTTGCATCAGGTTTCTGAAACCGGCAAAAATAGGAATATCATGAGCAAGAATCCTACCCATCCCTATGCTATCGATGATGGTTGCGCCATGTATGTCCAGTTCAAGAAAAACTTCCAGAACCTCCTCCAGATGTTCTTCTTTATTAAGAACCAATATTAATAAATGCATAAAATTAATTAATCGATTTCGAAAAAATAATTTTCTTCATCATGTATGAGATCAAAGGCTTCTTTATCACTCTTACATTCAAGAAGTTGTTGTCGAAGTTCTTCGTTGCTCATGAGGCGAGATATTCTACTGAGGAGTTTTATGTGAAGTCCGGGATTATTTTCAGGGCCCACGAGTAAGAAGATAATATTCACATTCTTTTTATCAATTGATTGAAAATCTACGCCTTTTGGCTGAATTCCCAGGCACACCGCAAATTCCGGGCTATCTGTATGTTTACAGTGCGGAATAGCGATACCGTTACCAACACCGGTGGTCATGATTTTTTCTCTCTCCAAAACGGCATCAAAGATACTATCAGTACTTTTTAGAGTTCGGGCAGTCGCCAGTCTGTCAATTAATTCTTTAATACATTCATCACGATTAGTACCAGTCAGTGATATATTAACTAAATCCTCATTCAAGACGTCGGTTAAACGCATTGCATTCTCCCTGAAAAATTTGATCTAAATTTATGTAAATTTTGAAAAAGAGGAAAGTTTTTTTTATTATAAGTAATACCTCGGGTACAATTTGATTGACAAAAAAAATCATCCTTCTTATATTCGATTTAAATCTATGGAGCTTAAAATGAAATTAAGTGATTATCTTCCCGTAGATCATATTAAATATAATATGATCGGCGCCACAAAAATTGAAATTATCGAAGAATTACTGGGTCTGATGAGGGATCTGAATCTTATTGATCAGTATGAAGTCGCTCTCAATGATATTCTGGACAGAGAGGGTTACCTCAGTACCGGACTTGAAAATGGATTGGCAATTCCACACGCAAAGACAGATAGTATCGATAATCTTGCTATCGTTTTTGGTTTGAAAAATGAGGGTGTGCTTTTCGAATCCCTTGATGGAAAGCCGGCAGAACAAATATTTCTGGTCTTATCCCCAAAAGACACGTCGGGACCACATATTCAGGCTCTTGCCCTGATCACAAGAAATTTAAAAGATGCTCAGGTCCGGGAAAAAATCAAAAAAAGCCAATCTGCTCAGGATATCGCGGCAATCTTTCAGGAATTTAAGTAAACCTATGAATATTATCGAATCTCTTGACGAAATCCGAAAAAAGATTGAAGACGAAATTGATGCCATTCCTTCTTCGGATAAAATCCCTCTTTTTTATGAACCAATCCACTACATAAATCGATTATCCGGTAAGAAAATTCGTCCGATTTTGACCGTTTTAACCGGTCTTGCCGTTGGTGGAAAAATTGAAAATCTTCTGCCACCGGCAGCTGCTGTGGAACTTTTACATAATTTTTCACTTGTACATGATGATATTATGGATGATGATGACACGCGTCGGGGAAATCAAACAGTTCATGTAAAGTGGGATATCGGAACGGCTATTCTCACCGGGGATGGATTACTCGGACTGGCTTATCGCAAACTACTCTCAACACCCAATATTACAAACCTGGAGATTACCCGTTTATTTACCGATGCGATGTTAGAGATTTGTGAAGGACAGGCTCTTGATAAAACATTCGAGGAAAAACAATCGATTACCGAAGACGATTATCTGGAAATGATAAGAAAAAAAACAGCAACCCTGATGCAATTGGCCTGTCAAATAGGGGCAATTGTCGGAGAAGGGAACCGAGAAGAAATAAAATTTCTGACAGATTTTGGCCGGCATATAGGAATGGGTTTTCAAATTCAGGATGATTTGCTTGATTTGTTCGCCGATGAGGAAATGCTTGGCAAACGGATTGGCAGTGATGTGCTGATGAATAAAAAAACAATTATTAGCATTCGTCTCTCCAAAAAGAGAGGGAAACCTGCCGATGATATAAAGTCGGTGGATAAATTCAGGCAATTGATAGAGCATCATGGCCTTGCAGAAGAAATCCAGATAGTAGCCGATAGTTATTTCAAAGAGGCAAAAGACCTGCTGATTAAAATACCGCCTAATGAATATACCTCCTATTTATACGACCTCACAGAATATATACAGAACAGACAAAAATGAGACAATTATTATCACTATTGATACTTATCTTTTTTATTTTCACATCCTGTCGTCCTTCTGCCCGGTTTAGTACTTCAAAATCAAATGATTATGAAAAATCGTCTCAGGATCAGGAATCCCGTAAAGTATCTTCTGACTTAAACGGTTTTGTTAAGCAATGGTTACATACGCCTTATAAATATGGTGGTATGAGCAGAACAGGCGTAGATTGTTCAGGTTTTTCATCAATTGTTATGCGGGAGGTTTATGATATAAAGGTCCCAAGAACAGCACAGGAACAGTATAACAACGGGGAAAAGATCCGGGATGGTTGGCGGGCGCCGGGGGACCTGGTATTTTTTAAAAATTTTCGTGGACATGGCATCGATCATGTTGGGATTTATTTAGGGGAGAATCGGTTTGCCCATGCCACTGAGAATACCGGGGTTGTCGTGTCAGACTTGGATGAAAGTAACTATCGCAAAAGATATGTTGGCGCCTGCCGTTA
>JAGLYF010000036.1 GCA_023132435.1 Calditrichia bacterium | reverse complement strand
GCCGGAGTCCAACGACGCCTTCTTTTTCTCTGATCTTAAGGCCTTCTTCACCGGCGTCTAAGGTAAGAGTTACTGTGGTTTGTTTGCTATCTTTTAAATGTGTATTCGAACTAGTGTCTATAGAAATAACTTGAAAGAGAATCTGTCCGGGTTTAAGATTGCCGGTAGTTTCAAAATAAGAAGCATAAACTTTATAAACGGTATCCAAAATGGCATTTGCTTCGAAGGGAGAGCATTGGAGACCCTGAACTATTTCGTTGACAAACTGTTGATTGAGTTGTTTTTGTGCCAGGCGCTCCCATTTCTGAAGGGAAGAGTTATTGATCATGCTGAACCCCCATAAATTAGTGGCTGCGCAGAAACAGGAGAATTCCAGTCGGGCTACGCCCTCCTTCCGTTCTCCTGTTTCTAAATCAAATATAAGCATAATACAATACCTTTTGCCATTTGGCACAAATATAGGCGGGAATGACAGTAACCTCAGTTAAGTTTGAAAATAATATGGAAATTTGTTTAATCTGCAACAACCTCAAAAAAGGGGATTAGGGGGTTGTAATAATAGAGAGTCAGGATAAAGAATGCAAAATGAAAATGATATTAAAGAAAAGAGTGATAAGCTAAAAGACTTTTTACCTGTCACAATATTTATTATACTGACATTTTTACTCGAAGTCTTTGGTCTGAATAAGGCAACAAATCTGGTTATTTCTGTCTTAGTATCACTATTCACGTTTGGAATCCTCTCAGCCATGCTTCGGGAAAAGTATGGGGATTTACCTCAGTTTAAGCCATTGCAAAGAAAAATAGGACTTCTTTCCGTTACTTTTGTTTTTATAGTAGGCGTGGCTATCCTGCACTGGTATCAAATTCTACATGTCAATATACGCTGGTTACTGTTTTTTCTGTTTTTGGTTGTGTATTTCGTCATCCTGTTTCGTTCCGTAAAAATACTTAACGAGATAAAGGCAAACTTGACCAGTAGTGTCAAAAATCCTAAAAAATGAAACACGTTACTCGTTGCTCGTCACTCGCTTCTCGTCTTTTGCTCCATGTTGCTTTGGCCATGTCAATTGATAAAATTTGAACCACCAAGGTACGAGTCGCGAGCTGCGAGAAACGAGAAACTATTAAAGGAAATTTAAAATGGTCATGCTAGAATTTACAATGAGCCCGGCAGGTAAGGGTGAAAGTCTCAGCCCTTATGTTGCCAGAGTATTAAAAGTAATTGATGATAGTGGGGTAACTTACCAACTTACACCGATGGGAACTATTCTGGAAGGGGAATGGGATGAGGTCATGAATGTCGTTCGAAGTTGTTTCTTTGAGTTAAAAAGGGATTGTTCACGTATCGGTGTACACATAAAAGTTGACTACAGGGAAGGATCGGAGAGCCGGATGCATTCCAAGATTGACAGCCTGGAAAAAAAGATTGGGAAGAAGTTAAAGACATAATACTAACCCACCCCCTCTTTCCCCCTCCGAACCCGCCTCAGGCGGGCAAGTCAGATTAGGGAGGGGATTAAAGGGGAAGGGTCAGAAAAGTCATTCCCGCCCCGTATCAAGTACGGCGTAAACTCAGCGGGAATCTATAAAAAACAATGATTAAGGCAATTTTGCTACATGGATCTCTACTGAAGTTTAACCCTTTGGATTCCCCCGAGTACTCGGGGGAATGACAATAGGGGCAGGCATGACAAAATGAACAGGGATAAGATTAAGGTGATTGTCCAATGTGCAATAATTTCTCCATTAAATTTACCCCCATTATAGAGACAAAAATTACCGGTCTAAAAATTGGTATTTTAACCGGTTCCGAATTTGAAGTAATAAAACAATCGGATTTTGTCACAGGTCAGTTTCTTGATCTTGAGGAGTATATCAAAGATAAATTTTCAGATAGTCCTCCATCTGCTGATCCGGTTGTCTCTGCAGTCCGCCGCATGTACCGGCGGATCGGATGGGAACCCACCCAGTACAGACCTTCCTCAGAGGCAATGATTCGCCGGTTTCTTAAAAACAAGGGGCTGTATCGAATCAATAATATTGTCGATTTGGGAAATGTGGCCTCAACCCGATTCCATCTGCCCATGGGTTTGTATGATTGTGATCTGATATCCGGAGTAATATCAGTGGATGTAGGTAGAGAAGGTGAAGAGTATCAGGGAATTTCAAAAGCGGTCATACATGCCGAAGGAAAACTTGTTCTAAGAGATGAGATGGGAATTTTTGGTAATCCAACAGCGGATTCACTGCGAACATGTATAAGCGAAAAAACAAAAAATATTTTGGCGCTATTTTTTACGCCGCCGGAAGTAGAGGAACCATACGTTAGGGATACTCTTAAATATCTGCAAAATCTTTACAGCACAGAATGCCCGGGTGCATCCGTTGAAATTGATGTGCTTTCTTCATTGGGGTAGTTTTGGATACTGGATACTGGATACTAGATGTCATCCCGCAGGGATCTTTGCACTTGCCGGTAAAATTATAATGCCAGAAGATGTATGAAGGAATCGAGCATGCAAATGCTGAAAGCATGACCTAAGACTAGCCCCGGACGCCGCGCCCGCTGGCGGGTAAGGAAGTCCGGAGAAAAAGAGGAAAAAAATTTATTAGTCCCATAGGGATGACCTACGAATCTGTTCAAACGTTCAGGGCAATTTGTTACACCTTTTGTAAATGTCCCGGTCTGTGTATCAAAAACACATTCTGAATCGTTTTCTATCCATCTGTTTTTCCAACTTTAAAAAGCCGGAACCTTTTTTGATAAAATTTACCCTGCCAGGTGTCTTTCTTTTTTAGTTCATTCGTAATAAATTGTATCACCTCAGCATTTCTTTTACCCCAGTTCGGTGCAACGAGCATATTTTTCGGGGCCTCTCCGGCCAACCGCTGAATAATTATTTCAGGATTAAGTCTTTCCAAAAAGGCAACAACTGTATCGACATATTCAGATAATGTAAATAGTCGATAGGGCTTTTGAATGTGCCGGCTTTCCATAATAGTATTTTTAACGATGTGTAACTGATGTATTTTTAAAAAATTAAAGTCGATCTCAGAAAGTATATCCGCTTCATGTAACCATTGCTCTTTGTTTTCCCAGGGAAAACCCAGAATGATATGCGTACAGATTTTAATACCTCTACCCTTCGTCATTTCTATTGCATCAAGATATCTTTTATAGTCATGACCACGGTTAATTTTTTTAAGCGATTCGTCATAAATTGATTCCAATCCATATTCGATGGTTATGTCATGGGTTTTGCCAAGTAATTCAAGATATTCAATTTTTGTTTCATCGATACAATCAGGTCGTGTACCTATTGTCAAACCAACGATACCGGGAAATGATAAAGCCTCCTCATAGAGCTGTTTTAACTTATCCAGAGAAGCATAGGTGTTACTATATGGCTGGAAATACACGATAAATTTCTCAACACCATATCTGCGCTTGAGAAATTCCGTTCCTTCATCTATTTGCTGCCGCACGCTTTTTGTCGGATCGTTATAACTGGGATTAAAACTTTCGTTGTTACAATAAATACAACCTCCGGAGGCAACAGTCCCATCTCTGTTGGGACAAGTAAACCCGGCATCGACGGTCACTTTTTGAATGCGCTGACCATATATTTTCTTCAGGTAGGTATTATAGGAGTGATACCTCTTCCCACCATAGGCTTTTTTATAATCAAATGAACCAGATCGTGCCACTTTTTTTCCTTTTTTTTAACCACGGAGAGACACGGAAGGACACAGAATTATGCATAAAAATATTTCTGTATAAATCTGTGTTTTTCTGTGGTTAATTTTTTTAATTACGCAGAAAATTAGGAATTGGAACCCAGGCAGTCAAATATTAACTTTGTTGGATGTTGGATGTTGGATGTTGGATGCTGGATACTCGTATCTCGTTGTTCGTTGCTCGGCACTTGATGTGGGAACGAAGACCTATATTAACACCTTGATTTATCAAGGTGGGTATGGAACCGTCCCAAATTTCAGAAGCCGTTTAAACGGCTTATCATTGGTAACGTTTTTTTTACCACCTTGCTGAAGCAAGGTGTCAATTACTTGCCTTGCATCCGGAATCGAGTATCCAGCATCGAGTATCCAGAACAGTTGAAACATTTGAGAATTAAACATATATTCGAGGTCTAGGATTATATAAGATTATGGAGATCGAGTTTGAATTCATTGAATAATCTATTTGCTCCAAAGTCAGTAGCGGTTGTTGGCGCCTCAAGACGTGACGGAACACTGGGTAAAATGTTTCTTGATGCTATCGTCCGGATGAAATATAAAGGAAAAATTTACCCGATTAATCCCAAAGCCGACCAAATTAACAATATTATATGTTTTCCTGATATATCCAGCATTCCTGAAACTCCGGACCTGGCAATTATATTATTACCGAAAGAAATGGTATATAAAACGGTAGAAGAAGTAGCACAAAAAAAAATTGAAAGTATCGTTGTAATCAGTGCGGGTTTTAAAGAAATCGGCAAAGAGGGTAAAAAGCGCGAGGACGAGCTTATTGAACTTATTCGTAAATACGACATCCGGATGATCGGACCAAACAGTATGGGTTTATTCAATACAGATCCAGCTCTGTCTTTGAATGCGACTTTTTCACCCACTTCTCCAATTCCCGGTCATGTGGGTTTTGTCTCTCAAAGTGGTGCTCTTGGAGTAGCAGTTCTGGAACTGTCTCAAAAACCAGGTCTTGGATTTTCATGTTTTGTAAGTACCGGAAACAAAGCAGATGTCGGAGACGTCGATTGTCTCCGTTTTCTATCTGAAGATAAAAATACAGAGGCAATTATATTATATCAGGAGAGTATAGATAATCCGGCAGCATTCAGAAATATCTGTACCGAGATTGTTCCCCGGAAGCCGGTTTTAACCCTTAAAGCAGGACGCACGCAAAGCGGATTAAAAGCGGCTTCATCACATACCGGTGCTCTGGCATCTGATGATATAATTACAGACGCCTTTTTGAAACAGAGTGGGATTATTCGCTGCGAGACATTGCAAGAATTGCTGGATTCTGCCCTTGCCTTTACCTCTCAACCCTTGCCGTCAGGAAAAAAGGTTGGTGTTGTCACAAACGCTGGAGGACCCGGTATTCTGGTTAGTGATGCACTTGAAAAGCATGGTCTTGTTCTCGCACCACTTTCTGATAATACAATCTCAAAATTAGAAAAGATATTACCTTCTGAGGCCAGTCTGCACAATCCGGTTGATATGATTGCCAGCGCAACACATGAGACTTATACAGAAGTGTGCCGCATCTTAGAAAATGATCCTGATGTCAATTCAGTTATTGTAATTATAGTAAAGCCACCGGTGAATACGACACCAAAAATGATAATTTCTGAATTAAAACCACTTATTGATAATTCTAATAAACCATTTTTCTTCACTTTGATGGCCGGAGAGAATACGGATACGGGACTGGATATTTTTAAGGAAGCAAAGATACCGGTTTTTTCCTATCCTGAAACGACAGCCAGAGCGCTTGGAAACATGATCAAGTATACAGAAATAAGAAAAAGGTTTAAAAAATCCCAAATTGTAGTAACGGAAAAAACAGAAACATCACTGCCTCAGAACGCAAAAAAACGACAGGCTTCCATTGAGGAAATTATCCCGATACTTGAGCAATATAATTTGAAAGTATGTGATTATGCCCTGGTAACTAATAGTGCCCTGGCCGTAGAATTCCATAAAATGGCAGGTAAAATAGCTTTAAAAATTGCAAATGAAGAAATCATCCATAAATCGGATGAAGGTTTGGTAAAAATAAATCTATCTTCACCAGCGGAGATTGAGCAAGCTTTCAATAATATTACGAGCAGAGCAGAGATCTTGCTTCCCAAAACGATTACACCTCTTCTACTCGCACAGAAAATGGTAGCAGATGGCATAGAATTGGTACTTGGGGCAAAGCAGGATCCCTTATTCGGTTCTGTCATTATGTTTGGAATAGGCGGAGTGTTTGTAGAATTATATAAAGATGTTGTATTTCGGGTCGCTCCGCTTGACGAACCAACGATTGAACGAATGATAGAAGAACTACGTGGTAAGAAAATTTTAAACGGATTTCGTAATTTTTCTCCTATTGATAAAAAAATGTTAATTCAGACAATCTTGAACTTTTCAAAATTAGTCAGCGAGCATGTGGAAATTATTGAAATTGATCTGAATCCATTAATCTGGTCTTCAGATGATAGTGATCTGATAATTGTAGATAGTAGGTGTACAATTATTCAATAAGAAAAGGATGATTTTTTTATCCACGAATTACACGAATTATCACGAATTTTTTATAAGAAATTCTTTTATTTGTTCGTGCAATTCGGATTAATTCGTGAAATTCGTGGACATATTCTTTTGTCGACTTTGCGAGAATTTTTTTAACAGATTATCTAATAAGTATAACAATGAAAAATACCCTGCCTGTAAATAGTCTGATCCTGGTGATTTTTCTTTTCTATCCCCTGACTGTTTTTTCTCAAAAATATCTCTGGCCAACAAACGCCAGTGAATATATGTCTTCAAGTTTTTGTGAATTTCGGGAAGGTCATTATCATTCGGCTATCGATATTAAAACCTGGAACACTGAAGGATATCCGTGTTATGCTATCGAGGATGGTTATATAAAACGTATACGGGTATCTCCATTTGGGTATGGAAAAGTTTTATATCTTCAGCTAAAAGATGGAAACACGGCTGTTTATGCCCATTTGCAAAAATTCACCAAAGAAATTGAAAAGCAAATCCGGGAACAACAGTTTAAAAATAAAAAATATCGTTTAAACTGGTGGCCTAAAAATTTAAAAGTTAAAAAAGGAGATATTATCGCTTATACCGGTCAGACCGGAATCGGGGTTCCACACCTGCATTTTGAAATTCGAAATAAGAAAGATAATCCTGTCAATCCTCTCCTGTACTATTCGCAGGTTAAAGACCATAAAAGGCCCAAATTGCAAGACATTGCTGTTATACCCTTGTCAAAAACCTCCAGAGTAAACGACAGCTATATTCCTCAGAGTTATCCTGTTACCCATATTAAAGATGGCATTTATGCAATTAAAAAGCCGCTTTATGTCCAGGGTAAAATTGGATTAGCGGTGCGGGGATATGATCAGGCAGATGACGTATATAATAAGTATGGATTTTATCGGTCAACCCTTGAGTCATCTGGAAAACTCATATTTCAGATCAGCTATGATGAATTGGAATTTTCTACAACTGAACATATCTATACAGAAATATATTATCCCTACTGGTCCGGAAATAGACAGGTTTTTAACAAATTGTATCTGGAAACATTTAATCCCCTTAGCTTTTATAATCGTAAATTAGGTTCTGACGGAAGTATCACCATATCAGATAAACCGGTCTCTTTTACTATCATTATTTCTGACTATATGAATAACCGCAGTATCATCACCGGAGAACTTTTACCAGCCAAAGATTATTCTGTAGAAATAGTAAATTCAAGCATACAAGAATCGTGGGCGTATATAAAATTCAAAGCCCCGCAAATCAGAGATTTAAAATTCTATACAAAAAAGAGAAAACGATCCTGGGCATTGGCGAATTATTTCGAAATAATAGAAGGTAAAATAAATGATCCTGAACAGAGCAAACTGGTAAGGGTAAGTCTCGATGATAGCAATTTGGTGGCTCTAAAAATTCAGGTGAACAATAAATATGAACGAACCATATCAATTGCAGAAATAGATGATATAGAAAATGTGGAGGATAATTTCACTTATCTGGGTGACAAACTTATCGGTGAATTTCCCGGGATGTATAAAAATCCACGTATTCAAAACTCTCAAATTCAGTCCTCTGTTCCATTTAGAATTTCAGGAAACGAAAAATTACAGGTACTTCTTTCTGCTGAGATGATTGCCGATAAAAAGACAATTTTTATCATGGATGATAATTCTGAAAATACCTGGTCGACCACACTTAACTATCACGCCCTTCTTCCCGGAGAAAGAAGATCCTTTAACTGGTTTGATTCATCATTAGTAATTGAATCTAACACATATTCAGTTACTGATACGACATTAATAACAGCATTCAGACATGAGCAGGATTCATCTGGAGTTGAAATTCCGACAGCAAGCGGAATATTTGAAATTAAACCGGATAATTTTCCTGTCTTTGAATCACTTTCAGTAAGTATTCAGGCAGATTCTTTGCCCGGATGGGGTCGTTGGTCTCTTTTTAAAATGAAGGGAAAAGACAAATTTATATATTTACCGACGCAAATTGATTCAAATGCGTTATTCCTGACCGCCAAGACTTCTTCGTTGGGGAAATTTATTGTTGCGGCAGACACAGTTCCTCCCGAGATAAAAATTGCACAGCCACAATCCGGTAAGATATATAAATCCAATCCAAAAATTAAAGTATTCCTGAAAGATATTATTTCCGGAATTGGAGATGAGGATCATATTTCACTGTCGATGGATGGTGAATATGTTCTTCCGGAATGGGATCCGGAAGAAGACTATTTAATTGGTATATTAGAACATGATCTATCGGGCGGTAATCACATTTTTTCTGCTTCGATCCGTGACCGTTCGGGTAATGTCACCCGTCAAGCGGTTTACTTTAAAATTCAATAACGGATTAAAAACCTACGCTTTATTGTATTCAGCTATCGATCGGTGTATATTAATCATAAAGATTAACTAACTTGTATAATTGATTTCTAGCAGCGGCGCAGCGAATCTACTTTCATTTTTTGTCTCTCGCCAAGGCGCTAAGCCGCAAAAAATTAGTCTGTCATTCCCGCGGAAGCGGGAATCCAGATATAAAAACTAAAAGTTAGATTTCGATATGGATCCCTGCTGGAGTTTACCC
>JAGLYF010000359.1 GCA_023132435.1 Calditrichia bacterium | reverse complement strand
ACAAATTTTCGCGAATTTCACAAAAAACACAAAGGCGCAAAGATTTTTTCGATCTTTGTCATCCCTGCCCCTTTTGTCATTCTGGTCCCTTTTGTCATTCCCGCGCAAGCGTGAATCTCAAAGGGATAAACTCCAACAGGAATCCAAAGGGGTTATCTCCAGCAGGCATTCATTTAACCATATGGGATAAGTAATTGTTTTATAACAGATTCCCGCTTTCGCGGGAATGACAATATAAGAGATTGCCAGAACTAAAATTGATAAAATTATATATATTACAACACCCTCATATGCGGGATAACACGGAAATGAGCCCTTACATCTGAACCTTTTTCAGAACTTCTTTGACCATGACTTTGCGAAATTTTCCAGGCTCATGAAATTCAGGTTCATGACCTGATTTTTCGAACCAGATCATCGTCTTACCTTTTGGGGCAGATAGGTGCTGGTAATACTTTTCTACCAGTTTCCCCGGGGTAAAATAATCATAGCGTCCATGTAGAAAATATACCGGTATTTGGGTTTCGGGTATCTGTTCAAACAAATTGTATTGGTAATATTTTTCGTTCCATAAATGCCGGGAGGAGTAAAATGGGTCAATCCCCATCATGAGTACATCCCATAAGGAATATTCCGGAGTGGACAATAAATGAGCCCTGTAATCGGGACGATGGCGGTTGAATTTTTCCCTCATAAATAATTCGTCATATTTTGTAAGCCATTTTCGCTGGCGAGTAGCTTTCTCAGAATTGTATGGTGGATAACCGATGGATTTTAGTTCTTCAATTTCAGCAGTATCTCCATATCTTTGCGCTAGTTGCAGTGTATATTCATAGGATAAGCTGTCATTAAGCAAAGGTTGTACCAGTTGACCAATTCCCACAAATGCATGGAACAGCTCTGAATAGTGTCTGACAGTTAGCAGACCTATGAGACTGCCCCAGGAACGCCCGACGAGGAATATCTTTGCTACATTAAATCGATCTTTTAAAATTTTGGCCAGCTCATGGGTATCGGAAATAAATTGCTCGATGGTCATCGATTCCTCAGGGATGGAAAAGCTGAATGATTTCCCGGTCCCTCTTTGCTCCCAGTAGACCATTACAAAATTCTCTTCTAAACCTGTGTAAAAGCCGATTCTCCGTGCATAGGAAAATAATGGGGCACCCGGACCGCCATGGAGGAATAACAAAACAGGATTTGATTGATCCCATCCGCGGATGAGAATCCACTGCTCAACACCGCCGATAGAAATTTTTTCCAAAGAATTAATACCGTTTATACTGGAAATATCCGTACGCTCTCTGATCTGGTTCTGCAAATATTTCTGGTAAGCAAATAATGAAGCCCATAAAAGGGCAAATACAATTAAGGCGATGAAAAGATAATATTTCCGAATAAAAGCCAGTACTCCGGATTGATTTATTTTAAATGATTTCATTTTTTTCCTTTTACTTAATTCAATAAACAAATCTCCAGACCAGTTTGGATAAAATTGCAAAATCATTAAATTTGAAGCGTGAATCGCTTATATCTATTTTTTGATTTATCGTTAAATAAAAATCACTACCAATTTGGGGAATCCAGTTCACTCTGAAATTGAATAAAATTACTTTATCCTCATTATTCCATTGTCCGTAAAGACTGGTATTTAACTTTGGGTTAAAGGCATACTCAATTTTTCCACCTGTCTCGTGAGTAACAAATTCACTCTGTTCAAATTGAAGATTATTCCATTCATAATCAAAAGACAGGTTTAAATGTTTGTTAACGTTAAGCCTTATGAAAAAATCGTTTTGCAGGCGATGAGCTGTATAATAACCTCCGGTACTGGTTTCGCCTCCAACAACGATCTTTCGACCACTAAAAGTACTGTATTGAATCTCGTGACGTGTAAACCAATAACCACCTGTTGGGATGATGATATCGTCATGAATTTCAAACGGCTCATCTATTCGGTCAAAGAAACGTATAATATTATATTCAAACCATTCGCCGCTTTTTGTGCCAAAGCCTAATGGTCGAAATTCAGCTCCGATGGATTCGAGCTGGTTAGTATTATCAGACCAATAATAATCAATATCAATGGGTTTAAATTCCATTCTCTGAATCCATGGAAGAAACGCCGGCCGTGGATTGAATTGCAATTCGGTAAAAAAATGTTTATAATTTTTTCTTCTGATAAATCCTACCTCAGGATTAAAATTATTCTGAACGACATCGTAAGCCAGATCATATTCAATAAAATCATTAGCCTGATTAATTCACAAAAGT
>JAGLYF010000358.1 GCA_023132435.1 Calditrichia bacterium | reverse complement strand
AGGGGTTGTAAAGCATTGACATATTTCAAAAGATTACGTTTAAAACAACCCCCTAACCCCCTTTACTAAGGGAGAATTAAATCGTTGATTATATACTACTTATAATCTTTGAACATTAATTTTTATGAATAATTCAGATTAAATAATAAAAAATAATTCGTGAAATTCGTGCTTAATTCGTGAAATTCGTGGATAAAAAAGGAATATTTGTTGAAAATACTCAACATCGTCGGTGCCAGACCAAATTTTATGAAAATTGCCCCGATCCACAGGGAAATGGGCAAATATCCGGGGCTAAAGCCACTACTGATTCATACCGGACAGCATTATGATAAGAAAATGTCCAAATTATTTTTTCAGGATCTACTTCTACCGGAGCCTGATATTTACCTGGGAGTCGGTTCAGGGACGCATACAGAGCAAACGGCAAGGATAATGCTTGACTTTGAAAAGGTAATGGAAGAGCAGAAACCGGATTTAGTGCTGGTGGTCGGAGATGTGAATTCCACCGCTGCCTGCAGCCTGGTTGCGGCAAAGATGCAGACAAAGATTGCCCATGTCGAGGCCGGTTTACGCAGTTTTGACCGGACTATGCCGGAAGAGATAAACCGGATGATCACCGATGCCTTATCGGATTTTCTGTTTGTCACCGAGAAAAGTGGCCTGGAAAATCTAAAAAATGAAGGAATCCCGGACAATAAAGTGTTTTTTACCGGCAATGTGATGATCGATTCGCTAAAGTTTTTCTTAGAGAAGGCCAGAGAATCTTCAATCTTGTCGGATTTACAGGTAAATGGATCTCCCTTTGCCCTGGTTACCTTACACCGGCCCAGTAATGTGGATGTCAAAGAAAATCTGGAAAATTTATTTTATACTTTTTCTGTCATTGGTAAAGAGGTAAAGATTGTTTTTCCCATGCATCCGCGGACAAAAAAAATGATCGATACCTTTGATCTTGAAAATTATGTCGCTTCGATTGAAAATCTTATCATTACCGATCCGATCGGCTATCTTGATTTTATGCAACTGATGCAGAATGCCCGTTTGATTTTGACCGACTCCGGTGGTATTCAGGAAGAGACCACCTATCTGGGAATACCCTGTATTACGATCCGGGAAAATACGGAGCGCCCAATCACCGTAGATATCGGTACAAATGTTCTGGTTGGTCCTAAAGCAGACCGGATCATTCATGAAACAGAAAAAATCATCTCCGGTAACGGCAAAAAAGGTAAAATACCTGAATTATGGGATGGTAATGCCGCGGAGAGGATTGTCAAAATATTATCAGAAGATTTGTAATGCAAAAATAATGGAAATTGGGAACTCGGAACTCGGAACTCGGAACTCGGAATTTGGAATCAGCCTGCTGGCTGATTCCAAATTCCTGATTATTTTGTCTTTTATCATTTGTCATTTATCATTTTTCCCTTGGGATAGATTGATATGCGAATATTAGTAACCGGCGGTGCCGGGTTTATTGGCTCACATTTATGTGAACAGTTACTGAAAGATGGTGATGATGTCCTCTGTCTGGATAATTTTTATACCGGTAGTAAGGACAATATCCGTCATCTGATGAGTAGCGATCGTTTTGAATTGATCCGCCATGATGTCATCGGGCCGGTATTGTTGGAGGTGGATCGTATTTTTCATTTCGCCTGCCCGGCTTCCCCGGTACACTATCAATACAATCCGGTAAAAACGATTAAAACCAGTGTGATGGGCACGATCAATATGCTTGGTCTGGCTAAACGGGTCAAGGCACGTATCCTGCTTGCTTCCACCTCGGAAATCTACGGGGATCCGGAAGTGCATCCGCAACCGGAATCCTATTGGGGCAATGTAAATCCGATCGGCCGGCGTAGTTGTTATGATGAAGGAAAACGGGTGGCAGAAACACTGATGATGGATTATTACCGGCAGAATAAGGTGGATATTAAAATTGCCCGGATTTTTAACACCTATGGACCGCGGATGGCCCTTAATGATGGCCGGGTAGTTTCAAATTTTATCGTCCAGGCCTTAAAAGGAGAAGATATTACTATCTATGGTGACGGCAGTCAGACCCGCTCCTTCCAGTATGTGGATGACCTTCTTACCGGCACCTTTCGGTTTATGGATACGGAAGATTTTATCGGGCCGGTCAATCTGGGTAATCCGGTCGAATTCACGATCAAAGAACTGGCCCAAAAAGTGATCGATTTAACCGGCAGTTCCTCAAAAATGGTCGATAAACCGCTACCCAGCGATGATCCCACCCAACGCCAACCGGATATATCCCTGGCTAAAGAAAAACTGGACTGGGAACCGAAAGTGGGGCTGGAAGAAGGGTTGAAGAAGACAATTGGGTATTTTGAGGCACAATTAAGAAGTAAGAAGTAAAAAGGAAAAAGTAAAAAGTAAGAAGTGATACTGGATGCTGGATACTGGATGCTGGTCGGAGCGAAGCGGAGATCCCGTGACTCGGGAATGCTGGATGATAAAAATCTGTTCCCCCTT
>JAGLYF010000357.1 GCA_023132435.1 Calditrichia bacterium | reverse complement strand
GCAGGGTATTATTTATATTCGCCGTCTCGATTCTGATGATCGGTAATCTGGCGGCAATGGATGAAAAATCTGAAGACGGCGAGTTACTGGATGGCCAAAGTACGAAGACCGGAACATATAGTGTTGCCCCCACTACCGGATGACAGCCCTCATCGTAGCAAATTAGAAGGAGATAGTGTATATGCACCGGATAATGCCGTGTATCAGTTACGATCTGTGGGGTATCCGCTTTGGCATCAAAAATCGTGGTTATATCCATAACGCCACCGAGAAAAACAGACTACATCCATTGAAGATACGGCATACTGTTATTGGAATACGAGGTCCATTTGGCAAATATTTGGCAAATGATGGTGCGGACAAAATCGTACAATCTTGGATAACTTAAGAAAAAACATTAGATAACATTTTGGCTTCTCTATATTAGTGATTTGTTATTTTTATTAAACTTAAGGCCTTGGACCACGGACTGAAAAACCGTGTGTCTTTTAACTGCAAAAGGACCTCACCCCCTGGCCCCCTCTCCTGGTAGGAGAAGGGGAATTTAGCCAGAATCCAAATCGCAAACCCCGCATTTCTCCTGATATTCCAGCCCAAAATAACGATGAATAAATGCCTTCCGGCATATTTCCTCTTTTGTATATAAGACCATCTGATAGAGTTTTTCCTGTTCCAGCCTTAGTTTTATATCCCGACTTTCCTGAGAAGAAAGTTCCTCAGACAGTTCAGAAATTATTGTTAAATTCTTGGAATCCAGATCCCCTTCTGTTACACCATATCGATCTAACATTCCAAGGGCGGTTTCCAAACGAAAATCATTTCTGTTTTTATATGTCATCTGTTCTCTGACAAATTCAATGCCTTCCGCATTTACCCGCTCAGACTGATCATAAATCAAACGATACAAACGATCATAATAACCGGCGGCAGGATTATTCCATTCGATGAATTGTAGTTGAATATTCAAATCCTGCTCATCATAGAGTAAGGTGCAGACCGAATGCCGCCCATCTCTGCCCGCACGTCCTATTTCCTGATAGTAAGATTCCAGACTTGATGGTATCTGGGCATGAGTGACATAGCGAATATTCTCTTTATCGATTCCCATACCAAAAGCATTGGTTGCCAGTACCAGGTTATTTTCACCGCCCATGAACCGGTCCTGGATTTTTTTTCTTTCCTCCCCACCCAAATCTCCATGGTACTTTAAATATCGGACCTTTTTTTTTCTGAGTAATTCAGCCATCCGATTGAGATCTTTGATTAAAACAAAATATACAATTCCATTACCCGGATTTTGTTGTATAATTTCCAATATATGATTTAGTTTTTCCTCTTCACCCCAGACCTCATGGCATTCAAGAAAAAGATTTTCCCGTTCAATACCTTCATGAAAAATTTTCACCTCTTTTGGGGTGAGTCCTAATTGTATAACAATATCATCCTGAACCCTGGGTGTGGCGGTCGCGGTGAGGGCGATAGTTGTCGGATTGGACATCAAATCGCGAAATTCCTTCAGCCGGGTATAATCAGGTCTGAAATCATGACCCCATTCACTGATACAATGGGCTTCGTCAACGGCCAGGAGGCTGATTGTTCTTTTTTTGAGTATTTCCACAAATTCTGATTTACGAAACCGTTCCGGCGTCACATACAGTAATCTATAATGTCCCTCCGCAACAAGTTTATATCTCTTCTCCCGCTCTTCTTTGTTAAGAGATGAGTTAATATATGCAGCATCAATCGATTTTTTTTGCAGTCCATCCACCTGGTCTTTCATCAGGGCAATCAATGGGGAAATAACGACGGTTAAACCATCAAAGTTTAAAGCAGGGATCTGATAGGTTAAAGATTTTCCCGAACCGGTAGGCATAATAACCAGAGAATGTTGATTCTTTAGTGTCCGTTGTATGATTTCTTCCTGCAAACCACGAAAGGCATCAAACCCAAAAAAGTTCTTCAGTATTGTCTGGTAGTTTTTCATATGATTCAAATATTTTTAAATCTAACCACAAAACGCAAATGTAGGGGCGACCCCGATAAAATCGGGATTTTCAATCGGCTCGGTCGCCCACCCATTAAAAAAATTCTCACGGCGGCGCAAAGACGCAATGTTTTGTATTTATTTCTCGCAAAAGTATTGCTCAAAATAACAAATTACAAATATCAAATAATAATCAATAACCAATGACCAAATTATAAAATAGTTAAAAATCATCTTTTTAGTAATTTGAAATTGGAATTTATTTGTGATTTGGAATTTGTTATTTGTGATTTTTTCTTTGCGTTCGCCGGTAGGTTGGAAATACGCCTACCGGCGTGCGAATCCCCCGAGTACTCGGGGCGTGATCTTTGCGGTTAAATACAATTTCCCCCGGTATTTATCTGTCCATGATCACTTTGACCGGTGTACCACCTGCTATCACACCCGGCGGAATGGAGCGGGTCACAACACTGTTCGCCGCTATAGTTGAGCCATTTCCAATTGTTATTCCGGCATGAATTCGGGTTCCTTTACCAATCCAGACATCTTTGCCGATATACACCGGCTTTGTTCCATTTTGCGTCTGTTTTTCGCCGGTGTTGGTTACTGTATCACGAATGGTAACATAGTCTCCCAGATGACTGTTATCTTCGATGGTTACATTTGAGGTTGAAACAATCTTTACCCCTTTGCCAACTTTAACATTCGTACCGATATGGATGTACCCCCGACCTTCAGTTTTCAGTTGTACGTTTTTTTCAAATTTACTTTTATCACCTATCCTTATATTCCTGGTACCTGTTATTCTAATTTTCCCTTCACAACGAACAGAAGAACCGATCTCCCTTAATTGAAATTTGAGAGCCACAACACAGAACTTCCGGGCAATCAGCCTTAACACTCTCTTGCCGGTGCCAAACAGGGGATTATCGCTCCCTGATTTTTCCCCCGGTGTCTTATCTT
>JAGLYF010000356.1 GCA_023132435.1 Calditrichia bacterium | reverse complement strand
CATCCAGCCTCCCGAAAATCAAAAAATATTGATTTTCTGATATTCTCTCAACAAAAATACATCCGGATGTAATTTATCCCCCTCACGGGAGGCAAAGGTGTGCCGTAAATCATGAAATCATAATTATTCGCTTGCATTTCAATTAATTCTTATGTACTCTATCTGAAGCAAATTAATTACATTAGATTTTAGAGGTATATGATGTCTAAAACTGTAACATTAAGACTGAACGATAAGATTTACAACTTATTTCGTAATCTTGCTGAGAGTGAAAATAGAGCTCTCTCTAACTTTATAGAAACTTCTGTTCTTCGATTCATAGAGAATAGTCAATTTGTTGATGAATTTGAGATGACAGAAATCCAAAACAATCAGGACCTGAACAGGAGTTTGAAACGTGCCCTTAAAGATGTAAAAGAACAAAGAGGGCGTTTCGTTGAATAAATATCGTATTTTTGAAACGGTTGAGTTCCTGAAAAGGATTGAAAAACTTGACCCTCAGAACAGAACTTTTATTAAGAAAAAGCTCACCTCTTATGTTTACCCCCAGATCAAGTTGGAACCATTTTTTGGAAAAAATATCAAAAAACTGAAAGATTACGTCCCTGACACCTGGAGATACCGCATTGGAAAATTCAGAATATTCTACACTCTGGATCAGGATGAAAAAATTATATACATCCTTACTCTTGATCATCGGAAGGATGCATACCGATAGCAAGTAATTAATGCAGAGTTTTTACTGCAATGTTCCCATGTGTTTCTATTACCTGCCCATCCGGGGAACTAAAATGAATTCGATAATTGCCGGCGCAGATCCGGTTGCCGTGGATCATGTCTGTACAAGAATTATAGTGTTGTTACTCATTATAAAATGAAGCCCTATCCTAATCCTTTCAACCCGGGCACAACCATTTTATTTTCTCTTCCACAATAAGGGAAGGTGCTGGATTTTCCTGCTCACAAATCTTTCAGTCTCTGTATTGCGATAGTATGGTGACACAATCTAAAAATACATAAATCCCGCAAAGCCTTGATATATATAACAAAAATGCTATCTCATGCAAGTGACTTTTATAGCCCCTTGCTCATTTTTGGGTTTGAGGATTGTACGGTTTGTATTGATAAATATCCGAAGGAATCACTAACATTTTGTCAATTTGATAATCATCCGGAATCGAGAGAAGAAGTATGGGATGTTCGAACCTGTTTAGGTGATAATGGTTGTATGATATGTATTCTAAAGTGTCAATATTTAAGGAAAATTTTTTTATTTTTTTTAAGGTCATATTTTACCTAAATTTCCTTAAAATTTGGTTAAATTCGTCTTAAAAGTTGGACACATGTGTCCAAAAATAACCGTAAAATATGATAGACATAACACTATAATAAACAATAACTTAATACTGCCCTTTTTTATTTCAGATTTTGAATCAATATTCGTTATTCCCTGCAAATTGACCTGCTATATCGATGAAAGATGCCAATAATTAGCATTGTATGTCATTATGGCATACCATGATTTCAGACCGGGTAATAAATATTGTTATTTAAGATGCTGATTATAAAGTAGTTGAACGATTTGCTATACAATAATTATTTTAACGGCATGAAAATTGCGCTAAATACCTGATTGAACATTTTATATGGAATTGCGTACTAAAAAATAATTGATAAAAGGAGATAAAGATGCCATTTTAT
>JAGLYF010000355.1 GCA_023132435.1 Calditrichia bacterium | reverse complement strand
TAATCGGCCATTCTGAAATTTGCCGATCAAAGCAGTCGAATAAAATCTGGTAAATCGATTTCTCGCAGCGGCGCAGCGACCGCGACGAACACAGCGAAAAATTTATTCTTTCCGTCGGCCATTCTGAAATTTGCCGCATAGAGCTGGCGAAGAAATTCCGTAAAGAAAAATATTTTTTTCAGGAATTTCTGAGATGGCTCAGGTAAATTTCAGTCGGGCCTTGATTTTTTGCCTACTTTTTTATCAAGAAAAAAGTAGGCCTTGCTGGAGGCAAAAAGTGATTATAGGTAAAACTATATCCCACTATAAAATTATAGAAAACATAGGCCGTGGCGGTATGGGCATCGTCTACAAAGCCCAAGACCTCAAACTTGATCGTTTTGTCGCCCTCAAATTCCTACCACCACACCTAACCTCTAGCGATGACGAAAAACAACGATTCATCCATGAAGCCAAAGCTGCTTCTTCTTTGGATCATAATAATATCTGTAATATATATGAAATTGACGAGACGAGGCCTGCCCCCGGGGAACCGGGGGACGGTCAACTGTTCATTTCAATGGCTTACTATGATGGCGAAACGTTAGACAAAAGGATCAAGGAAAAGCCATTACCGATAGAAGAAACCACCGACATTGCTATTCAGATTGCACAAGGTCTTGCCAAATCTCACGAAAAGGAGATTGTTCACCGGGATATTAAGCCAGCGAACATTATGCTGACGAAGGAAGGTGTGGTCAAGATACTTGATTTTGGATTAGCAAAACTGTCAACACAAACCAAGCTGACTAAAGATAGCACCACGTTGGGTACTATAGCCTACATGTCCCCAGAACAAGCCAGAGGTGATAAAGTTGATTCCAGAACTGATATCTGGTCATTGGGAGTGGTTCTATATGAGTTGATTACAGGACAACTGCCTTTTAAAGGGAATTATGAGCAAGCAGTTATTTATTCAATTTTAAATGAAAAACCTGAACCTGTTACAGGATTGAGAACCGATGTTCCGGTGGAATTGGAGCAGATTATTAATAAGACATTGATTAAAAAACCTGAAGAACGGTATCAGGGGACTTTGGATCTGCTCGTGGATTTGAGGAAGATGAAGAAGGAATATAAACCTGGAGATATTGTACCAGAGAAAAATGAAAATTCCATTATTGTCATGCCTTTTGTAAACATGAGCGCTGATCCTGAGCAAGAGTATTTCTGTGACGGCATGGCTGAGGAAATTATTAATGCCCTAACGCACATTGAAAGTTTGCGCGTTATTGCCAGAACGTCTGCTTTTACTTTTAAAGGAAAAAATTATGATGTCGGAGAAATTGGTAAAAAACTCAAAGTGGATTATTTACTTGAAGGCAGCGTCCGGAAAGCAGGTAAACGCATTCGTATAACTACACAATTGATAAATGTTGAGGATGGATATCATTTATGGTCTGAGCGATATGATCGAGACTTGGAAGATGTTTTTGCCATTCAGGATGGGATACATCTATTGTTATAAATACGATTTTGAGAATGCCATTCGCTATTTTCAACAAATTGTTCATGCTGAGCCCGGTAATGTTGGCGGTTATCATGGGCTGATGGACACTTATGGTATGATGGAAGAATATGATTTAGCCATCAGAGAAGGGGAGAAGGCGGTTAAACTGGGTAACTACGCTGCTCCCTTTGTTAGTATACTGGGATTGTACAGTGCGAAAGGAGGGGAAACAAAGCGCGCACAGGAACTTCTTTCTATATTGTTGAAACGGATGGAAACAGAATATGTCTCTCCCTTCTGGATTGCTGTCATTTACATGGGATTGAATGAATACGATAAAATGTTTGAATGGTTTGAAAAAGCATTTAACCAAAGGGATGGTAACCTTCTCTACCTGTTTGCGCCACCTTTTGATTCTGTACGCAAAGAACCCAGATTTATTACCTTGCGTAAAAAAATGGGATTAGAAAAATGATAAACAAAACCATTTCGCATTATAAGATCCTTGATAAGGAGTATTTTTGTGATGGCATGACAGATCAGATTATAACCAATCTCACTAAATTAAAAAACTTAAAGGTTACAGCACGTACATCAGTGAATAAGTTTCGAAATACCGATAAAACCATACCCGAAATCGGTAGAGAACTTGGTGTAAAAAGCATTTTAGAAGGAAGTGTTTTTAAATCCGGTAATCGTGTCAGAATAACGGCACAGCTAATGTCGTCTTCACGTATTTGAATCCTGCTTCCAGTTACGGGGTTCTTTTCGGTCTCTTATCTAACTTCTTTTTTGCCAGTTGATTCTGTTTCACTTTCTTCTGTTTCTGACTCTTGTTTTTATCCTTCTTGCCGCCTTTGTC
>JAGLYF010000354.1 GCA_023132435.1 Calditrichia bacterium | reverse complement strand
ATTTTTTCTATATGGCTATGTCGGTCGATTTTTAAGCATGAGATCGAAATCGATTAAGTTCCTATTTGATCATCGTAATATTGATTCAAAAATGCCTGTTCCTGCCCATGTTTTTCGGCATCACGAATTACTTTTTTTGTTCGTGTAATAGTCTTCGCTTCTTTTTTCCATTCTACCTCTTGCCATTGTAAATATTTAGGAAGCTGATTAACTTTCATCATATAATGACCTGCGTTATTATCAGTACATAGGAATACGGTGTAAACAATAGCTCCATCATTAGAGAAGACTTTTATCATTTGCGGTTTTTTCTCATAGTATTGAGTGAGTTTTTCAGCATACATGAAAATTAGTGCATCTGTGATAGTGATGCCATATTTTTTGTAATGGTCTAACTTCGATTCCCATTCCTCCTTTTCCATACCTAAAGCTTTACCAACTATATTATCATCTGCTGCGTATAACCCTCCTGCTAATCTTTGTAAACGGCTAGTCATTAAACAAATAAATAATTCAGGTCTTCTAGACACTTGTTTACCATTCTTTGTATAGAATCTCTGCAATTTACAAATTTTTTCAACAGTATCCCAAGGCAAATGTTCTGGTTGATATGGGTCAAGTATCCATAAATTTGGGTAATTTGGATTAACGTGTGAAATTGCAGAATCGACTGCTTCATCTATCGGAAGAGTTGTCATAAATTTTTCAATTCTTCTAGGCAAGTTCAAATCAGTAATATTTTTCTCGAGGGTCTCTTTTTGTTGGGTTTGCTCGTTTTCGTTTGGGTTATATGTATTCAAAAATAACAATTTTCCACTTTTGTATTTCTGAAGGCACTCAGCCACTAATAAAGCTGAACCATTCCATGATTTACTCGTTTCAGAACAGTAACATAAGCCAAAAGAAGAATATAAATCAAAAATACTCAATGGTGGCGTTGGTTTCCCGTTTTTGCCAACATTTTCAGACCATATATCTAAATATGCTTCTAAGAAAACATGTTTCTGTATTGAATGCCATTTAACTTCTTCACATACATGACCATCTGGATTAGTAACAGAGCCCATGATTAAACTCCAATTATCTCTTTATTATTCTGGGATGATATGGGGAATTCTTCTCGGAGTGACCATTCTGAATTTGAAGTATCTTTGATTTGCCGACGTATATTTGGTTTAACAAATAAAGGTATACTGCTATCGGTTATTAAATCAACAACTCCATCTACGAATCTTGGATTTACATTCTTGGCACCAACACCTGTTTGTGCTCCGATGATGGCCCAATCAATATTTGATAAATCATCTGGTATGGCATTCCCTAAAATAGGTTCAAAAGAAATAAACTTCATTACAGCAGAAGAATTTTTGAGAGTTTTGAGTGGTTTTTCCCAATATTTTGATGTTCCATCAATCGAAATGCCAAGCCATAAATTCTTTGGAAAAGCATCTCTAAATTCAGGTTCAATTATTGGTTGTTTCGTTAATATTTGATAAGCATGCCATTTTGATTTGTCCATAGTCTTATACACATCTTCTCGCCAAGTGCTTTTAACTTCAAAATCAAAAAAATCACCCATTGAACACGTAAATATCATAGATGGTTTTGTCTTTTCCAGAGGTTGATTCAGTCTATTCAAATGAAATGTTGGCTTAAATGGATTATCCTTATTATATCCTGAACGACCTTTAAGACGCACTGCCATTTTTTTAGCATAACAATATGGACAGCCATTATTACAGCCTGTTACGGGATTCCAAGTATAATCTGTCCATTCTATTTTTGTATTATTCATATCCTTTCTACATCCCAATATTTTTGTCCAATCAAACCACGATTTTTATAGGCATACATTAGAACTTCTTTATAATAAAGGTTGTTAAAGACAAACTAAAAACATAATATGTTATCAACGAAGCGATAAATATGTTTAATTTTCTTGGCGCCTCTTTTCTCAATTCGGCTGTCGGTGTTTGAAATTGCACTTTGATGGATGTTCAACCGTTAATCATGGATGTACATCACTTCCAAGGTGGTAACACTTAACGCAAATCCATTTGCTACTTCCGTAAACCCCATATACTCTCAACCCCAACTATACACCTACTGTAAACATAAAATCGTGAGGCTAATACAGTGACAAAAGAAACAATCAAAGTAGAAGGAATGTCGTGCGGACACTGCCAGATG
>JAGLYF010000353.1 GCA_023132435.1 Calditrichia bacterium | reverse complement strand
GACCTTCCCGCCTTGCCATAACTGTTATTCCATGGTCAGCAACAAATCCATTAACAATTATTTTATCACCGACCCGTGCATTCTGACCTGCAAGATTGGTCCCGGCAAGAGGAATACCGACACCTGCTGTATTTATGAAGATTTTATCAGCAGTCCCTTTGGGGACAACTTTTGTATCTCCTGTGACAATTTGCACCCTGGCTTCTTCAGCTGCGGCTCTCATTGATCCAAGTATGGTTTCAAGATCACTTAAAGGCAATCCCTCTTCGATAATAAATCCAACACTCAAATAAAGCGGTCTCCCACCCATCATCGCCACATCGTTTACCGTCCCACATACAGCTAGTTTACCAATATCTCCTCCGGGAAAAAATATCGGATCAACAACATAGCTGTCTGTAGAAAAAACGAGGGATTCACCCGGACATTCAATACGGGCAGCATCGTTTAATTTACCAAGCTCTGCATTCTGAAAATACTTTAAAAACATGTCAGACAATAACTTATGAGAAAGTTTTCCACCACTTCCATGACCTAATAAAATTCTATCCTGATTTTTCATATCATCACTTTTTCTTAAAACTGTTCATATTTATATGAAGCGGCACAACTTCCTTCAGAAGAAACCATACAAGCACCAACCGGATCTTCCGGTGTACAGACCGTCCCAAAGAGAGGACAGTCGGTTGGAGATGAAATTCCCTGCATCACATCCCCACAGATACACCCGGCTTCTTCTTGAGTTGGTTCAACGATGACATCAAATTTAATATCAGCATCATACTCTTCAAACTCTTTTCTTAATTTAAGACCGCTCCCGGGGATATTCCCTAAACCCCGCCATTCTGTATCACAGACTTCGAAGGTTTTATCCATAATCTTTAATGCGGTCGGATTTCCCTCTACTGTCGTTACACGTGAATATTGAATTTGGACTATAGGCTTTCCAATCCTGATTTGTTCAATCAGCATCTTCACTGCTTCCAGCACATCAAGAGGTTCAAATCCGGCAATAACACATGATTTTCCATACTTTTCAGCTAAAAATTCATAGGGTCTTGCACCGATGATTGTACTTACATGTGCCGGACAGATAAATCCTTGCAGATCGACTTTATCACCGCTGGCAATCGCTTCCATGGGATTCGGCATCGTTTTATTGGCACAGTATACGGTATAATTTTGTAAATCTAATTCTTTGGCCCGGAGAACAGAAGCTGCGATCGTCGGAGCTGTCGTCTCAAATCCGACTCCAAGGAATACCACTTGTTTATCAGGATTGTTGACGGCAAGAGTGATTGCATCCATTGTGGAATATACAATCCTAATATCGCTTCCCTTTGAACGTTCTTTTTCCAGCGAACTTGTTGAACCGGGCACCCGCATCATATCCCCAAAAGTGGCAATAATTACATCGGGTAAACGTGAAATAGCATTAGCCTTATCCAAATAACCATTTGCGGTTACACAGACCGGACATCCCGGTCCTGATATCAATTTTATATTTTGAGGCAGTAGTCTTCGTATTCCATAACGGGCAATAGCCATTGTGTGTGAACCACAAACCTCCATGAGTTTAATTTCCCGAAGCCCGGCAGCGTTTTCAGCAATCTTTGTCGCCAGCGCTTTTGCAAATTGAGGATTTCTGAATTCTTCCAAATATTTCACCTAAACTTATCCCTCCTTATCCATCATTAAAGATACGATATTAGATATTTGAGTTTCCAATCCATTATCGAGTATCGAGTATCGAGAAACGAGCATCCAGTATCCTGTCAAAAGTTGTGCATCCCCCAATAGGCCTGGCCGAGGGCAATTCCACCATCATTTACCGGTACTTCCATGTTGGTCATGACCTGAAATCCATTTTTTTTCAATTTATTTTGTAATCCTTGAAGCAAATACATGTTTTGAAAACAGCCACCACTCAGGGCAACCTGTTTTAATCCTGTTTCTGACCTGATTATACGGGCAATTTGAGTAAATACATCTATCAATGCATTATGAAACGCGCAACTAATTCCGTAAACTTCCTTATTTTCCTTTCTTTGTGTAACGATTTTATGCAGAATTTCATTCGGATCGATAATATAATGATCATCTTTTTTAATCACTTCAAATTTACCAACATCGGGTTTATCCCGTGAAGCCTTAATAGCCAAC
>JAGLYF010000352.1 GCA_023132435.1 Calditrichia bacterium | reverse complement strand
TTTTTGTGTTTAATTGAGGATGAATGGTTATGGTTGAAAAAAATCATCACCCGAAGGGAAAATCCACACCCGAACAGATAACCCGGAAACTTTCAATCCTGGTTGAAATTAATCAGGCCGTAAGCCGGAATTTAAATTTAGAAGACTCCCTGACTGCATCTTTACAAATTTTAGCCGGATCTTATAATATTAAATCAGGCGCTGTTTATTTATTTGATGAAGATGAAAACGGTTTAAATATGGTGGTGTCCATCGGTTATAAAAAAGAAATAGCTAAAGTGTCCTATCGTCCGGGCGAAGGATTAACCGGAAAAATCGCCGAGACCGGTAAACCGATAGTAGTACCTCAGGTAAGTAAAGAACATTTATTTTTAAACCGACTCAGTACCCTGGATCCGGCAGTAGATAAAGAACAAACATTTATCGGTGTCCCGATCACCCTTGATTACAAGGTTCTAGGCGTATTGATCACCAATCTACCTTTCAATGCACGCAGGGACTATGACAGCACTAAAAAATTTCTTACCCTGGTTGCCTCCGCGTTATTACAACCGATACGTTTTCAACATCAGATTGATATAGAACGGCAAAAACTCGTCGATGAAAATATCATTCTAAAACAACAACTTCAGCAGGAACATAGTTTGAACAATGTGGTCGGTAATAGTCAGGAGATGCGTGAAATATTTGATATGGTATTCCAGGTCTCAACCAGTAATACGACAGCACTTGTCCGTGGAGAAACCGGTACCGGTAAGGAATTGATCGCTCAGGCGATTCATTATAATTCTCCTAGAAAAGATAAACCATTTATCAGAGTAAATTGTGCCGCCATACCTGAAAATTTGATTGAATCAGAATTTTTTGGATATGAAAAAGGAGCATTCACCGGCGCTGTTTCCAGAAAAAGCGGCCGCTTTGAGCTGGCAAATCAGGGAACCATATTTCTGGATGAGATTGGAAATTTGAGCCCGATGACACAGACTAAATTGCTAAGGGTTTTGCAGGAACAGGAATTTGAGCGGGTCGGGGGTACGGAAACCCTGAAAGTGGACGTCCGGGTGATCGCTGCTTCCAATGCAAATCTGGAAGAATTGATGAAGATCGGGGATTTCCGGGAAGATCTTTATTACCGGTTAAATGTGTTTTCACTGTTTCTGCCCCCTCTGCGTGATCGTAAGACCGATCTGCTACTCCTTGCCGATCATTTCATGATTAAGTATGGTCGCCAACAGGGAAAGGTGGTGAAGCGTATTTCCACTCCGGCTATCGATATGCTGATGCGTTATCACTGGCCGGGAAATGTCCGTGAACTTGAAAACTGTATTGAGAGGGCGGTATTGCTCTGTCAGGATCATGTTATTCACAGTTATCATCTGCCTCCCACTCTGCAAACTGCAGAGAGCAGTAATACCATCCCCCACCAGTCACTTGCTGATGCGGTCATTTTTTATGAAAAAGAGCTGATTCAGGATGCGCTTAAATCGACAAAAGGAAACCGGGCAAAAGCGGCACGCCTGCTTGATACAACGGAACGAATCATCGGTTACAAAATTAAAAGATATCGTATCGATACGAGCAGATTTAGATCACCCGGTTTATAACTCGCTTCTCGTCGCACGTTTTTCACCATGCGAGATAGCTTATTTACCACAAAGAGCACAAAGAATGCACAAAGCACACAAAGAATTTAATATTTTTTTTCTTGGTGAACTTTGTGCCTACTTTGTCCCACCTACGGTGGGACATACT
>JAGLYF010000351.1 GCA_023132435.1 Calditrichia bacterium | reverse complement strand
TATGGAAATCATGAGATGCCCCGATATAAGGACATGGTTCACGTGTCTGATTTCGGCCAGAGGGTTTACTTTGTTGAATCGGAGCGTTCAATCTGGCTGGGTGGTGGTGATATTGCTTACGTGTCACAGCGTCGGCCCCTCAACTCTTACCGCAAATTGAGCCATTCAGATAAGGGTCTGTATCACAGTCCTTGTCCACTTACAGATAACGGACTGGTAGCGTCGTATCGTTCTGATTCTATTGAATCTGAATTTAGTATTTTCCATATTGATACAAAATCCGGAGAACGAAAAGAACGGATTTTTAGCGAGCCGGGTTGGCATTCCATCGATGCTCAGGTTTTGACAGCACATCCGAATGTGAAAGGTCGTTCTAATTGGTTAATTCCGGGCTCTGTTAGTGGTGTTTTTTATTGCATAAATAGTTACAATACAAATTTGCCGAAATTTTCAGACATTAATCCGGGGACGATTAAATATGTGCGTGTGGTAGAAGGTATTCCACTGGAAGAGAAAGTTAAATCTTCCAATTATCAACACAATCTTAAAAATAGACTGAATCCGGCACCAAATTTTAGCCCTGCCCAAAGTCCACAGCGCATTGTAGGGGTGGCTCCCGTGGAGAATGATGGTTCGTTTCAGGTTCGAGTTCCCGCAGAAACGCCTCTTACCTTTCAGATGCTCGATAAAAATTACATGGCGATACGTACACAAAATACCTGGACCTGGGTGATGGGAAATGAAAATCGTGGTTGCATCGGCTGCCATGAGAATCGGGAATTGTCTCCACCAAACATAATGATCGAAGCTGTCACAAAACCTCCGGTAGAATTAATTTCACCGGTAGAACAAAGACGAATAGTTGATTTTCATCATCAGATTGCACCCGTTATTGCATCAAAATGTGCCATAAGCGGTTGTCATATTTCCGGACAGGTGCGACCTAATCTTGAAGGATCTGAAAATACTTCTCACCAGGTCTATGATGTTCTTTTAATGTCTATTCCTGGAAGGGAAAAGGAACGTTATGTCATTCCCGGAAATGCAAAAGCGAGTTCTTTAATCTGGCACTTATTTGGTCGAGGTCTGGATTTGGATAAGTCTGATTATTCGAGTAAAATTACTTTGATGCCGCCGGATAGTCCATTGAAATTGCATGAACGTATCTTATTTATAGAGTGGATCGATTTGGGTGCTCAATGGAATTTCCATAGAGCCATAACTTCAGATTTGTCTGAAGATCAAACGAATTCAACAAAGGGATTCTGATGAGGAGTTTCGATGGTAAAAAAATACTCTTTAGTCTGATTGTCAGGTTTTTATGCCTTAGTGGATTCGTGTCCTGGTTGCCGGCACAATCAGATCTACCAAAACTGGTCGATATTACTCAACAGGTCGGAATTACATTTATCCATAACTTCGGTGATGATGAGATGAGCAACCTCATTGAATCCAATGCGGCGGGTTGTGCTTTCTTCGATTATGATGGAGATGGTGATTTGGATATATATTTTGTCAACGGTGTCTATATTGAGGGTTTTAGCCATATCAGGGGACGTAAAAACAAAGGTAAGCTTGTAAATGCCTTGTATCGCAATAATGGCAATAATAGATTTACCGATGTGACTGCCGAAGCCGGTGTCGGTCATAAGGGTATGGGAATGGCGGTAACTACTGCCGATTACGATAACGATGGTGATCAGGATATATTCGTTTCAAACTGGGGACCGAACGTATTTTACCGAAACAACGGTAACGGTACTTTTACCGACTTTACCAAGGCAGCCGGTTTGGAACATGATTTGTATGGAATCGGAAGTACCTTTCTGGATTATGATCAGGATGGATATCTTGATCTTTATGTGGGTAATTATATTGAATACGACCCGGATTATCAATATTTTTATGCTGCAGCAAAATTCCCCGGACCCCTGGCCTATCACGGCCAACCCGACATCCTCTACCACAATAATGGTGACGGAACTTTTACGGATGTGACCAGGGAAGCTGGGGTCTATAATCCTGAAGGCAGGGCAATGGGAGTCACATCTTGTGATATCGACAACGACAGCGATTATGATATATTTGTGGCAAATGATGCGATGGAAAACTATCTCTACCGAAATAACGGTGACGGAACATTTACCAATATTGCACTACAGACAGCCACCGGTTTCGGCCAAAATGGTGAAGCAACTTCAGCAATGAGCGGGGAATTCGGAGATATTGATCTTGATGGTTTGGTGGATATTATTGTACCCGATATGGCTTATAGCTGCTTATACAAAAATACCGGAGCTGGTTATTTTGAAGAAATGAGTGCCCGCATGGGGATTGCAGCCGCCTGTGGGCAGTATACCAGTTGGTCAGGTAATTTCTTCGATTTTAATAACGACGGTTATGGCGATCTATTTATAACCAACGGGCACCCACACCGCTTAATCGGTGAGGAGGATCTGTTGCTATTAAATGATGCCGGCCAGAGGTTTATTAATTTATCTCATCAGCTGGGACCGGATTTTCAAGAAAAATTTGTTGGACGGGGATCAGCCGTAGGAGATTTTGATAATGACGGGGATATGGATATATTGGTACTCAACCTCAATGACCGTCCCCGTTTGCTACTTAACCAGGATGGCAATAAAAAACATTGGATTATGATTCATTTGATTGGCAAAAAGAGTAACCGTGATGCTATTGGCAGCCGGATTCGATTGAGCACAGGTGACATTATTCAGACCAGATGGAAATTGAGCAGTTCAGGGTATCTCTCGCAAAGCGATTATCGGATCCATTTTGGTCTGGGTGATTTTACCCAGGTGGATAATATTGAGATTCGGTGGCCGAATAATCAAATTCAGACGCTCAAAAATGTCAAGGCCGATCAGATCATTACTATAAAAGAATCAATACCTTAGATGAAACAATTAACTATGAACAGGTTTATACAAATTTTTATTCTGCCTTGTATGCTCATAGTGGTTTTGGGATGGAGTTTGTTCGGTCAGAAAACGCAATATCGTATCTACGTAGGGGAAAAGGTTTGTCGAAATTGTCATCATCTACAAGGCAGCCGCAATCAATTTAACTTATGGAGGTTATCAAAACATTCCAATGCCTACTCGGTATTGTTCAAACCCGAATCTAAACAAATTGCGGAATTATCAGGTATCGATATTAAACCTTCTGAAAGCCCCATTTGCCTTGGCTGTCATACGACGGCCTATAATGTAGAAGACTGGGAACGTGATGACTCATTTCACTTTGAAGATGGTGTGCAGTGTGAACTCTGTCATGGACCTGGCAGTGAATATATTGATATAAATACCATGCGAAACAGAGAATTGGCCATGCAGGCCGGTCTTATCATGCCGGAAAAGCGGGATTGTATGATATGCCACATAGAAAAAAACTCTCATGTTTCAGTTCTTAATATGAAAAAATTTAACTTTGAAGAGGCATTCCAGGAAATTGAACATTCAGGGCGTGGAGGGGGCGTAAAACCAGAAAATAGTTTATTGGCAAAGGCGAATCCGACTCCAGGTCCGAAATATATGGGTGCTATGGCGTGTGCCAACTGTCATGGTACTAAATCTGAAGGTCGAATCTATAGTAAGTGGCATAGTTCCGCTCATGCGCGGGCTTATGCTATTCTCGGTACAAGGCGGGCCGAAGAGATTGCCAACGAAATGGGACTTTCCGGACATCCCCAAAAATCAGAAGTCTGCCTGATGTGTCATATCACAGGCAGGGGAGAAACGGCTGGTCAGTTTATGGATAGTTTTGATTCAGTCCAGGGTGTGCAATGTGAAAGCTGCCACGGTCCTGGAAGTGAACATATGATCGAAGCAGCCATGCTAAATCCTGATACCTCCTTAATATCCGGACTACGGAACATCAGTAGCGAACTGTGCATCAAATGCCATACGGAAGACATCCATAGCCAAACTTTCGATATTGAAACGATGTTTCCAAAGATAGCCCATTCAAAATGGCAGGAAGAATATCACCGTCCAGAATATAAAACACCTTCCAACTTAGCAATAACGCAAGATGGAAAGCGGCTATTTGTCGCCTGTGAGGCATCAAATAGTCTGATCGTTGTCAGCACTGAAAGTGAAAAGATATTGGCAGAAGTACCAATCGGTTCCCAACCACATTTTGCTTGCTTATCTCCGGATGAATCCGTCGTTTATGTAAGTAACCGGGCCTCAGATAACGTATCTGTTATTGATATGAATACCTACCGGGTGCTATCTACCATTACGGTAGGTGATGAACCTCATGAAATTGCTGTTACACAGGACGGCAAAGTTATGTATGTCGCCAATGCCGGCACGTATGATGTGTCTGTCGTGGATATCGAAAAAAATAAAGAAATAAAAAGACTGGCGGCTTCCAGAGGACCCTGGGGTGTTGTATTATCTCCGGATGGTCGATATGTTTATATCAGCAATAATTTACCAAGATTTGGAGAATTTCGAACAAAACCCAAATCCGAGATTACCGTCATCAATACCAAAAATTCTACAGTGGCCTATCGTCATACTGTTGTAGATGCAAATTTAATCCAGGGAATTGCAGTCTCTCCGGATAATGAATTTGTCATGACCACTCTGATACGTACCAAAAACCTGATACCCATGACCCGCAATATTCAGGGCTGGATAATAACCAATGGCATCGGAATTCTCTGGAAGGACGGACGGGTGGATCAATTGCTGTTGGATGGGGTGAATGACTTTTTTGCTGATCCTACGGATGTTGTATTTTCGAAGGATGGTCGATATGCTTTTATTTCAGGAGGCGGAGCCCAGGAAGTTGCAATAGTTGATATTATTAAAATGAAAAAAATTCTGCAAAATGCAACAGACGAAGAGCGGAGAGATGTATTACCCAATCATCTTGGATTGAGTTCGCAGTATGTTATAGAACGAATCACGGTGGGGCAAGGCCCACGGGGAATGGTCATTTCACCCGATAATAAATACTTATATGTCACCGATGGATTGGATGATGCAATATCTGTGATTGACATTAATAAACGGCAGCGGATTAAAGCCATTGATTTAGGTGGGCCGAAAGAAATTACTCAAGCGCGCTATGGCGAGCGTATTTTTCATAGTGCTGAATTTACATTTGGAAGACAATTCTCTTGCCACTCCTGCCATCCGGATGGTGGAATTGATGGGTTAACCTATGATATCGAACCGGATGGACTGGGAATAAATCCTGTGGATAACCGGACACTTCGTGGTATAAATGATACAGCCCCCTTCAAGTGGACTGGAAAAAACCCTAGCTTGAAACGTCAATGCGGCGCAAGGCTCGCGGCATTTTTCACTCGAATAGATCCATTTACCCTTGAGCAATCCGCGGCATTAGATCGCTATATCGTTACGATTCCCAGGCCACCCAATCGGTATAGAACCGGTAAAGAACTGACAGAGGCTCAACGTAGAGGAAAACTGATTTATCAACGTATATATGACAACTCAGGGAATCCAATTCCACAGAAAAATCAGTGTGGATTTTGTCATTCATTTCCTTATTTTACAAATCGTGAAAAATTTGATGTGGGATCTGCTTCCTGGCTGGATACCCATAGTGTTTTCGATGTACCTCATCTCAATAATATTTATGCCACACCGCCTTATCTTCATGACGGTCGCGCCAGTTCACTGGATGAGATCTGGACCATCTATAATCCATATGATACCCATGGGGTGACCAACGATTTAACCAAAGATCAGCTAAATGATTTAATGGAATATTTGAAAACGCTTTAAATAGGAAATAATAGCATGTATAAAAACTTTATTCTCTTTACGATATTTATTTTTTTAAATACACAGGTATGGTGTCAATCAGGTACTAATATTTCTGGTGATCCTTTTGTATACAAAGAATGGCAGTCATTTACAAAAGAATCAACACAGGGTAGATTGATCAATGATCACATTTTTTTTCTGGAAGCAGATGGTGATAGCCTCTGGATTGGTACGGAAGGGGGATTGATTCTTTATGCGCACGGCACCTGGAAAAGCTGGACAGAAGAGAATGGTCTTCCATGGAATGTGGTGATGGGACTCGCTAAGGATCCGAAGACCGGAGAGTTATGGCTGGCGCTTTTTGGCGAAGGTATTGCCCGATTTAGCGGCGGTTATTTTGAGCATTTCACTCAGATGAATAGCGGCTTATTAAACGATGTTGCGTTTGGTATTGATATAGAGGGGGATAATGTATGGGTAGCTACAACGGCCGGAATCAGCCGGTATAATCAAGTGACCGGTGAATGGGCTGTTTTTACCGAAAAACACGCCCCAATGGAAGAAGTATGGACTTATAATGTCGACGCTGCCGATGATAAAGTCTATTTTGCAGTCTGGGGGGGAGGCATTCTGGAATGGGATGTCAAAACCCAGATTTGGTCAGAATATTTGGATCCTGACGGCGAGATGGAAATTGAT
>JAGLYF010000350.1 GCA_023132435.1 Calditrichia bacterium | reverse complement strand
GTCCATCTCAAAGATCGTTTTTTCAGAAGCGGATTCAGAAGCAGGAAATTCTCTACGTCCCACCTGCCTGATCCAGGCAAATCCTCAAAAAGCTATTTTCTATATAATAAACCGGGCTTGTCCAACAAACGGTTCAGATTGTGGCTCGCTCCGCTCTCACAATCTAACCTTATTCGTTAGGCCCAATATTAACACCGAAATAGTTGTATGAATTCTATGATTTCTCCAGTAATAATATCTACATAGATATGAAAAGATGGATGTTGTGGCTCTCCCCAACCAATTGAAAATCGATATACAACTCTAAATTCAATTGATTCATCACTTACTATTGGATGTATGCATCTTTCTGTGAATTCATCCATGATAGATTGAGGGGTAATCATGATTTCCGATGGGGTCCAACAAGAGTATTCATATTTTTTCCAGACTATTTTATTTTTAGCCATTGAAACAGTATATCCAAATCCTTCTGGCGGGATAGGGAATTCCGGATACCAACTTCCTTCTATGCGATAAACATAATTACCATAAAAGAATACAACGATTCTACTTTGTTCAACAGTGAGGCCTTCAATGACTTGATCCTCAAAATAGATTTTATGATGATAAGAGGATTGCCCCACTTGAGCGAATTTTCTTACCTTAAGACTTGAAGTATCGATTACATTTGTAAATTTTGAATTTTTAACAAGCGTATATTTTACCATACTTAATATTTCTTTTTCATCGACAATATTTTCATCGACTAACTTTTCCCCACAATGTGAATCATCAGTAAATCCAAACCGGTCAAGAACCATACAAATTTTGTTTTCATTTAAAGAATCAAATTCAGATTGAAGAACCGCGATTTCATCCGCAGGTTTAGCATAAATTATATGAGGGTAATTTGCCTGTTGTCCAGCCTCACTGATTAAATCTGAAAAAAGTGATCCATCCTGACATCCGGATAAAAATACTGAAGTTAGAATAAAGATACAGGTAAGTAAGTATTTCATTTCTACTTCCTTTTTATGGGCCTAACAAGTAAGTAGATAGTTTCTGTATAATGACAATATATGTAATATCAATTCAAATGACAATAATGATACATTGTATTTGTGTGGAAAAATTCATACTCATAACCCTGAATGTTATCCAGATCATGATAAGCATCCAAATATGAATGAGAGGGAGATTTCTTTTATCAATATGCAGACTATCCAACCGGGTGAATAATTCAGGTTAATCAATAACTGCGGTCCGTAGGATTTTGCAGATATTTTAAAATTTATTTTTTATATTTGGATTACATCATTTCACAGTCTATTTTCATAATAAACAGGATATCCGGTTTAAGATTAAAGGAGAATAAATGCTGGAAATACTGATTGTCCTGATCCTTAGCTATTTAGTCGGATCGCTCCCAACCGCAATCATCGCCGGAAAAATATTAAAAAAAATCGATATTCGGGATCATGGTAGCGGAAATGCCGGTGCGACCAATGTCTTACGTGTCCTGGGCTGGAAAGCAGCTCTGGTTGTCCTTCTTATCGATATGCTCAAAGGATATGCTGCGGTTACCTGGATCGTTGATATCATCCCGGATGTTCATGACATCGATACAAAAGCAATCTATCAGATTATGGCCGGGGCGGCGGTAATCTGTGGGCATATCTGGACTATTTTTGCCGGTTTTAAAGGTGGAAAGGGTGTAGGCACTGCGGCCGGTGTGTTTTTTGGTCTTCAACCAATACCGGTGTTTATCTGTCTCCTTGTTTTTATCGGTATTGTTTACCGGACAAAATATGTTTCTCTTGGTTCGATGATCAGCGCCCTGCTTCTTCCAACCATACTTCTGGTACAATATTTCTTTTTGGGAAAACCTGTTCCAATCGCGCATAGTGTCATTGCTGTTCTGCTTGCCGTATTAATCTTCATTATGCACCGGGAGAACATCAATCGACTGGTTGAAGGAAATGAAAACAAAATTTCTTTTAAAAAAGGGGAGAACTTGTGAAAGTAACCGTTCTGGGGGCAGGGAGCTGGGGAACAACCCTGGCTCTGGTGTTGAATCAAAATAATCACCTGGTTACCTGTTGGTCCTTTGACAAAAATGATATCGAAGCCATTAAGAAATCAAAAGAAAACAAGAAATTTTTGCCCGGGATCACTATCCCGGATTCGATAAATTTCTCAAATGATCTGCAAGCGAGTATCAACTCTGCTGAGGTAATCATTGTAGCCATTCCCTCGCATGCGGTTCGGTCGGTTGTCCAAAGTATTGATCTATCAGCTAAAAAGGACCTGATTTGGGTAAATGTGGCGAAAGGAATTGAAAATAAGACACTTCTAAGGGTTTCACAGGTGATCGAAGAAGTCGGCCAGGTCTCTCCGGAAAATATTGGTGTTTTATTTGGACCCAGCCATGCAGAGGAAGTAAGCCGTGAAATTCCAACAGCGATTGTATCGGCCAGCAAAAGCCGGGAGACGGCGACACTGGTCCAGAATTTATTTATGACACCTTACTTTCGGGTCTATGCCAATCTGGATATTGTTGGAGTCGAGCTGGGTGGCGCGCTAAAGAATATTATTGCTGTTGCAGCCGGAATCTGTGACGGAGCCGGATTCGGAGACAACACCAAAGCCGCTTTAATTACCAGAGGATTAGTGGAGATTAACCGTCTGGGTGTAAAAATGGGAGCAAAGCCGGATACTTTTGCCGGTCTGTCCGGTATGGGAGATCTGATCGTTACCTGTATGAGTCGGCATTCACGGAACCGCTATGTCGGTGAGCAAATAGGAAAGGGACGAACTCTTCAGGAAGTGCTTGATGAAATGGTAATGGTCGCTGAAGGTGTGAAAACAACAGCTTCTGCTTATGAGTTGTCTCAAAAAGAGGGTATTGAAATGCCCATAACAGAACAGGTCTATAAAACCCTTTTTGAAGGAAAACCACCGGCAGAGGCTATGAGAAATTTAATGACCCGGGCATCTAAGATTGAAGATTGGAGTTAACCGTAAAAAGGAGACACCATGATAAAATCTATCTTTTTAGCAGTTGATGGTTCCATATTCACAAATGCTGTTGTTGAATATGGAATCGATCTGGCCAAAAAACTCGATGCTTTCCTTCGTGTTTACAGTGTTATCGATATCAGGATATATGAATGGGTATTAAATACCGGTGGGGAAGGGTATATGCCGGTAATACCATCGAATGTTTTTCATGATGAATCCTATAAGTTTCATAGCGAACGGGCAGAGGTGCTTATTGACACTCTTAGAAAAAAACTGAAAGATAGCGGCATTAAGTTTGAGGCTGATAAACTTGAAGGTGATCCGGTAGAGGTAATCTGTGATATTTCCCGTCAGGTTGATCTGGTAATTATGGGTGCACGCGGGGATTATGCACGCTGGGGGGATCGTCTTCTTGGTGCAACCCTGGAATCCGTTTCCCGCCAGAACCACTCCCCTTTATTAATCGCAGACCAAACCTATAATGAATTTAAATCGATCATATGTGCCTACGACCGTAGTGAAGCCAGTAACACAGGTTTAAAATTATCTGCCTATCTGTCTGAGCAGTTGAGCCTGCCTCTTGAAGTATTGACGATACATGATGATGAGTTGGAGCGTGAAGAAACATTAGAAGAGGCCAGGACGTATCTTGAACCCTATAAACTTCAGGCTCAATTCAGACATGAGGCCGGAGATCCGGTAAAAACTTTGATTCAGGTAACACTGGATGTTCTTGAACCGGCACTTCTTGTAATGGGTAGTTTTGGCCATTCCAGAATAAGGGAAGCCATCTTGGGCAGCACAACAGTACAGGTGATGCGCAAAGCAAATAGACCAATACTATTGGCGAAATAACGAGTATTAACAGAAAAATTAGAATCCAAAATCCAATAATTGTCATTCCTGCGAAAGCAGGAATCCAAAGGGGTAAACTCCAGCAGACATCCATTTTTACATATGGGATAAGTAATTGTTTTATAAGAGATTCCTCCCGCAAGGCGGGACGGGAATGACAAACTAAGAGATTGCAAGGATTAATATTGTTAAAAATTATATATAATGCTACACCCTCACGCGGTGCGTTGTAACCAGGAATTAAGTAAAATGGAGGTTTAATGTCTGCTAATATTATGACTTTGACACGACATATTATTGATGAACAGTACAAATATCCCGAAGCAACCGGGGAATTCACCAATCTGATGAATGATATCTGTTTCGCCGCTAAAAGGATCTCATATCATACAAATAAAGCCGGCTTGCTCGATGTGCTCGGTGAAACAGACTTGATAAATGTTCAGGGGGAGAAAGTTCAAAAACTTGATGTTTTCGCCCATGATACCATGGTGAAAGCCCTCGACCATGGCGGAAATTTATGTTGTATGGCTTCAGAAGAAGAGGAGGGAATTATCTCAATCCCTGAACAGTATCCGATTGGTAAATATGTCTGTCTTTTTGATCCTCTTGATGGTTCATCAAATATTGATGCCAATGTTAGTGTTGGAACAATATTTTCCATATATAAAAGGATCACAGATGATGATAAACCGGGTACAATAGAGGATTGCCTGCAGCCCGGCCACCAACAGGTTTGTGCAGGTTATGTTGTTTATGGATCCAGCACTATGTTAGTCTATACAACAGGAAATGGCGTGCACGGATTCACACTTGATCCGAGTTTTGGGGAGTTTGTACTATCGCATCCAAATATTAAAATTCCTGATAGGGCAAATATATACAGTGTGAATGAAAGTAATTTTGATTACTGGGATAATAATGTAAAAAACTATATCCGCTATGTAAAAGCTACGGACGAAAAAACAAACCGTCCTTTGAATTCACGTTATATTGGTTCAATGGTATCGGATATTCACCGAAATCTTCTTTACGGTGGTATTTTTCTCTATCCTGCCAGTTCCAAAGCGCAAAACGGTAAATTACGTCTGATTTATGAAGCAAACCCTATGGCATTTATTGTCGAACAGGCGGGGGGGAGGGCCAGCAACGGGCATGGAGACATTATGCAGATAGTGCCGAAAGAACTCCATCAGAGAGTCCCTTTGTTTATAGGGAGTAAGTATGATGTCGTAATGGTTGAAGAATTTATCCGTGGAGAAAGAGAATCTTGAATGATTCTATTGTTATGTATAAATTGAGGTTTATTAGTCTGAATTATTCATAAAAATTAATGTTTAAGAGTATAAGTGACATATAATCAACAATTTAATTCCCCCTTAGAAAAGAGCCTGTCCCGCAACTGCGGTAGGCGCATTTCCAGCCTGCCGGCGAAGGGGAAACTTTACTGTTACTATTTGATAAATCTAAAATTCATGAATTATCCAAGTTGGTAAATTCGAACAGAAAAGGAGTTAGTTAAAGAAGTAATGGCTAAAAAGGTTTATATAAAAGATATCGCGAAACATGAAAATGAGGAAGTGACCATCCAGGGATGGCTTTATAATAAAAGGTCAAGCGGAAAACTGAGATTTCTGTTATTAAGGGATGGTACAGAAACAATTCAATGTGTTGTTTTTAAAGGAGATGTGTCTGAAGAATCCTTTGCGATTGCTGATGCCATCCAGCAGGAGAGCTCGTGTCATGTTAAAGGAATCGTAAAAAAGGATGAAAGATCTCCGATTGGATTTGAGATCCAGGTAAAGGAAATGAAAATTATACAATATGCTGAAGACTATCCAATTACCAAAAAAGATCATGGTGTTGATTTTTTGATGGATCACAGACATCTCTGGTTACGATCTTCGCGTCAACATGCTATTATGCGAATCAGACATGAAATTATTCGCGCGGCCAGAGAATTTTTTGATTTACGCGATTATGTCCTGATAGATACACCGATATTTACACCAAATGCGGCTGAGGGTACCACAACCCTGTTTTCAACAGAATACTTTGGCAGAGACGCTTATTTAGCGCAATCCGGGCAGTTATATGGCGAAGCTGCGGCGATGGCTTTTGGTAAAATATATTGCTTTGGCCCAACTTTTCGTGCCGAAAAGTCAAAAACCCGCCGGCATTTAACAGAATTTTGGATGATCGAACCGGAGGTCGCTTTCTTTGATCTGGATGACGATATGCGGCTTGCTGAAGATTTTCTGGAACATCTGGTGCAGAGTGTTTTAAAAAACCGCAGACAGGAATTGGAGAAGCTTGAAAGAGATATAAGCAAACTTGAACCGGTCAAAGCACCTTTTCCGCGTTTACACTATGATGAAGCAGTAGATCTTCTAGAAAATGCGGGTGTTGATTTTAAACACGGCGAGGATTTCGGGGCCGGTGAAGAAACGATAATCTCAGAAAAATTTGACCGGCCGGTTATTGTTCATCATTATCCGGCGGCGATTAAGGCTTTCTATATGAAACGTGATCCTGAACACGAAGAACAGGCGCTGGCAATGGATGTGCTCGCCCCGGAGGGGTATGGTGAAATTATCGGCGGCTCACAAAGAGAAGATGATTATGATGTTTTATTGAGCCGGATAAGGGAACATGATTTACCCGAGGATGCCTTTCAGTGGTATCTTGATCTGAGGAAATATGGATCTGTGCCGCATTCCGGATTCGGTTTGGGACTCGAACGAGCGGTAACCTGGATCTGTGGCATTAATCATCTAAGAGAAGCGATCCCATTTCCAAGATTAATGCAAAGACTTTATCCGTAGTCTTACTTCTTACTTAAATATTATTCACCTTTAGGTTGCTAAAATTTTACAGATAGATATGGATTGTACAAAAACAATTGCCATAATTGGTGCCAGGGCCTGTGATGATGAAGTTACACAAATCGCCGAACAGATGGGTGGTCTTCTGGCAAAACATGGCTATACGATCATCTGTGGCGGTCTGAGCGGTGTTATGGAGGCTGCCTGCAAGGGTGCTAAAGCAAATAACGGAACTACGATCGGTATTCTGCCGGGTGATAATCCGGATGATGCCAATCCCCATGTGGATATTGCCATTGCCACCGGTATGGGAGTTAGCAGAAATTTGATAATTATACGCTCTGCTATAGCCGTTGTGGCTATTAATGGGGGATTTGGAACACTCTCCGAACTGGCATTTGCACTGCAATTGCAAAAACCCGTGGTAGGATTAGGTACCTGGGATGTTTCGGATCATATTGTAATAGCATCCGATCCGGATGATGCCATGCAAAAATTAACGAAATTGCTAACTTAGATATTTTTTTAACCGCAAAGACACAAAGGAGTAAAGGACAAACCACAAATATCAAATCCCAAATAATTATCAAATATCAATAACCAAATTGTAAGATGTTTGACAAGAATCATTTTGGTAATTTGAAATTGGAATTTATTTGTTATTTGGTATTTGAGATTTGGAATTTATTTTTTTCTGTCTTTGCATCAGTGCGGTTAGAATTGCCCTGACAGCGTAAGCATAAAGTTTC
>JAGLYF010000035.1 GCA_023132435.1 Calditrichia bacterium | reverse complement strand
AGTTTATCCCTTTGAGATTCCCGCTTGCGCGGGAATGACAAAAGGGACCAGAATGACAAAAGGGGCAGGGATGACAAAGATCGAAAAAATCTTTGCGCCTTTGTGTTTTTTGTGAAATTCGCGAAAATTTGTGTAATTCGTGGACTAGTTTATAGAAGGTCAGTAAAGATGTCAAATAATCAGAAAGTGCGTCCTCCTGCGGTGGCCGGAATGTTTTATCCCGAGAAAAAAATTGCCCTGGATCAGGAAGTTGCGAAGGTATTAGAGGAATCCAGGGAAATTGATCTACAGGGTGAAATCATTGGGATGGTAGTCCCTCATGCGGGATATATGTTCTCTGGAGGTGTAGCAGCACGTGCTTATCGTCAAATATTCAAGTCAAAAATTGACATTGTTGTTGTAATAGCTCCCAGTCATTGTGAATATTTTACAGAGATTTCAATTTACAATGGTTATGGCTATTCCACACCGCTAGGGACATTACCGGTAGATAAAGACCTGGCTCAGGAACTGGCGGAACAAAGTCCTCAGATTGTTCTGTCAGAAAAAGGACATCGATTTGAGGAACACGCCCTGGAAGTACAATTACCCTTTTTACAAAAGGTATTTGACAATTTTCGTTTTGTTCCGATCGTCATGGGTGAACACAGTCATGATAATATCCAGTCACTGGCCGATGGGCTTGCTCAGGTATTGAAAGATAAAAAAGCGCTTATTGTTGCTTCATCCGACCTCTCACATTTTTATGATGATGAAAAAGCAAATTCTCTCGACAAGGTTGTTGTAAATGATATTGAAAATTTCGATGAAGAAAAATTATTTCAGGATATACAAAACGGAGAATGTGAAATGTGTGGAGGAGGGCCGGCTGTTGCAACGATGAAAGCTAGTAAACTTCTTGGAGCGAATAAATCACAGGTATTGCTCTACAGAAATTCCGGGGATATCACCGGTGACCGGTCGGAGGTGGTTGGTTATCTTTCCGCCATATTCTTAAAACAATAGATTAAATGAATCTGACACCAGAAGAAAAAAAGTATCTTCTTGCCCTGTCCCGGCGGATAATTGTTTTAAAAGCTGAAGGAAAAGAGTATGAAAAAGAAGAATACTTTACGACATCCCTTAAACAGCAAACCGGTGTTTTTATTACTTTAAATAAATCCCACCAACTTCGCGGCTGTATTGGTTATGTCGAGGGGCTTAAGGCATTACAAAATGCTGTGGAAGAAATGTCCCTTGCGGCTGCATTCGAGGATCCTCGTTTTCCTCCTATAGAAAAAGATGAAATTAAGGATATTGAAATAGAAATATCAGTACTTTCTCCTCTGGAAACAATATCGGACACAAGCCAAATTGAGATTGGCAGACATGGTATTATCATTGAAAAAGGGCTTATGCGGGGATTACTTCTTCCACAGGTAGCAACTGATTACAACTGGGATGTTCAGACGTTTTTGGAACAAACCTGTCAGAAAGCGGGTTTACCGGCAGGTGCCTGGAAGGAAGAATCGACAGAGATACAAATCTTTTCCGCAGAAATATTCTCCGAATCAGATCTTTTCTAACCACAAAGCACACAAAGTAGGCACAAAGGACACCAAGAATATAACTTTATCTTGTTCCAACGCTCTGCGTTGGAACATTAAGGAGTAATTAGTAGCTACGACGCGGAGCGTCGTAGCCAGAAAAAGAATAAATCTTTGTGATCTTTGTGCCTACTTTGTGT
>JAGLYF010000349.1 GCA_023132435.1 Calditrichia bacterium | reverse complement strand
CAAAACGTCTGGCGAAATAGCCTTCAATATAGTTATGCGGTTTTCTGTTTAATATCCAAATTGTTGAAATATACAGTTAGAAAATCTGTTTTTTTGCTAAATTTTGTTTAACAATCATGAAATCTGTGGGAATAGTCTGAAATTATATAATAACTGGTTAGCTATAAATCATGATATTTGCAGAAGAACCTACAAACTGGAAAGATTTAGAGAACAGAGTAGCTTATATTTTGAAGGGGGTTGGTTTTTCGGTAAAGACTGAACATAATATCGAGACTGCACGAGGTCCTGTAAATATTGATGTTTACGCTGTAAAAAATAAACCAACCCCACCTATACATTGTTTATGCGAGTGTAAATATTGGAACAAAAATATCCCCAAAAGTGTTATTCATTCATTTAGGTCGGTCGTTTCTGACTCTGGAGCAAACGTTGGCTATATAATCTCTAAAAATGGTTTTCAAAAAGGTGCATTAGAGGCTGCTGAGAATACAAATATTATCATGTTCACGTGGGATCAGTTTCTTAATAATTATAAAGAGGAATGGCATAGATCAAAAATAAAAGAATTGTTTTCGTTAGCTGAACCACTAAAAGATTACACATCCCATTTTCCTCTTTCAATTATAACCGATGAATTAGATAATATGTCAGAAGAAAGAAATAAGATATTTTATTATATTGTAAGAAAGTATTCTTCGGTTTCTATGGAATCACGAACTTTTGGACATACTTTGAATTCGTGTAATGAAGTTATGTACGAAAGGTTAGAACCTCCTTTTATATTAAAATGGCCTGATAAGGATAGTGAGGTGATATTGGAGTGCACAGCCGACTATTTTGATTTTTTGATAAATACCTGCACTCAGGGTATTGAAGAGTTTGATGAGTTTTTTGGTAAAAAATTAAGAAGATATTGAACAGCGCTTCAACCCGGAGCGCAAAAAACTGCGCCCGGTTAAGCGCGACGTTGGCTGTAAAAACCAGGTATGAATATTTTAATTGATACAAATATTGTATTACCGCTTGAGCCTGTTTCTTACGTTGACATCGGAATTAATACAGAAAACGCAATACTTTTTCACAACCTATCGAACCGTTCTGGTAATATCCTCTGTGTTCATCCCGCCATCGAACATGATCTTGATAGAGATAATAATAAAAAAAGGTCGGAGATAAGAAGAAAGCTTATCAAAAGATACAAGTCAGTACCAACCCCTCCGGATGTTTCTATACTTGACCAATCTATAGTTGGCTCCCCCGTGTTCGGCTCAAACGACTATGTTGATAATTGCTACCTTGCAGCTGTGAAGGCTGATGCTGTTGACTTTCTTGTTTCAGAAGATAGAGGGGTCCACAGAAAGGCAAGGCGTTTGGGTATTGAATCTCGTGTTCTTTTGCTTCAAGATGCAATCAATCTGCTACGGGATTTTTTTGATGAGTCACCTTCACCACCTCCTGCAGTTCAAAAGGTGTATGTGCATGAGTTGAACGATCAGGATGAAATCTTCAATTCATTACGGGCAGATTATCAACCTGAATTTGATGAATGGTTGAAAAGATGTAAACGTGAACACCGTGAGGCATATATCGTAACGGACCAATTTCGCCCAGGATTAGCTGGAGTCCTGATTTTTAAGCAAGAAGCAGGCTTACCTACAGGGGAGACAGGGAAAACTCTTAAATTATCTACGCTCAAGGTGTCTGGAGATCACGGTGGTAATCGTTACGGTGAACTTCTTTTAAAAACCGCCTTTGATTACGCTGACTCGAATAAATATAAGCACATTTATTTTACAACATTCTCGAAACATGAGGGGCTCATTGCATTTGCGGAATCTTTTGGATTCAAGGTGTCCAATACGAAAAATAGACGGGGAGAAAATATCGTTTGTAAATCTTTATCGTTTTCGGCAGATGATATTGAGACGTTATCACCTCTTGAAGCCCATGTTCGGTTTGGCCCCCGTAAAGCTTTTTTCTATCTCAACTCAACATTTATCATTCCAATAAAACCTCATTTTCATCAAATATTATTTCCCGAATTGGAGCACCAACTTTTCCTGTTTCATTCGCAGCGACCTTGTGGAAATAGTATAAAAAAAGCATACCTTTGCCATTCAAAAACTAAACAGCTTAACCCAGGCGATAACATATTATTTTATCGTTCACACGATATTTCTGGTATTACTGCCATTGGAGTTGTTGAAGAAACACGCCGGTCATCAGATCCTGATGTTGTCGCGAGGTATGTAGGAACCAGGACAGTCTACAAGTATCGAGAAATAATTGATTTATGCCAGAAGCCAACACTGGCAATTAAGTTCCGGTTCGTCAAAGGTTTACAGCCAATCTCGTTGGGCGAATTAGAAACAAACGGAGTACTTAAAGGAGCGCCACAATCAATTTCAAAACTTTCTCAAAAAGGAGCCAAATGGATTCAAGAAAAAATAAGCATGTGATTGCAGTTGCCATCACTCCAAAATTTGCTCACGCGATCATTTCTGGTAAAAAATCGGTCGAGTTCCGACGAAATGGCGCTCCAACAAAAATTTCACATATGGTTTTATACTCAACAAAGCCTGATCAAAAAATGATTGGTTATTGCGTGATAAGAGAGTGTGTGGTGGCATCGCCTCAAATTTTATGGCGTGAATTTTGGAAATACGGTTGGATCAACCAAGATGATTTTAACTGTTACTATGAAGGTCAATCTACCGGAAAGTGTTACATAATTGAAAAATCTTTTGAGTTTATTCGCCCAATATCACTATCAAATTGCAGGTCATTTACGAAGGCACCTCAGTCATTCGTCTATATGGAACAGTCTGAGTGGAACAACCTGAAAAGAAAAAAGAAAATTGCAGCCAACCATGGGGTAGAGTGGACGCGGAAATCTTTGGCTGCCTGACGAGCAAGCTCATCGGCCACGCCACTCACCCCTAACACTAAAGATCTGCTATGCACGTAACAGATTGAAACGCTTTAAAATTGTGATATGCAAATATAATCTACAAGAAAATTGTTTGATTCTTAAATGGCACTCATGGCAAGGTATCGAAAGTTGGCATCCCGTCCTGGGAAAATTGGCTTGATATTGGCTCTATTCTTGTGAGATAATTAATATAATTTCAGTTCCGCTTTGGGCCATGACTGCCCTCGCTAAGGATATAGCACTTATCGAGAGCTTTTGTATTTATGGCACAGGTAAGAATAGCCACGATAAGCGGAAGATTGAGGTGCAGCAAGGTTATATCCGTTGCGACCTATGATTTTGTAACCAACTCGTTGAATTCGACGAAAAATACTTGAGAACGGGTTTTAAGATCTGACTAATAACGGCCTATGAATCACACATAGAGGGAGATGGATCATGCTATATTACATTACTAATCCCCGGAATGATGCAGAATTTCAGTCTTACATTAATATGTTGAAGGAAGTATACTATCCAAAACGAATGTATGATAGCAAAGATATTAAAAAGATGCTCCCTAGTTGGGAGGTTCTACTATCCGATGAAGAAATGATTAGCGAGACTCAAAAGGCTGTAAAGGAAATCGCCAACAAGATTGGCAACTCTCTTATATATCCGATCATGCCTAATGGCCAGATTAAGTGCAAACTACCCCTCTCCTTCATTGACAGATTTCAGGAGTTCTTCTTAGTTCGTCAATGGAATAGTCCTGAGAGAGATCCACAAGAGGCTACACCTGATTTATTTCGCCTGCATCGTGACGAAGCCGGAGGTGGAAACTACTCCAAAAACTGCGGCAATTATAATCATTTTATTAATGTAGTTGCAGCACTATCACGTCTAATTATGTATTTCAAGGATTCCAATAAAATAGGAGACATATTTGCATCTGAGATAGCTGGGGAAGATGAGGATGAAACCCTTAATGGTATTGATCTGCCCTTTGAGAAAATATCATATCATACAGAACCAGATATGCGAACGTTCAAGCTTATGTTAGCAGCCTTCTATCATGATATCGGCAAGACGATCG
>JAGLYF010000348.1 GCA_023132435.1 Calditrichia bacterium | reverse complement strand
CTCACCCGAAGGGTGAGCACTAGGTCCTCTGTGGTTTATTTCTTTCATATTGTTTTTTACATGAGTATATCGTTGACAGCCTGCACAGGTTCGGGCAATTTCGTCTCATAACACAGCAGACCTAAAAATTTTTACTAACTCTTCCGGATCGAATATTGGGATTTTTGATCTTTTAAAATCTGTTCGATTCCCCGTGACTATACCATCAAGATTTGATCTGAGACCAGCTTCGTGAATGACTGCGTCTTCATAATCAGTGAAATTAGCCTGGAGCGATAATTCGAGGATTCTTTTATCTACAGAGGCGACATTAAATATATTTAAAATATTTTCTATGTGTGCTTTTGCTTCTTTTACTCCCTTTACTTTGGATACCAGGTAATGAATAGTGGTTACTGTTATTGAACAGACATACCCATCAATGTTTTTGTTTTCAACCTCAACCATCAATTGTGTAGCAGGTTTATAGAATGGATCTCTCAATAGCATTACATCTAAAATAACATTCGTATCAAATAAGATTTTCATAGATGTTTGTCTTCAAGATGTTTTTTATAGTCTTTTTATGATTACAGTTTGCTTTTTTTGTAATTTAGTTATGAACATTCTTACAACTATCATCGTTCCCAAGTTGTACTCAGGGATTTTCAATGGATAGAAAATTAGACACTGGATGATAGAATATAACGCAGAGATCGCAAAGAGCGCAAAGGATACATATGATTAAGAAATGTTTATATAAATAATCTCAGCGAACTCAGTGTTCTCAGCGTTTAAAGCAAAATTAATGTATAATTTATTAGTCATGTAAAATGAAGACCATACCAATAATAAAAACAAAATGTCGAAATAGGACAATTGATATGTTTCGTACAAGGATATTTCAAATTTGCCTGTTTTTAACCCTAACTTTTCCGGTGGTAGGTACCCAGAGCTCATTTGCTACAGAAGAATACGCTGAAAAAACCGGTAAAGATTGTCAAACCTGTCACGTGGATCCTTCCGGTGGCGCTGAATTGACTGAAGCGGGAAAAAAATTTCACAGTAAATTAGAATCAGAAGAAGAGGTCATTAAAATCAGTAAGAGTGTATCCCTTTTACGATTTATCGTTGGTTATTTGCATATATTGACCGCGATTCTCTGGTTCGGAACCATTCTCTATGTTCATTTAATTCTAAAACCAGCCTATGCAGCAAGAGGATTACCAAAGGGAGAGGTGCGGGTTGGATTGGTCTCCATGGGTATAATGTTGGTAACAGGTTCTTTCCTCGCTTTTCTGCGTGTATCTTCCTTCTCTATGTTATTTGAGACGCGTTTTGGGATTTTGTTAACTATTAAAATTATTCTATTTCTCATTATGGTAATGGCGGCGATGATTGCCGTATTCTTTGTCGGACCCAAGTTACGCAGGAATATAAAAGAGGGTGAATACCGGTCCGGTGAAGATATGACATCCGATGAACTGTTATATTTTGATGGTAAAGAAGGCAGACCGGCCTATATTGCCTATGCCGGGAATATCTATGATGTTTCCAAAAGTGGAATCTGGTTTGATGGTATTCACTTTTTCAGACATCCGGCGGGCGTTGATTTAACGGATTTTCTGAGTCAGGCGCCGCATGGTGAAGCAAACATATTAAAAATGCCAAGGATTGGGAAAGTAGTTAGTCCGGAAGGGAAAAAAGATCATTCAAAATTTAAAAAAATATTTTACTTTCTCGCCTATTTCAACCTCACTTTTGTTTTCTTAATTATTTTGATCCTGGCATTATGGCGATGGTCAGTTTTATCTTGAAGTCGATGACGACACATTCATGGAAGCCGGCAATGTGGGTGTCTGGACAAAAGCGGATTCATATTGCCTCTTTGATAATTTGGTCGTGGATGTTAAATAAATTAGCCTATTATTCATTCCGAAATCAGTCATGGCGCTGTTGGAAGTCTGCTATTTTTATTATTAGTCTATTACTGTGCGAAGATTTAGTGATAGCACAAGTATCGCTCCCAAATCAACTGACTGCTTTAAAAGTACAGGAAACTCCTGAAATTGATGGTATATTGAACGAGATATGCTGGCAAAAAGTAGAAAAGATTTCCAATTTTACGCAGCGGGAATTGAATGAGGGGGAACCTGCCACTGAGAAAACAGTCGTGGCTGCTGTCTATACATCTTCTACGCTTTATTTCGGAATTTGGTGTTATGACTCTGAACCGGAGAAAATTGTCGCCAAGGAAATGAAGCGGGATTTTCAGCATTGGAGAGAAGATAATTTTGAAATTATCATCGATACCTACCATGATAAGCGGAACGGATATCTGTTCGTGATTAATCCCAATGGAGCCAGAGAAGATGTACTAATCACAAATGAAGGCAAAGGTACAAACCGTGATTGGAATGGTGTCTGGGATGTTGCTGTTCATATAAACGAACAGGGTTGGTTCGCAGAATTGCAAATTCCTTTCTCTACATTAAAATTTCACAATCAAGAGACCCAGGTTTGGGGGATTAATTTTGAACGGAATATTCGACGTAAGAATGAGCAGGTTTTGTGGCAGGGATGGTCACGTGATTATGAATTAGAGATGGTATCACATGCGGGTACCCTGACTGGACTTGAGGGAATATCAGGCGGACATCTGCTCGAGTTTAAGCCTTATGTTTTGGGCGGTGCCCAAAAATTAGCAATTCTAAAGACTGAACGGGTTATTAAAATGGGGGGTGATATAAATTATCTGTTGACCTCAAATTTAAAATTAAATGTTACGTTATATCCGGATTTTGCACAGATTGAATCAGATCGTTTACGGATTAATTTAACGCGGTTTTCTCTTTATTTTCCGGAGAAACGGGAATTTTTTCTCGAAAGTCGCGGTGCATTTGATTTTTCAGAACAGGTTTTTTACAGCCGTCGTATCGGGATTAAAGATGGAGAAGAAATTCCAATTATCGGCGGGGTACGTATAACAGGAAAGGAAAGTGGTACAGAAATCGGCGCGCTTTCGATGCAAACGGAGAAGAGGGGTCTGGAAAAGTCCACTAATTACTCTGTCCTCAGGGTAAAACAGGATATCTGGCAGCAGTCATATATTGGCATTATCGCAACAAGTAAAAAATCAATAGATAGGTCAAACTATGTATATGGAATGGATTTTAATTATTCCTCATCACAATTATTTGGTGATAAAAATATTCGATTTGGCGCTGCATGGACCCAATCACAATCAGGAATAAAATTCTTAAAGAATGCTAATATGGCATATCATCTCTATTTAAGTTTACCTAATGATTTTATTGAATATGATCT
>JAGLYF010000347.1 GCA_023132435.1 Calditrichia bacterium | reverse complement strand
TTGGATAACTTCGCGCTCCAGCTTATCACGCACCAAGCTAATTGTACCGAGGTACTTTGTCCTGAGGTTTTCTGCGTTTTGATCAATTGTCTGGAGACCAAGATAGCTGAGAATGGCACTTGGAAGCAAAATTAAAATAAAAACAACAAATAGAATTTTCGTCTTAGGGCTGATATGCTTAAGAGATTTTAGCATCATATAAATATATATACTCTGAGGTTAAAAGACTACAAAGAATTGTAAAAATATGTAAAATTTGTGTGAAATGTTGCCCTGTGTTGTTACAGAAAAGATATGATAGAACTCAGGGGACACAACGTCTAAAAAGCTGTGCCCCCTGTTTATGCTTTTATTATGAGGTTTTTTATTCAGACAGAAAGTTTTCCATTACCCAGATTTCTACAATTGATTCTGAAGAGGAGAATGTAATATGTTGGCCGTCCGGATGGGCACTCAGGTTTAAAAACACACTTTTCATTTTCAATCCAAGTTTCTCCGGTGCTCCGCCACTTACAGGAATGCGACACAGTTCATAAGTTTCATCATCCACTTCAGGATCACACATTCCGAAAAGAATATACTTTCCATCGGCAGTCCAGGTAGTTGAAGGTATCTGCCCCAGTTTTATTCCTTCCTCGAAACTGCACAGTTCGCGGGATTCCCCTCCTGTGGTGGATATAATATTCAGTCGCGGATTTTCCCCGCTTGGGCAGCACAGAGCCAGCCACTGGCCATCAGGAGAGATGGAAAGAGTAAAGAACTTATCCGACTGATAGATGATTTTTTCATTACCACTTTCAAGGTCTCTGGCAATGATATTCCAGCTATCCGCTTCTCTATCCCTGAGCCCAAAATAGATCGTTTCACCGGAAGGGGACCACTGGTGGCCTCCAGAATGATTACAATTATCCTCAGGTCGGTTTACAAGTGTGACATTGCCCGTTTGAGCATCGATCTGACATAATTCAATGCTCTCAAAGATAATTCCAGTGCACAACGATAAGAGAACTCCCGTCAGGAGACCAGCTGGGGAATCCGAATAGATCGAGGGCTGGACGGAATTCACGCTCCTTGCCAGTTTCAAGAGATTTGATACAGAGAACATTACCACTATACCTGATATTGGGTAGAGTGCTCAGCGGGGAACGCCTGGATATGTAGGCAAGGTATTTCCCGTCAGGGGAGTAGCAGGGTGCCTGGTTATATCCCTCGAAATGTTGGATCGCCTTTTCCGGGGGGGAGACAATCTCGCCTGTCTCCCGATTGAGTTCGGCAATATAAACATTATTCGTTCTCCGCATAAAGCCGTAATAATATGAACCTCTTTTAATGAATCCGAGAGATACAATTGGACCCATATCCGGCTTAACAAGTTTTGGATCTCCTTGAGGTTTTCCTTCAGCAACCTGAATGGACCAGAAGCCCAGTGTACCATTCCGTTCACTTCCAAAAAGGATACTCTTTCCATCCGGTGACCAGTCGAGTAGAATGTCATTTGAAGGATGTTCCACCAGTGAAGTTTCACTACTCCCATCGATCGAAAGCAGGTAAATATCACTTGCCCGAGTGTCCTCTTCTTGCTGGATATCATATACAATGAAGCGCCCATCTGGTGAAAATCTCATATTCATTGGCGACATCTTCCTCCCCAACAGTTTAAGAATTCGTACAGAACCATCTGCAGTTGAAACTAGTCCAATCTGGGTTCTCTTATCTTTCCTTATAAAGCCTGCTAGAATTTGTTTACCATCTGGGGACCAATCATAACACTGAGTCCAAAACATTTCCTCATTGCTATATAGCAATCGAGGCTCTGAGCCATCAAGCCCGATGATGTAAAGGTTGATCAAGGCAGGATTATTATTATTATACCAGTCATAAACAATTTGTTTCCCGTTAGGTGACCATCTTGAAAAATATGCAAATTCATTTGGATCATCCCAGGATCCCTTGTTAGTAAGACGGCGTTTCTTTCCGGTTGCTATTTCATATATGGCCAAGTCTCCGGTATCCCAATCCACATAAGAAATGTATTTACCATCGGGGGAAGGTTCCCCCATGATATCCACATCGGAATCAGCCCAGACTTTTCTGACCGCCATTCCTTTTGTCAAAGCGGGGGATTGTTTTTTTTCAAGTGCAGCGAGCCTGGCCCTGGCCTCGGTAACCAGATAATTTTGGTCTGGATATTTTTGGATAACCTGGCGGTAGGCTTTCTTTGCCTCCTGTTTGCCCAGCTTTTCGTAACACATTCCCAAATGTAATAATGACTTTGCAGCAACTTCCCGGTCTGCCGGATATTGATCCAAAATCTGTAGATACAATTCAATTGCTGGCTGTAATTCCCCTTTACCTTCCTCCAAATAAAGCGCTTTTTCAAACAATTGACCAGCGGTCTCTTGCGAAGAGGCCGTGTTCAAAATTAAAAGAAGAGAGATACCTGTTAAAAGGACGATAATGAATAATTTTTTAATACGTTTCATGACACAGTTCCTTCTTTTTTGCTACAATATAAATCGTAGCAAGCGGGGATGTGTTAAGGAAGTGTGAAGATATGAACACATTTTAGCATACTCAAAATATCTTGTAGAGTATATAAACCGCCAAGGATTAAATAACAAATTTCAAAACACAAATCCCAAATAATATTCAAATGTCAATAACCAAATAGCACAAAAATTGAATAAAATACTTTGATAATTTGATATTGTAATTTATTTGTTATTTGTTATTTGTTTTTTGGAATTTCATCTTTTAAATCTTTGCGTCTTTGCCTGCCCGCCGACTGGCGTGGCGGTTAAAATTCATGAATCGAGATCAGGTTTAATTATTCACTCCGATAATTTATACCCCACACCCCTGACACTGAGGATATATTTTGGATTTGACGGATCATCTTCTATCTTTTTACGAATATTGGCCATGTGGCTGTCTATGGTCCTGTAACTAACCACCAGATTATCTTCTCCCCAAATTTTATTAAGAAAATCATCCCTGGTAAGCACTTTATCCTTTTTCTGTATTAGAAGGTGGAGTATCTGAAATTCTAAGGGAGTAAATTCAATTTTTTTATCACGTTTGATCGCCTGATATTTTTTAAAATCCAATTCAATTTCCCCAATACGATAGTGTGCAATCTCATTTGAGCGTTCCTCTGTACGGCG
>JAGLYF010000346.1 GCA_023132435.1 Calditrichia bacterium | reverse complement strand
GAATTTCCTGGAGTGTGTGCGCAGCACCGTAAGCTTCGAGCGCCCATACTTCCATTTCACCAAATCGCTGTCCACCAAACTGTGCTTTACCACCTAGCGGTTGCTGAGTAATCAGCGAGTATGGTCCTATTGAACGCGCATGAATTTTATCGTCTACAAGATGCGACAACTTCATCATGTAAATCATACCAATCATTACTTCCTGGTCGAATGTCTCACCTGTCCTGCCATCAAATAATTTTGCTTTACTGTGTAATGGTAGATTTGCCTCAGTGAGTTCTACATTAATATCATCCATTGTCGCACCATCAAAAACTGGTGTCGCATAGCTTTTGCCCAGTTTATGACCGGCAAGTCCTAATGTTGTCTCGAAAATTTGTCCCAGGTTCATTCTCGATGGAACGCCAAGTGGATTAAGAATGATATCTATCGGTGTTCCATCTTCAAGAAATGGCATATCTTCAACAGGAACCAACTTTGCGAGAACACCCTTATTTCCATGCCTTCCAGCCATTTTATCACCAACTGACAATTTCCTTTTTTCTGCGATGTAAACTTTTGCCAGCTGAACAATTCCCGGAGGAAGTTCATCTCCGACAAGCACTTTATGCTTCTCACGCTTCAGATCATTTTCAATTTCCTGTAGTCTGGTACGATATTCAGCATAAAGTTCACGGACAAAATTATTTTGAGGATCAGACTCAAACCAGGTTGAATTGATATCCAGGTTTCTGACATCAATCTTCTCAAATATATTATCCTGCAATTTCGTGTTTGCTTTCAGGGCAATTTTACCGTCAACCATTCGAATGCTGTTAGATTTTTGACCGGCAAAACGCTTGGAGAGAACATGTTGCATACGTATAACCAATATGTTTCGTCTTTGTTCTGCAGCTTTTTCGAATTGCTCGATCTGTTCCTTGTCTTTCTTTTTTGTTTTCGCGTCTTTATACTTTCGGGAAAACAATTTTGTATTTACAACAATACCCTTCATCCCTGGAGGCGCTTTGAGAGAAGCATCCTTAACATCTCCGGCCTTGCTGCCAAAAATCGCTTTGAGCAGTTTTTCTTCCGGTGTAGGATCTGTCTCTCCTTTCGGAGTCACTTTTCCTACAATAATATCACCGGCATTGACTTCGGCGCCAACCCGAATAATACCATCTTCATCAAGATTCTTGGTCGCTTCTTCACTGACATTGGGAATTTCTCTAGTCAGTTCTTCTTCACCACGTTTTGTATCTCTCACCTGGAGCTCGAATTCCTCAACATGGATAGAGGTATACTTATCAGTCTGGACCAGGCGCTCAGAGATGATTATAGCATCTTCAAAATTATAACCCTGCCATGGCAGAAAAGCGACAAGAATATTTCTTCCCAGAGCTAATTCGCCACCATCTGTAGCCCCGCCATCAGCGATTATCTGACCTTTCACCACTTTATCACCAATCTCAACAAGAGGTCTTTGGTTTATTGAAGTGTCCTGGTTAGTCCGCTGAAATTTGATCAGATCATAGACCAGATGCTCTTCTTCTTCAGTAAGAAGCCCCTGATCAGTTTTATCCTTTTTTGAGCCACTATGAGTGATGATGATTTTTTCTGAATCAACATAGGATATTACACCATCTGTTTCCGATGCAATCAAAGCTCCGGAATCAAGAGCAACTTTTTGTTCCATACCGGTACCGACAATAGGCGCCTCAGGGACAAGAAGAGGAACCGCTTGTCTTTGCATATTTGAACCCATTAATGCGCGGTTCGCATCATCATGCTCGAGAAATGGAATCAAAGAGGCTGCCGGAGAAACGATCTGGTTAGGGGCAACATCCATATAATCCAATTCAGTTGGCTGAACCACCGGGAAGTCACCTTTAAATCGCGCTTTAACTTTATCCCGCACAAAATTCCCTTTTTCGTCTAACGGCGCATTAACCTGAGCAATGGTATGGACGTCTTCTTCCGTGGCCGATAGATACTCAATATTCTTGGTGGCCTTACCTGCGCTTACCTTTCGATACGGTGTCTCGATAAATCCAAAGTCATTTATTCTCGCCAATATACACAAGGAAGATATTAATCCAATATTTGGGCCTTCCGGCGTTTCAATCGGGCACAGTCTTCCGTAATGCGTATAGTGTACGTCACGAACCTCAAATCCGGCCCGTTCCCTGGTTAAACCGCCGGGTCCTAATGCACTCAATCTACGCTTATGTGTCAACTCGGCCAGAGGATTGGTTTGATCCATAAACTGTGATAATTGCGATGTACCAAAAAATGTGTTAATCACAGAAGATATGGTACGCGCATTAACCAGATCCTGAGGTGTAAGTTTTTCAGAATCACCAAGGTTTAAGCGCTCTTTAATTGTCCGCGCCATTCTTGAAAATCCAACACTAAATTGAGCCGCTAACTGCTCACTTACCGTGCGAATTCTGCGATTGCCAAGATGATCGATATCATCTGTCACCTGCCGGCCTTCACGAAGATCCAAAAGATAGGTAACGATTGATACAATATCTTCTTTGCTGAGTACAGTTACATCGTATGGTGTGGAAACACCTAATTTCTTATTCATACGATAGCGGCCAACAGCGCCCATATCGTAACGTTTATTATTAAAAAACATTCTCTCGATCAAGCCACGTGCTGTCTCAATATCCGGGGGTTCACCTGATCTAAGCTGTCTATATATCGCGTCGAGCGCCTGTTCTTCCGAACGGGTCAAATCTTTTTTCAAAGTATTGAGAATCACGTTGGGTGAATTAGGATCAAATAGCCTGACCACATCAACAGATTTAATCTTCAACTTTTTGCACTGGGCCAGAAAATCTTCATCTATTTCAGCACCTTGTTCGGCTAAAATTTCACCCGTCGATACATCGACAATATCTTTAGCCAGCATTCTACCGAACAAAAATTTAGCTGCATCTTTTTTTAATTCAACCTTTTCCGCAAGTTCAAATAGATTGATAAGATCCTCATTAGTGGAGTAACCTATCGCTCTTAATAACATGGTTACCGGAAACTTTTTCTTCCGGTCGATATAAACATACATCATATCATTGACATCTGTGGTAAACTCTACCCACGAACCCCGGAAAGGAATTATTCTGGCCGAATAAAGTGGTGTTCCGTTTGGATGCTCCGTTTGTGAAAAGAAAACTCCGGGAGAACGGTGCAACTGACTGACCACAACCCGCTCAGCTCCATTGATAATAAATGTACCGCGTGCGGTCATATAGGGCATATTCCCCAAATAAACGTCCTGTTCAATAAACTCTGTAAAATTTTCAGTTTCGCCAGTAACATCCTTTATTGCCAGTCGCATTTTTGCCTTCAAAGGTACCGCGTAAGTAACTCCCCGCTCCTGGCATTCACGAACATTATATTTTGGTTTATCCAGATAATATTCTACGAACTGTAGTTCGTAATTTCCCCTGCTATCTGATACGGGAAAAACATTCTCAAAAACAGCTTGCAGTCCCTCAACTGTCCTTTCAGATGGCGAGATTTCTTCCTGTAAAAAATTGCGGAAGAATTTTAGCTGAATATCCATCAAATTAGGATAATCTATAATTTTGGGGATCTGACTATAAGAGATTCTATCTGTTCTCTTAGTTTTATCCAAGGATCAACTCCTCATGATTAATTTGACTGGTTTTGGCTATTTAAATTCTACAGTACCACCGGCTTCTTCGATCTGTTTTTTCACATCTTCTGCCTCGGCCTTCGCCACACCTTCTTTTATAGCGTTAGGTGCATTATCAACCAAATCTTTTGCTTCCTTTAAACCAAGATTAGTAATAGCGCGAACCACTTTTATCACCTGTATCTTTTTTTCACCAGACGATATAAGCACGACATCAAATTCGGATTTTTCTTCCGCAGCTTCTGTAGGGGCAGCTCCGGCAGCAGCAGGACCAGCGGCAACAGCCACAGGTGCAGCAGCGGTAACATCAAACTTATCTTCAATATCCTTTATCAATTCTGAAATTTCCAGCATCGATGCTTTCTCGAGATAGGTTAGTACATCTTCTTTTTTTGCAACAGCCATTTTTAACCTCCGATTAATGAAATTTATGACTACATTTCTATATATTTTGTTTTAAGATTTCTGTGATTTTAATGCCTCTAAAGAACTAACCAGTTTGCGGCCCGTACCCGACAGGACATCGACAAGGTTAGTCATTGGCGCCTGTAATAGACCAATAAATCTTGCCAGGAGTTCATCACGGCTTGACAGATTAGAAATCGCCTCAGCTTCATCAGGTCCAAACACCTTACCTTCGAATACACAGCCCTTTATGACTAATGGTTTGGTTCCCTTAGAAATCTGTTTATTAAATTGTTTGATAACACGTACAGGGGCAATAGCATCATCGTCACTAAAAGCAAATGCCGTCATACCGGTTAACATTTCATCTAAACCATCAATACCAGCATCTTTAAAGGATCTCTTTGCCAGATTATTTTTTAACACATAATATTCAACATTTGCCTCTCTGAAAGAACGCCTTAACTTTGTGGTCTCAGCTACATTGATACCGGAGAAATCAGCCAGAAAGATACTCTTTGATGATTTAAACTTTTCACTAAATTCTTCAACAATTTCTATTTTTCTTTGTGTTGGCATTTCAGTAACCCTCTAACTTTCTTACGCGCTATATGTACTTTGATTCCGATCAAGAAAAATCCCGGGTCCCATTGTACTGGAAATTGAGATACTTCTTAGATAGGTACCTTTTGCTGAAGGTGGTTTCATTTTAATAATAGTACTGATAAAGACCTTCAGGTTTTCAAGTAATTTTTCTTCTTCAAAAGAAACCTTACCAATTCTTGAATGAATAATACCGGTCTTATCAACACGAAAATCTATTTTTCCAGCTTTTATTTCCTTAACTGCTGATTCCACATCCGGTGTTACGGTTCCACTTTTGGGATTGGGCATCAAACCACGGGTACCTAATATTTTACCCAACCGGCCAACGACGGACATTACATCCGGAGAAGCAACAACAACATCAAAATCCAGCCAGCCCTTTTGTATCTTTTCTACATACTCTTCTAATCCGGCATAATCCGCACCTGCTTTTTCAGCTTTGGCGACATTATCATCTTTTGTCAGAACGAGTATTCGCACAGTTTGTCCGGTTCCATTTGGAAGCGACACTGTTCCACGTACCATTTGTTCAGCATGACGTGGATCAACCCCTAATCTCATGGCGATTTCAACTGTTTCATCAAAACGAGCTTTTGCTGTTTCTTTGATCAGTTTAACACCTTCCTCAGGGGAATACTCTCTTGGGCGTTCAACTTTACTGCTTAACTCAAGATAGCGTTTACTTCTTCTCATCTCTTTAAACCTCTAATCTGTTTAAGATTCTACTTCGATTCCCATATTTCGTGCGGTTCCTTCGATCATCCGCATAGCACTTTCAACATCTGATGCGTTTAAATCCGGCATCTTCATCTCGGCTATTTCCTGTACCTGAGCCCTGGTAACTTTTCCAACTTTCACTGTATTTGGCTCGCCTGAACCTTTTTCTAATCCAGCCGCTTTCAATAACAATACTGAAGCCGGTGGTGTCTTTGTAATAAATGAAAAAGAGCGATCTGCATATACGGTTATCTCAACGGGAATAATTAATCCCGCCTTATCCTGTGTCTTTGTATTATAGGCTTTGCAAAATTCCATGATATTTACTCCGTGCTGCCCTAATGCCGGACCTACCGGGGGCGAAGGATTTGCCTGACCGGCTGGTAATTGCAGTTTTATCTTTGCTAGTTCTTTCTTCGCCATTCTGTTTCTGACCTCTCTGTTTAATTCAGACTAAGACCGTCTACCTTATTTCTCCAATTCAACCTGAAGGAAATCCAATTCAACCGGTGTTGGTCTTCCAAAAATGCTAATATTTACTTTTACTTTGTTTTTCTCTTCATTGATCTCTTCAACAAATCCGGTAAAATCGTTAAATGGTCCATCGACAACCCGGATCGGGTCACCGACCTTGAAGGGTATATTCACCTTACCCTTTACTTCCGCATCGCGGCTGCTTTCTATCTTGCCTAAAATCCTGTTTACTTCCGTTTCACGAAGAGGTACTGGCTCACTTTTTGGACCGACAAAACTGATTACACCGGGCGCTCCGGAAACAACATGTTGGGTCTGGTTATCCAGGATCATTTCGATAAGCATATACCCCGGAAAAAAGACCCGGTTCTTAACACGTTTTTTACCATCACGCATTTCAACAACGTTTTCAGAGGGAATGATGATACGACCTACCTTATCCTCAATACCCTTTAATTTTATTTCTGCTTCAATGTGCGCTTTTATTTTTGCTTCCTGACCAGAATAAATGCGCAGCGTATACCACTTTTTTTCCAATATCTTCCCCTGACGAGTTATATAAACAACTGCATAATCCAGGCGAGTAAATTATCCACACCAAATATAAAAATCGTAAAAAGAATGCTCACGACAGCAACAATCATCGTAGAGTTAATGAGTTCACTTCTCGATGGCCAGGCTACTTTTGATAATTCAACCTGCACATCATTCAGAAACTTCGCTATTTTTTTAAACATCTTTTAATCCCTCAAACAATCTCACTTTTTGGATACGATTTGCAGGCCTGGAGGGACTCGAACCCCCAACCCCCGGTTTTGGAGACCGGTGCTCTAGCCAATTGAGCTACAGGCCTTTATAATGTAGAGACATAGCATGCTACGTCTCTACATTATGTATCACATACTGAATAATGAATTCTATTTTTCTACTCTACTATTTCAGTTACGACACCAGCACCAACTGTTCTGCCACCTTCACGGATAGCAAAACGCAACTCTTTCTCCATCGCGATCTCTTTATGTAATTCAACATCCATCGTGATATTGTCACCAGGCATAACCATCTCTACATCTGCAGGCAGAATGCATTCGCCGGTTACGTCTGTTGTACGGAAGTAGAACTGTGGGCGATAACCCTTGAAGAATGGTGTATGACGACCACCTTCATCCTTGCTCAGGATATACACTT
>JAGLYF010000345.1 GCA_023132435.1 Calditrichia bacterium | reverse complement strand
GTAAAAAAACAGAATATGCCATTATTGCACTTGTGGATATGGCTGGTAATGGGAATAATACCCTTGTAACGGTAAAGAATCTCTCCGACCGTTATAATATACCGCGGGAAATCCTTGGAAAGGTATTGCAAAACCTGGCGAAGAATAATCTGATCAACTCCCATCAGGGGGTAAAAGGAGGATACCAGCTTCTTCTCCCCTTGAAGGATATCAATATCAAAACGATCATCCAAACGGTAGAGGGTCCGATCCAGCTGGTGGATTGTGCGGTTGGATCTGATTGTAACTGCTGTCAGATTGACAATTGTAATATCAAGAGTCCGATGGAATTTATTCAAAGTGAACTGACAAAATTTTTTAATAATATTACGCTGCAAGATTTTAAAGACAGGCATATGAATTTGATACCGTTGATTGAAATAAAATGAGAACGTAAGACGTAAAACGTTAGACGTGAGACGCGAGATGTGAAACGTAACACACTAGTCGTTTGGCGTAAAATCTAACATATTAAATGTAGGGGCACGGCGTGCCGTGCCCAAAAGATTAGACGTGAGACGTCATAAGTGAAGCGTGAGACAAAGATCGTAGAGCGTGAAGCGTGGTGCGTTATGCCGGATGATAGGTAGGGGCATGGCGTGCCATGCCCATTAATCAGGAGTTTTTATGAGTGACGAGAAAAAACATATAGAAAAGCTGGCCAATCAGGAATATAAATATGGTTTTGTTACCGATATTGAAGTCGATGCTGTACCCAAAGGCTTGAATGAAGATATTATCCGGCTTATTTCGGAAAAAAAGAACGAACAGGAGTTTATGCTTGAATGGCGTTTAAAAGCTTTTCGTCAATGGCAGAAAATGGAAGAACCGCACTGGCCAAATGTCGAATATCCTCCGGTCGATTATCAGAATATCGTTTATTATTCTGCTCCAAAACAACAAAAGAAACTTGAAAGCCTCGATGAAGTTGATCCGGAACTGCTTCGAACCTATGAAAAACTGGGAATACCACTGGATGAACAAAAAATGCTGACAGGTGTGGCTGTTGATGCGGTATTTGACAGTGTTTCGGTTGCTACGACTTTTAAAGATAAACTTGCAGAACTTGGTATCATCTTCAGCTCATTTTCAGAAGCTTTACAAAATCACCCTGAACTCGTGAAGAAATATCTGGGCACAGTCGTACCGTATACGGACAATTTCTTTGCATCTCTCAATTCAGCAGTTTTTAGCGATGGTTCATTTGTATATATACCCAAGGGTGTCCGTTGCCCAATGGAACTCTCAACCTACTTCCGGATAAATGCTGCTGATACCGGGCAGTTTGAAAGAACTCTTATTGTTGCAGACGAAGGGAGTTATGTGAGTTATTTGGAAGGATGTACGGCACCGATGCGTGATGAGAATCAATTGCATGCAGCGGTCGTTGAGTTGATCGCTCTGGATAATGCTGAAATTAAATATTCCACTGTTCAGAATTGGTACCCGGGTGATAAAGAGGGTAAGGGGGGTATTTTTAATTTTGTCACCAAGCGGGGTGCCTGTCGGGGATTTAACTCAAAAATTTCCTGGACACAGGTTGAAACCGGTTCAGCGATTACCTGGAAGTATCCCAGTGTCCTGCTGCAGGGAGATAACTCAGTCGGCGAATTTTATTCTGTAGCGCTTACCAATAACTTCCAGCAGGCAGATACGGGAACAAAAATGATTCATTTGGGAAAAAACACCAGAAGCACCATTGTCTCAAAAGGTATTTCCGCCGGTAAGAGTCAAAACTCCTATCGCGGATTGGTGAAAATCGCCAAAAAGGCGACAAATGCGCGGAATTATTCACAGTGTGACTCCTTGTTACTCGGTGATAAATGTGGCGCGCATACCTTTCCTTATATAGAGGTCAATAATACTTCTTCAAAAGTTGAACATGAAGCGACTACTTCAAAAATTGAAGAGGATCAGATTTTTTATTGTAATCAAAGAGGACTCTCCACAGAAGATGCGGTCAATATGATTGTAAATGGCTACTGTAAAGAAGTATTCCGGGAGTTACCGATGGAATTTGCCGTGGAAGCACAAAATTTATTGGCGATAAGTTTAGAAGGAAGTGTTGGTTAAAAAAAGGAGTATCTTAAATGTTAGAGATAAAAAATTTACATGTTTCGGTTGAAGGAAACGAAATTCTTAAAGGAATAGATTTAACCATCAATCCGGGTGAAGTTCATGCCATCATGGGACCGAATGGTTCGGGTAAAAGTACCCTTGCTCTTGTATTAGCCGGCAAGGAGGGTTATGAGGTAACTGAGGGATCCGTCTTATACAAGGGAAAGGATCTTCTTGAAATGGCTCCGGAAGAGAGAGCCTGCGAGGGGGTTTTTCTTGCCTTTCAGTATCCGGTCGAAATTCCCGGAATTTCAAATACTTACTTTTTAAAATCCGGCTTAAACGCAAAAAGAAAATATCAGGGTCTGGAACAAATGGATGCCATCGATTTTCTCCAACTGGTTAAACAAAAGGCTAAACTGGTTGAAATTGATGAAAAACTCCTGAAACGTCCGGTTAATGAAGGATTTTCCGGTGGTGAGAAAAAACGTAATGAAATCTTTCAAATGGCCATTCTTGATCCTGATCTCGGAATTCTTGATGAAACAGATTCCGGATTAGACATCGATGCTCTAAGAATTGTCGCAAATGGGGTCAATAAACTGAAAGGACCGGAAAAATCATTCTTAGTCATAACACATTATCAGCGTCTCCTTAATTACATCGTTCCTGATATCGTTCATGTCCTTTCGGAAGGTCGAATTATCCGGTCAGGTGATAAAAATCTAGCCTTGGAACTGGAGGAAAAAGGATATGATTGGCTGAAAAAAGAAGCAGAACAGGTAGCATGATGAAGAATATATTTAACAAAGGTAATACGGATTGGTATACAGATGCATTCAAGGCTTTTGAAGACAGGCTGAATGGTCAAACATCTTCAGAAATACATAAATTACGTAAGAAATCTTTACGATCCTTTCAGGAATTAGGCTATCCGACGACAAAACATGAGGAATGGAGATACACAAATATTTCTTCCCTGATCGATAATAATTTTGAGATCAGTGAACCTTATTTATCCGGCGAACTTAGTCAAAAGGATATAGAAAAATTTCAGTTCCATGGTCTTGAGAGCAGATGTCTGGTTTTTGTCAATGGTCATTTCGCCTCCGAGCTTTCAAATACTAAGGATATTACCGAGAATGTAGAAATTTTATCTTTGCAAAAAACAATAGATCAAAATCCTGATCTCGTTTCACCTCATTTTGCAAAATATGCCTCGATTAACGATCAGAGTTTTATTTCATTAAATACTGCGTTTCTGCAGGATGGCACTTTTATAAATATCCCGGAAAGTGTAAGATTAGAAAAACCAGTTCATTTACTTTATATATCTGTGCCAGATGTAAGACCAAAGGCCAGTTTTCCCAGAAACCTGATTATCGCGGGTCGATCCAGTGAGATGACATTCATTGAAACCTTCGCCGCACATAAAGAGGGAATTTATTTTACCGATACGGTTAGCGAGATCGTGCTTCATGAAAATTCGAAGGTTGAGCGCATTAAAATCCAAATTGAAAGTGACCAGGCTTATCATATAGCAGCTTTACAGGCAATCCAGGAAAGAGATAGCCGTTTTATCGATCATAACATTACCTTAGGTGGCGCTCTGACCAGAAACGATATTAATTCTGAATTTAGAGCGGAGAACGGATTTTGTGAACTCTATGGTATGTATTCCGGTAATCAAAAACAGCACATTGATAATCACACCACTATCGATCATGCAAAACCTCATTGTGAGAGTAATGAATTGTATAAAGGTATTCTTGATGAAAAGGCAGAGGGTGTGTTTAATGGAAAAATTTTTGTGAGACCCGATGCCCAAAAGACCAATGCAATTCAATCCAACAATTGTATACTGCTTTCTGATCAGGCAACGATTGATACCAAGCCTCAGTTGGAAATCTTTGCCGATGATGTAAAGTGTACACATGGCGCCACAATCGGTCAATTAAATGAGGATGCATATTTTTATATGCGCGCACGTGGTATCGAAAAATCAAACGCGAGAAAATTACTAATTTTTGCTTTTGCCAGTGAGGTGGTGGAAAAGATTAAGTTTGATCCGGTACGTGAGAAAGTCTTAGAATGGTTTGCAGAGAAATTACATGCGCTGAAACCGGAATAGAAACAGGAGATTATTAATACATGGAAGATTTGCGTGATTTATATCAGGAAGTTATCCTCGATCACAACAAGAATCCGAGAAACTTTCACAAAATGGATAGGGCAACCAAGGTTCTCGATAGCCAGAATCCGTTGTGCGGTGATCATTATACGCTGTTTTTACTTCTTGAAGATGATGTCATTAAAGATATATCATTTGAAGGTTCCGGGTGTGCAATCTCAAAGGCATCTGCATCATTGATGAGCTCGATATTAAAAGGTAAATCCCGAAAGGAAGCAGAGGAACTGTTTCAATTATTTCATCAGGTAGTAACGGGGGAGATCGATCCTGTTGAGCATTTGGAAGAATTGGGGAAGCTGGCAGCTTTTGCCGGCGTCTCAGAGTTTCCTGCACGTGTAAAATGTGCAATACTGGCATGGCATACCATGCATGAAGCCCTTAATGAAGAAACCGATTCGTTTTCAACAGAATAGTCAAATTGATCACTCTGAAAAAGAATTTAAGTGATTCTATATAAGCAAAAACATAAATTAGATCTTGACGCTCTAATATTATCATATTTACTCAGTGCCCTCAGTGGTTCAAGATCAATGTCTGTAAAAAGAAGGATGACTAATGGGTGATATACAATCATTAGAAGATAAGGTCGTCGAAGTCCTGAAAACCATTTTCGATCCTGAAATACCGGTAGACATATATGAATTAGGTCTGATCTACAAAGTACGAATTGAAGATCCTGATCAGGTATATATTAAAATGACACTTACATCACCACAATGTCCGGTGGCGGAATCCCTCCCGATTGAAGTGGAATCAAAGGTAAATGCTCTGGAGGAAGTATCCCGTGCTTTTGTTGAGATAGTTTGGGAGCCACCATGGAATTCTGAAATGATGAGTGAGGCAGCAAAATTGGAATTGGGTTTCTTATAAAAGGTGAAAGGATATATCGATGGAAATGACAGCCAGGCGGACAGAAGAAAAATTTCAGTTTAATCCGCATCAATATAGAGGTGATTTTCCCATTCTCGGAGAAAAAGTACATGGAAAGCAGCTGATATATTTGGATAATGCCGCTACTACCCAAAAACCAATTCAGGTAATCGATGCAATCAGTGACTACTACCGGCATTATAATGCCAATGTTCATCGCGCTATTCATAAGCTTGGTGAAACAGCCACCGAGGCCTTCGAAAATTCCAGAAAAACGATTGCCAGGTTTATATCTGCTCCTTCAGAAAAACAGGTAATATTTACTCGTGGTACGACTGAAGCAATAAATCTGGTTGCAAGTGGTTGGGGACGAAAATTTATCGGTGCAGGAGATGAAATTATTCTCAGTGAAATGGAACATCACAGTAATTTAATCCCCTGGCAGCTTTTGGCCAAAGAAGTAGGAGCAAAATTGAAATTTATTCCGTTTAAAGAAGACGGCACAATTGATTTTCCGGTTTATGAAACCTTACTGAGCAGCCATACCAAACTGGTTACCATCACTCATATGTCTAACGTTTTTGGAACGATAAATCCGGTTATTCGGATCGTTCAAATGGCTCATGATCGGGGAATCCCTGTTCTATTTGATGCCGCACAAAGTGTCCCTCATTTACCGGTAAATGTCGAACATCTTAATTGCGACTTTTTTGCCTTTTCAGGTCATAAAATGTTGGGGCCTACGGGTATCGGAATCCTATATGCAAAAAGCCAGATACTCGAAAATATGAATCCGTATCAGGGTGGTGGTGAGATGATTAGCTCGGTTTGGTTTGAAGAAGCCACCTGGAATGAAATTCCACATAAATTCGAAGCGGGTACACCAAATATTGCTGGAGCAATCGGAATGGCAAAGGCAGTTGAATATCTTGAAAATGTAGGCATGGTAAATTTAACTCTATATGAACAGGAATTAACCACCCATGGTCTGGAGAAAATGGCAGAAATTCCCGGAATGAAAATTTATGGAGCGGCTCCTGAGCGTGGTGGTATCATTTCATTTAATCTAGGTGATATTCACCCACATGATTTATCACATTTTCTCGACCAACAGGGAATTGCCGTTCGTGCTGGTCATCATTGTGCTCAACCGGTAATGCGAAAATTAAATATCGCTGCAACAACGAGAGTCAGTTTTTACTTCTATAATACAAAAGAAGAAATTGATTCTTTTGTCGATCAGCTTAAAAAAGCAAAGGAATTTTTTGCTTATTGATCTTAAACTTGATTCAAATAACTCACCCCTAACCCCTCTCTTGAGAAGAGAGGGGAATCATAATCAAATTTATACAGCATTGAGTGATCTGCTCCCCTTCTCTTTGTAAGAGAAGGGGGTAGGGGGATGAGTTCTTTTTTTTGTTGCAGTCTCAAGAATAACATTAAATCATCGATAATAAATACTGCATGTAATCTTAATCCGTTTTGTTATTCTCCTACCAATTAAAAGAATCTGAAAAGAAATGAATTACTATTTGATTTATTATCATAGAGTATACTAAATTTAACAGCTTAATGAAAAGGTGAGAATGAGACGAAGACTCGATTTAGAAGAACGAAAAAAACTACTTAGTGTCCGCAGAAAATTCAAATCACCGGTTATTGGTGTAACTGGAAATGTCGGTAAAACTACGACGATTAAAATGATTAAGACAGTCCTTGATAAAAATGGTCGTGTGCTCAAACATCATCATGGTTATGGAAATTGGGAAAATAATTTAAATACACTTCGTAAACTTTCCAGTGATTATGACTATGCCATCTTCGAATTTGATTTTCATCGTGGTGAAAGTTTTGCTGAGATATTGAGATTGATTAAACCAAATATTGGTTTAGTCACCAACATTGGTGATGCACATCTTTCTTATATTGGCGGGATGGTAGATATTGCTCTACAACGATCAGAGGTGGTTAAATATCTTGCCCGGGACGGAACAGCCATCCTGAATAAAGATGATGAGTTGAGCTCAGCCGTCGGGAAATACATTTCCACAAAAAATATCTTAAAATTCGGACTCAGCCAAAATGCAGAGTACTTCGCCTGTGGAATAAAACATCTGGGTCCAAAAGGTACGTCATTTACATTAAATAACAAATATAATGTAACAATCCCAATTTACAGCATTAACGATGTTTATAATTTTCTGTCCGCATCTGCTTCCCTGGTTACCCTGGGATTCTCAATAGAAGATATTCTTGATATTTTCCAAACCGATTATGAGTTACCGGCAGGGCGGGGTAAACTATATAATCTGAATGGATTTTATCTGATTGATGAAAGTTACGAGGCAACACCTCGTTCGGTGGCGAAGGCAGCCCGTGCCATGATCGGTTTTAAACCGTATACGGACAAATTGATTTATATACTGGGTGATATGACCGAGTATGGTCCTAATGTGGAAGAACATCATCTTAACATGGGTTATTTTCTTTCGGCTCTACCTATTGATTGTCTGATCACTGTTGGAAATTATGCTGAATATATCGGTCGAGGAGTTTCACTGATCAAAAGCAAAGAAAAAATGGTTTTTACCTGTAATTCGATAAACGAAATTTTAAAGACTCTGGATACAGTGCTTACAGATAAAGCGGCAATCACGGTGCAGGGTATCGGGCAGGTTGCACTAAGACGAATATTAAAGTATTTAGGGAAAAAATAATAACATGCACGAAATGTCTATTGTTCAAAGTATACTGGACATTGTTGATGAATATATGACAAAAGAAAATGGTCGCAAACTAATGGAAGTGGCTGTTGAAGTTGGTGAATTGGTGGCCGTGGTTCCGGATTCTCTCACTTTTTGTTATGAAGCTTTGGTCGAAAATTCACCCTATCGGGAATCAAAGCTTATTATTAATATTATACCATTAACCGGAACTTGTTCAGATTGTAATTACTCATTTAAAATTGAAAATTTCGAGTTTGTATGTCCTAACTGTAAATCCTCCAGTATTGCCGTCAAAGGGGGACAAGAACTTCGAATCACCCATTTGGAGGTAGAATAGATGTCTATTGTCACCGTCGAGCGTAAAATCTTAAAAAAAAATGATGAGATTGCTGCGGAAAACCGGCAAATTTTCAAAAAAAATAAACTGTTCACAATAAATCTTCTTAGTTCTCCGGGATCGGGGAAGACCAGTCTGCTGGAAAAAACCATTGAGCAACTGAACAACTCGATCAAAATTGGTGTGGTTGAGGGAGATGTTCAGACCGACAATGATGCTCAAAGGATAGCAAAATATAATGTGCCGGTTGTGCAAATCGTGACAAATGGAGGTTGCCATCTTGAGGCAAAACTGGTTCAAAATGCCCTGGAAAACTTCGATCTTTCGACGCTCGAACTACTGGTTATTGAAAATGTGGGTAATCTCGTATGCCCGGCAAATTATGATCTCGGCGAGGATAAAAAAATAGTCATGCTGAGTACCACCGAAGGAGATGATAAACCCTCCAAATACCCTCCCATGTTCCGGGTTTCTGATGTGATGGTCATTAATAAAACTGATCTGTTGGAATATGTGGATTTTGATATGAATAGAGTTCGCGAACATGCTCATACAATTAATCCGAATCTGGAGATAATCGAATTGTCCTGTAAAACAGGGGAAGGTCTCGATGTATGGATTGATTGGATCAGGGATAATTTATAGTATTCCGATCATTATGTAGTCTAATCTATTCATAAACGCTTGTAAATTTTAAGTAATTCGAGGCTGGTCCAAATTACCGAATTAAAATTTTCTTTCCTTTTCAAGGAAAAATTAATATCTTTTACAAATTTGTAAATTTATAAACATGTGGGGACATGATGTTTGAAAAACGATTTATACCAAGAATTTTAGTTGTCTTAATTTTAACTTGCTCTTCGGTGTTATTCGCTCAAGATGCGAAAGAGAGTATTTTTGGAGATGTCCAAAAGAAAATCGATGAAGCCCGGGAGCAGGGCGCTGAATTGTTATCACCTGAATTCTATAAGCAAGCGGTTGAGAATTTTCAGGAAGCAAATAAGTTGTATTTAAATAATGAGAGTACACGTGACGTCAGAGAGAAGCTAACCGAAGCTGACCGGAATTGTACACGAGCAATGGAGGTTGTAAATCTGGCGAAAATAACCTTAAAGGAACCGATGATTGCCAGAGTGGATGCTTTAAATGTTCAGGCGGATCAACTGGCGGCGGAGTTATTTAAGGAAGGCGAAAACAAATTTTTTGAAGCAGCGACTGAAATAGAAGACGGCGATATTGAAGATGCCAGGGATAAAGGGAGTGATTCAGAAGAATTTTTCAGAAAAGCAGAACTTAAAGCCATAAAAGGTGCGATATTGGGGGAAGCGCGAAATCTGGTAAATAAAGCACGAGATCAAGGATGTCTGGATGTAGCTCCCAGTACATTTCAGTATGCTCAGAATCTTCTAAATGAAACAGAAGAATTATTAACGAATAATCGCTATGCGAAAGAGGATGCAACGATCAAAGCTGAGGAATGTGAATATCAGGCAAGACATGCGATGTACTTAACCCAGCTAATTGAAACTTTAAGTGACGATGAACGAAACTGGGAAAAATTACAACTTGGGTATGAAGATATCCTGACCGGTTTTGCTACACAATTTAATGAAAATCCACGCTATGATGCCGGAATGAATGATGCTGTGAATACGATTCAATCAAACATCATTGAACTTCAGACTGAGCGTGATCGTCTCAGAGCTGAAGTGACAAAATTACAGGAAGAATACGATGTTGTCAGAGAAGAGGCAACTTTGTCATCGGCTGAACTGGCAAAAGTGGAAGAACTTGAATCAAAGATTAAAAAAATAAAGTCTCTCTTTACACCGGGTGAAGCAAAAGTTGCATATGATAGTGAAAGTCTCGTCATACGTCTTCATGGTTTGACTTTTCCCTCAGGAAAATCAATTATACAACCAGAATATTTTTCTCTTCTCTCAAAAGTTCAGGAAGCAATTAAGATATTTCCTGACCGACATATATTACTGGAAGGGCATACCGATAGCCAGGGAAATGCTGCAACGAACAAACGTCTTTCGGAAGAAAGAGCCTCCGCCGTACGGGAATATATCATTGCGAATATGGGTATAAGTCGTGAACAGATAACATCCGTTGGATTTGGCTCTGAGAAACCTGTAGCCTCTAATAAAACAACTGAAGGAAGAGCTCTTAACCGCCGCATTGATGTCGTTATCAATCTAAGTGATTAAAGTTTAAATATTGGGAAAATACTATGTGTTTAGCGGTTCCTATGAAGGTTATCTCTTGTAAAAATGGTATGGGAATTGCAGAGATGGCTGGTGTGAAAAAAGAAATCAGTTTCATGATGTTGCCAGAAGCAGAAATTGGTGATTATGTTATTGTTCACGCCGGTTTTGCCATCCAGAAATTGAATGAAGAGGAAGCACAAAAAACACTTGCCTTGTTCAGGGAGATGGCTGGCCTGGAAGACGATAACTAATTTCGTGAATGCATAAAAGATTTTTAATTGAAGTGACCGGAATCGTACAAGGTGTAGGATTCCGGCCTTATATTTTTAGGCTCGCTGATCGTCTGCGGTTATCCGGTTTTGTAAACAATAACTCAGATGGGGTTTCAATCGAGATTGAAGGAAACGAAGATAGCATTCAAAAATTTATAGCTACACTAAAATTCCAACCACCACCGCTCTCCCAGGTAATCCGTATTGATGTCCGGGAAATTTCAAAAAAAGACGAAACACAATTCCAGATACTACAAAGCGAAGCGTTCCAGCAAAGAAATACCCTGATTTCACCGGATATTAGCACATGTGAGGATTGTACACACGAATTACTGGAACCCGAAGACAGACGATATTTGTATCCATTTACTAATTGTACGAATTGTGGTCCACGCTATACAATTATATCTGATATTCCCTATGATCGTCCAAAAACATCCATGTCTGAATTCAAGATGTGCAGGCAGTGTCAGGAGGAATACGACGATCCCAGGGACAGACGGTTCCATGCACAACCAAATGCCTGCCCGGTTTGTGGGCCATCTTTAAAATTTATTGGAAAAGACCAAACTATAAATACAAATGAGCCAATTAAAAAACTGCTGGATGCTCTCGAATACGGACAAATTGCTGCAATTAAAGGTATAGGGGGGTTTCATCTTGCTGTTGATGCGAAAAATAATCAAGCTGTTCACGACTTACGCACCAGAAAACATCGTTTTGAAAAACCTCTTGCTTTGATGGTTAAGGATTTAGAATCCGTAACTCAATATGCTTATGTCGATGAGGCCGAACGCATTCAATTATCCAATCTTCACCGGCCTATTGTTTTATGCAGGAAAAAGGAAAAGAATAGTCTCTCACCAGAGATCTCAACTGATAACGATTATTTTGGAGTGATGTTACCATATTCCCCGCTGCATGAACTGATTTTTCATACCGGAAGTTTGGATGTCTTGGTTATGACCAGTGCAAATATATCAGAAGAACCCATATGTTTTGAAAATGAGGAATGTATAAAACGAATGGATCACATTGCCGATTGTTATTTACTCCACGATCGAGAAATTTATATTCGTTGTGATGATTCCGTCTTGCAGATTTGGGAAGAGAAACCCTTTTTTATAAGGAGATCGAGAGGATATAGCCCCAGACCAATCATCCTTTCTAAAATAGGGCAGTCTGTCCTCGCTGTCGGTGGACATCTCAAAAATACTATTTGTTTGACAAAGGACAATTTAGCATTTCTCAGTCAGCATATTGGTGATTTAGAAAATTTACAAACATTAATTGCCTTTGAACATACCATTAATCATTTACAGAACCTTTTTGAGGTTGAACCAAAATGTGTTGTTCATGATCTTCACCCTGAGTACCTGTCAACAAAATGGGCTCAGGAAAATGCAGAGATTCCGGCTAAGCCTGTGCAACATCATTATGCCCATATATTGAGTGTCATGGCTGAACACCGTATTGAAGATGATATCATTGGTTTTGCCCTGGATGGAACAGGATTTGGTGATGATGGCGCGATTTGGGGTGGTGAAATCCTGGTTTGCAACCTACATACTTTCAGACGTATGGCCCATTTTGATTACATACCCATGCCGGGGGGTGATAAAGCGATCCTTGAACCGTGGCGGATGGCAGTTTCCTATTTACAAAAGTATTTTGAAGATGGGACGGAACTGGCACAAACATTTTTCAGTGATCGTGCAGAGCAGATAAGAATTGTTTCTCAAGCAATCGAGAAAAAAATAAATTCCCCGGCTACATCGAGTTGCGGACGACTCTTTGATGCCGTTGCCGCTATCCTGGGAATCAGGGAAACAGTGGCCTACGAAGGTCAGGCGGCAATCATGCTTGAGGTGTTGGCTATTAAGGCTTCACGGGAT
>JAGLYF010000344.1 GCA_023132435.1 Calditrichia bacterium | reverse complement strand
CAAAAAATGTTTCTTCGTGCTCTGTGTCCTTGTGGTTCATAATACTGTATTCGTGTTAATTCGTGTAATTCGTGGACAAAAAAATTATACATGTTGAATAATCTTTGATATATAAATATATTTTAATGTAAAAATTGTAACTATAAATTGATCATTATGAATAATCAACACGAAAAATGGATGCGTGAAGCCCTTAAGGAAGCAAAGCGGGCCCTTCAAGAGGAGGAAGTGCCGGTCGGTGCTGTTGTCGTCTTTGAAAACAGAGTAATTGGCCGGGGGCATAACCAGGTAGAACTGTTGCAGGATCCAACAGCTCATGCAGAAATGATCGCCCTGACTGCAGCGACAAATGCTCTCGGTAAAAAGTGGTTAAATGAGGCAACGATGTATGTTACGATCGAACCGTGTGCCATGTGCGCCGGCGCAATGATTTTAGCACGTTTAAAAAAACTGGTTTATGGCGCCCCGGAGATGAAAACCGGTGCGCACTCAAGTATTTTTAACCTGCTGGATGATCCTCGAAACAATCATAGAATAGAAGTGGTACCCGGCATACTTGATAGCGAATGCAGACACTACATGTCTCTTTTTTTTGAAGAAATGCGCAAAAGAAATTAACTATGGGAACTGGGAACTCGGAACCGGGAATTTTTATCTGAAGAACCAAGAAAATTGCCACAGAGCCCACAGAGAAAAGATGATTTAATTTTATAGGCACTTTGCCCTCCGTATCTCTGTGGCAATTTTTTTAATTGAATTCGAAAATCTTTGCGTTCGCCGGTAGGCGAATCCGCCCACTGGCGTGATCTTTGCGGTTAGTTTTTGTTTATAAAAGCGGAGAGGGTGGGATTCGAACCCACGGTACCCAGAGGGTACACACGATTTCCAGTCGTGCCGATTCAACCACTCTCGCACCTCTCCAAATAATATTCCTTTTCTACATAGACAAGGAATATTGATAATAAATCAAAAATTTAAATATTATATACTAAATTTACAAACTTGATTGTAAATCAAATTTGAGGCTTTTATAAGAAATATAATGCGGATGGTACACAATTTAAAAAATTTTATCTATTTTTTCTCTGTGGGCTCTGTGGCTCTGTAGCTATTTTTTAGATTTTAAATGTTCTTTGCGTCTTCGCGGTTTAAAAGTCTACTTCCCCCTCAACCTGAATCATAGTGGCATGAATATTGCCTACTATAGGTATTTATTAGCGAAATGGATAGGTATTTAGTATAAATGATGCAAAAATTGCACACCTGAGGAAGATTCTGTCTTTAATTTGAGGAAAGTAAGATAGATCGATGGGAAAATGGGGGAATAAAAAATGAAAATAAGCATGAAATTTTATTGTAAATTGGGAACAGGGAAGTATCTTTAATTGAATAAATAAAATTTGAATATTCCTTCAGGTTGAAAAATAGCAGTCGAATATTTAAGTGTGTGCTTAATGGGGCTTAAAATTCATAATTAAATAAAAACCTGAATAATTCACTACTGAGAGCACTGAGTATAACTAGAAAGTAAAAAGGTAAAAGTTAAAAGTAAAAAGTAGTGTATACTATTCTGAAAATATTTTTACTTTTTCCTTCTAACTTTTTACTTATTAATACTCTCAGTTGTTTATGAATAGATCAGGTATAATAAGTATGATAGGTTAGGAGATGTCATGAAAAAGCTTATGAGTGTAATTCTATTAACATGTCTTGTAGTTATGCCTGTTTTTGCTGATGAAACAGGAGGTAAAACCGAATTGGGAATTAAAGCCGGTGCAAATAGCTACTGGGGTGATATTAATGATCGTCAGGTAAATGGATCCGCTGCTTTTTCATTATTCTGGTGGATTTCTGATCCCTTTGCTATTGGACTTAATGCCGGAGCATCCTTTTTACAGGCAGAACAAGGTGATCAGTACTTTAAAACAATGTTATACAATTTTACACCGATGATGAAAGTAAAATTGTTTCCCTCCAGCCCTCTGAATCCCTACCTGACGACCGGTTTTGAGGTTATGCATATCAATCCTCAGGATAAAAGTGGCAGTAAATTACCTAATAATGCGGCTGGTGAGTATAAAAATATACAGTTTGCCGTACCGGTCGGTGGCGGCCTTGCAGTTTTCTTTTCTGAGGTCGTGGGGCTTGAATTGGAAGCCATGTACCACCAGGCGTTGACAGATTATGTAGATGATATAAAAAAAGGTAGCAGCTATGATGGATATTTTACGGCTACACTAGGATTGGTTTTTAACCTTGGGGCACCCAGAGATAGCGATGGCGATGGGATTCCCGACAAATACGATGGAGATCCGGCCCGGCCAGAGGATTATGATGGTTTTCAAGACAGTGATGGCATACCGGATCCTGATAATGATCAGGATGGTGTGCCTGATTACAGAGACCAGGCCCCTAATGAGCCGGAAGATCATGACGGATTTCAGGATCAGGACGGCGCGCCCGATCCGGATAATGATGGGGATGGTATCCTAGATGTAAACGATAAAATGCCGGGAACGGATGCTACCCTTGCTGCCGGTATACTTACCATGGAAGATATTGATGGTTTCCAGGATGAAGATGGTGTACCTGATCCGGATAATGATGGCGATGGCATTCTCGATGTAGATGATAAATGTCCTAATGAAGCGGAAACTTTTAACGGCTATCAGGATGAAGACGGGTGCCCGGATAGTAAGCCGGAGATAGAGGTCGGTCAGGCCCTTGTACTCGAAGGAGTTAATTTTGCTTCAGGCCGGGCAGATTTAACTGCCAATTCCATGCGAATACTTGATAAAGCAGCAATGTCCCTGAAGAATAATCCGGAAATAGAGGTTGAAATTCGTGGTTATACAGATAACACCGGTAGTTACCAGGGCAATGTGCGGATCTCGCAACGCAGAGCAGATACGGTCCGGGATTATATGCTAAAACATGGCATCGCACCATACCGGATGACGACTAAAGGATATGGACCGGAAAGCCCGATTGCACCGAATAATACAAGTGGAGGCAGGGCAAAAAACCGTAGAATCGAATTTTACCGGATTAAATAAATATAATCGGAACTCGGAATTGGTTTCTCGATACTGGATACTCGATGCTTGATATCGGTTGGTATATCTCTATTCCCCCTTAAAAAAGAGCCTGTCCTGAGCGA
>JAGLYF010000343.1 GCA_023132435.1 Calditrichia bacterium | reverse complement strand
ACTTGGCGTTCCAGTTTGAGGTCATCAGCAAGATAGACTTCTCCCATCCCGCCTTCTCCGAGTTTCTCGATGATCTCATAGTGAGATATAGTTTTACCGATCATGCCCTAATTCCCCACCATACCAAGATATTTATCATACCAGGCGAGCGTTTCCCTGACCAGGTCATTTTGCGGTATCCAATGATCGGAGTCCGGGTAAATGATCAGTTTTTTGTGATTTGGATCTGTACCCAGATCGTCAAACATGTGCTTTACAGATAATTCGGCAGAAAACGCCGCATCGAAATAACCATTCAGCATCAGGACAGGATTTTTTACCCGGGGCGTATAATGATACTGTTGTACCTCCTCCCGTGCTTTGCTGTATATATAATATCCACCTACTTTTAACACGGCTGCTTTGATGCGATTATCAGTCGCTAATGTAAAAGGGGCATATGCACCGCCCCAACTAAAGCCAAAGTAGCCAATCCGGTTAGAATCGACATCGCTTCTTGAACAGACATAATCAAGTGAGCGTTTTACATCTTTGATGATTTTAATTCTGACCTGTGTAAATTGGTGGGGGTGGGTTGATGGTGAAATCCGATCCCATATTTCTATGTCCCTTTCAAAAGTGCCATAGTAAACCGGAAAGACTACTGCCCTTCTACTTTTGAGTAAAAACTCAATGTGTTTTTTAAACTCTGTTAAAGATGTTATCTGATTGCTTGATGATATGTATGTAGCTCTTGCACCGGGGAAATATAAAATTGTCTGGTATGGTGGCTGGACATTCTTGGGAGAAAAGAAATATATTATAAGACGATCATTTTCATATGCAGCATTAATGGATACTTTTTCCATCACCCAATTAGTGTTTTGATCATCACGGAGTTCAATCCGGCTATCGAGATTAATTTGGTCATAGGCAAATAACTGACGATACACTGCAAATATATCATCAGCTACAGGTTCTCGTTCCCCATAATCGCTGGGACTCGTTACCGTAACGGGAGCAAATAATTTCTGGTCAATGTTTTCCGGTTCCAAATATATCACACAGCGGAAACCATTTTTTGGCGATCGATCCAGGACAGATGCCTGTGCTCGTTGATTAAAAAGATAGGCGGCATCGTCCCAGGCTCCCCCGCGCAGAATTCTTCCCTTTTCTGATTTGTTGAAGCACCACTCACGAACATTTCCGGCCATATCATATAATCCATATGCATTTATGACATTCCTGTTACCAACCGGCTCCAATCCTGATTCAGAAAAATTACTGGAGCTGACCAGATGGCTATTATGAAAGTAAAAGAGAAACGGGATTCTTTGTCCCGACGCGATATACCAATGCTCGTCCGTCGGCAGTGATTTTCCGGCAAATTCAGCATAGGCCGTTGCCTCATACCAGCAAATTCCTGATGCCGGATATTCAGCCTGACCTTCCTTATAATCCCCCGCATACCAGGAAGATGGACCATGACGACCGGTTTGATCGACAAAGAGTTTCATCGCTTCATGCCATTCAATTATTTCTCCTTCATCTTCAATGGGATATTTCCAATAATCCTTGTTGCGATATCCACCTGCTTCAATAAATTTCTTATACTCACGGTTTGTGACCTCAAAGGCATCTATATAAAAATCTCCAACATCGTCTGTTCCGGGAATCCGAACCATTTTGGCTGGAAATACTCCAATGAGATCCAATTTTATAAAAATTGGATCGTCAGGTTTTTCGGGCTTTGGGTTGATAAATAAAACACCTTGAATCGTGTTGTACCCTTCCTTTTCTACTTTCCAGCGAAAAAAAGTTATCGGTAATCGTATGCCTTCAATTGGTGACGTGCCCAAATAGTGCCAATTTGATTTCGGATTATCGTCTTGTTTCATAGAAATCCGTACACCCGGAGGATCCGTTTCTATTGTTACAATGGCAGATATTTCGGGCCAGAGGGTGATAAGTTCCGGGTGATCTGGTTGGATCTGTTCAATTTGTTGTGCCAAGTGAAAGGCGGCAGTCGTGTTCCAAGGATCGGATTCTTCGATTGTCTTTTTGAGTTGTGGAATAAGTTCATTTTCAATTTTTTGGTAATCGCTTTGTCGACTGAATTCGTTAATTACGATGAAAGCAAGAATAAGTAACACCAGGGCTGCAGGCACAAATACTTTAGGCCGCCTAAACGGAACCATCCATTTGTTGAGAAAACGCGTTCCTTCATGTTTTTTTCCACTAATCGACGTCAGATCACTCAGTTCGTCGATTATCTCAGTCATTGATTGAAAGCGTTCATTTGGCTGTTTTATCAATGCCTTCATAATTATTTCGTCCAATGCTAGGGGAATGTCAGGACGAATTTTGTAGGGTGATTCGGGTTGATCGTTCATAATCGAGTAGACCAATGATGATTCATAATCGCCTTGAAATGGCAACTGGCCGGTGACCATCTCGTATAATACAATACCGAAGGAAAAAATATCAGCGCGCGCATCAATTTCCCGGCCATCGATTTGTTCCGGTGAGCTATAGGCCAGGGTGCCAACCGTGCTGGATGATTTTGTTAATTTAACCGATCCTTTTAGCTTCGCCAGACCGAAATCCATTACCTTAATCTGGTTGCTCGCTGAAACCATGATGTTGTCGGACTTTATATCTCTGTGAATAATTCCTTTGTCATGTGCTACTTGCAGGGCTTCTGCAATCTGAAGAGCATATTCAATGACCTGTTCTATTGACATAGAGTCGGAAGCAATTTTTTCACTCAGAGTCTGTCCTTTAACATATTCCATCACGATGAACGGGCGTTCTTCCTGATCCTGTATCTCGTGGATAACACATACATTTGGGTGATTAATAGCAGCGGCGGCTTGTGCCTCTTGCAGGAAACGGGCTTTATCCGTTTCATTAACTGTTATTCGGGACGGCAGGAATTTAATAGCTACCTTGCGTTTGAGCGTTGTATCTTCGGCAAGATACACTTCGCCCATTCCCCCTTCACCGAGTTTCTCGATGATCTTATAATGAGATACTGTTCTTCCTATCATACATATCTCGTACTAATTGTTGAGGATAAGAAAGCAATACGACAAGGAAAGATAGGATAAACTACTCAGGGATGATTCCAAAGGCAAGGATTATTTAATCAAAACCAATTAGTCCACAAATTACCCCCGTAGTACGGGGCAGGCCGAATCGGTCCACGAATTATCCGCCACAGTTATTGCCAGGTGGCAAGTCAAATTAAATTTAAGCATGATTGATCATTTCAATATATTGTTTGACAACATGTTTTGCGAGACCTGTAACAATGTGAACATAATCGTTATCCTGATTTTGCTGGTAAGCCGTTTTTACTCTGTGAAAATCTTTCAGGTAATGATCCACAGCACTTTGCGAATGATTACACTCTCTGGCAACATCAGCGGGATCTTTTTTTTCAACAATAACTTTACGAACAATTGTTTTTTTATGCGAAATACAAGATCCCATATCATGCAATAAGCCGGTATGAGGTAGAAGACAATTATTCTTTTTCTCGTATTCTAACCTTATTCTGGATACATAGGATGGGGTTCTTAATGTTAACAGTCCAATATCACGAGAAGAAAGGACACCGCCTTGCTCATAGGCTTCTCTATGCATTCTGGCTATCGCATTTTGCGCAATAACAGACATGGGGACACCATTGGCTAATTGTTCTACATCGTTTTCTGTAATAACGGATAAAACCAC
>JAGLYF010000342.1 GCA_023132435.1 Calditrichia bacterium | reverse complement strand
CTAGTTATTTGTTGAATCGATGAGGGTGATATGTCAATACTACGTTATGAAAAAAATCCTATTTTAATAAAAGAGGATGTTCCATTTCCGGTGAATAGTATTTTTAATGCGGCGCCGGTTATTTATAAGGGACAATATTTGTTACTGTGTCGGGTGGAGATGCCTACTGGTCGTTCGTCATTTGTTCTTGCACGAAGTAACGATGGTCTCAATTTCAAAGTTGGCAATAAAGTATGTCTGAAACCGGAAGATCATGGTGAATGGTCTGATTACGTGGCATGGGGTATTGAAGATCCGAGAATTACAGAAATTGATGGTGAGTATTATATTCTTTATACCGGATATTCCAGATACATGCCAGTGGTAATGATGGCAAAAACACAAGATTTTGACAAATTTGAAATACTGGGTTCTATCTCTGAACCATCAAATAAAGATGCCGCTCTGTTTCCGGAAAAAATTAATGGATTTTACTGGAAGGTTGATCGCCCGAGTGCAGAAAAACGCCGTGATATGTGGATTAGCAAAAGCCCCGATCTGTTTCATTGGGGGGAATACCGGTTTTTAATGGAAGGTCAAAGAGGGACTTGGGAACATAATAAGATCGGAAATTCTAGTCAACCGGTACGAACAGAAGAGGGTTGGTTAATGTTGTACCATGGAGTGCGCGGATTTGGAATATCTTCCAGTTATAAGCTCGGTGTCATGCTCCTTGATTTGGACAAACCGTGGATTGTTAAGGGAAAAACCAGTGAACCGATTTTAGCACCTGACTGTGAGTACGAAAGGATAGGTGATGTGGGAAATGTTATCTTTTCGACAGGCTGGATTTTCCATCAGGACGGAAAAGTTTTTATTTATTACTCTGGTGCAGATATGAATATCTGTCTGGCAACAACAACGGTAGATTATCTTCTGTCGTGCTGTAAAACCCATCCCTTAAGGGATGGGTTGAAAACTCTGTGAACTCTATGTTTATTTTTTACACTACCTAAATAATAAATAGGAACCATGTATGAATAGAATGTATAAATCGCTGATTATACTGCTTCTTGCTGTTTTTGGTTGTCAAACAAATAACTCAGAGATTTCGATCCAATCATTGGTAAACTCCGCTCATCTCGATCATCTATACGAACAAGTCGAGGCGGAGGGAAGGTCGATGGCAATCATCCATATATATAGTGAGCATCCTGATTATCAATGGGTCTGGGAAGCACATGAAGGGATTGCCTGTGTTGATGATGTGGCAAGAGCAGCGGTATTTTATATTCGATATTATTCCCGGACAGGAGACAAAACTTACTTAAAAAAATCCACAGAACTGTCTGAATTTTTATTGTATATGCAGGCAGAAAATGGTTATTTCTATAATTTTGTACTGGAAGACATAAAAATAAATAAGACATATAAAAGAAGTATACCGATAGGGAACTGGTGGACCTGGCGTGCACTCTGGGCATTATCGGAGATATATCCGGTAATGATTCGTGAGGATAAAGTGTTAGCTGAACGAATTTGGCAGAGTATGGAGAGGACTGTAAATATTGTAATAAAAGATTATAATTTTGATAAGGAATATCGATTGATTGAGGGCTTTAGAATTCCGAAATGGCTCCCCAGCAATGGTGCAAGTGGTCAGGGAGCTACCCTTGTTTTAGGATTAAAAAGCTTTTATAAATATGATGAAAATCAACAGGTGTTCAGTCTCATTGAGTGGTTGTGTGATGGGATTGCTGAGATGCAGGCCGGAGATTCTCTGCAATTTCCTTATGGCGCATACCTGAGCTGGGAGAATAATTGGCATGCTTGGGGAAGTGTTCAATCCTACGTTCTTCTGAATACATTTATACTTATACGGAATGATCGGTATTTGACAGGCAGTCTGATGGAGATAAATTATTTTTATAATTATCTGATAAAGGAAAAATATGCCTGCGAAATCAAATTTAAGAAGCAAGGTGATAATATATTAAAATTAGATTATAAAAAAGCACCACAAATTGCTTACGGAATCAGGCCCATGATCTATGCTTGTCTTGAAGCATTTAAGATTACTGGTCAATCTAAATATGCTAAACAGGCGGGTAAAATCGCATCATGGTTTTTCGGCGATAATTTTGCTCAAAAAGTTATGTATGATCCACAGACTGGCATCTGTTTTGATGGTATTAATGATGATGGCGATGTCAATCTGAATTCAGGAGCCGAATCAACAATAGAAGCCCTGCTCGCTTTACTATCCATTGAGGAAAATCCCCAGGCCCGCAACGTACTAATGGAATTCTATACAAAAATAGAAAACCACAGAGAGCACTGAAAAACACTCTGCGTACTCCAAAAGGATATAGTATTAAATTCAGAGCTTAAATAATTATAATTTATGATATATAAATCAGCAGGGTCTAGTCATTTATATTTTAAAATTTTCCTATTTATATGAATTGAGTGGGTGGCTGAGGGTGTTCTACTTGAGAGTTTAAGGGCAATAATCAAATGATCTATTAAAGTCAGAATTCAGATTGAATTTTAAGAGATCACAGAGGGATTAATAGAATGAATTCGTTTAAATCAATAATTATTAAATATTTACTCAGTGCCCTCTGTGGTTAATTAATATAATCCCTAGTACTATAGCGAGAATGTCCAATGAGAAAAAAATGGTGTCAATATGATAACTGGGAAACAGGAAGCAGGATATTATAGCATCGAATTGGATGCTCGAGACTTCGCCAGTGGAATATATTATTATAAAATTGAAGCGGGTTCATTTATCGATATAAAGCGAAGGTTGTTGCTCAAATAATAAGATTAGATCCTCGTCTTTTTTTAATAGACCATGGATGACACTGATTTTCACGGATTTTATATTTATTTTATCCCAACTGAAAAAGCATTCCGTAGACTAAAAATTTTTCCTTTAGTTAAATAAGTTAATAAAAACGTTGCGACCGTCGCGCCGCTGCGAGAAAGCGATTTAACACTTGTGACAGCTCTAATGTTTTCAAGCAACAATCTTGAAATGAAATAAAAGAAATATCCAAATCCGCGTTAATCCGTTCAATCCGTGTCATCCGTGGTCTATTTTTTAAAATTAGTAAAACCTACCCTAATTCCGATCCGAATTAATCTCAAACTAAAACACCTTTTTTTTCTCACAATGAGACAAAATCCCATTCTGAGATAAATTCTCACTAATTCTTCAAAATTTCCCTTCATAAAAAATATTCGATAACGTCAATATAAACATATAATTATAAAATTATATTGCAGTATTACCAATCTTGGCACGGTTCATGTATTACTAATCAGTGAGACCTAAAAAAGGAGTCAAGAAAATGAAAGTAACAGAAATAGACCTTCAAAACATCGCCCTGATAAAGTTAAATGGAAAACTGGACATGGACTCCGTC
>JAGLYF010000341.1 GCA_023132435.1 Calditrichia bacterium | reverse complement strand
TAAAAAATGTGGGACACGATCAGTTGATAGGGGGGGAATCAGATATATCAACAATTCCCAGTTCCGAATTCCGAGTTCCTAATGCCCTTAACATCATCACCCAGATAGCCGAAGGATTATCCGAAGCCCATAAGGCTGATATTGTCCACAGAGATATCAAACCGGAAAACATTCTCATTGATAATGAGGGCAGAGTTAAGATTCTGGATTTTGGTCTGGCCAAGTTGAAAGGAGTAAGCAAATTAACTAAAGAGAGTTCTACGCTTGGTACGGTTAATTATATGTCCCCTGAGCAGGCAAGAGGTGAATCAGTTGATCATAGAAGTGATATTTGGTCCTTTGGAATCGTTTTGTATGAATTATTTAGCGGCCGGTTACCCTTCCAGGGTGATTACGAGCAATCGTTGGTTTATTCAATTCTAAACGATGAACCAGAACCTATAACAAAATTTAAGCACGAAGTTTCTTCAGATTTAGAAAAAATAGTTCTTAAGGCTTTAAAAAAAGATAAAAACGCACGTTATCAATCTGTGACAGAACTAGAAGAGGATTTGATTAAATGCATAAACGGCAAGTCTCAAAGTGATAATAAAGAAATCGTGAATAACCTCTTAAAATCTTTAAAGAGTCCAAGAATATTTATCTCTGCTATTGTAGTAATCATTATTATCAGCTTAATAGTGTTATGGAGTATTCACCAAAGCAAGAGGATCACCTGGGCCAGAAATAACGCATTACCTGAAATAACTAAATGTATTGAATTTGGAGATTATATCGCTGCATTTAGCTTAGCAGAAGAAGCGGAACAATATATTCCCGATGACCCTCTTCTTCAAAATCAGTGGTCGAAAATGTCCCAAAATATCAATATAGACACAGAACCCTCACATGCTGAAGTTTACTATAAGCCCTATATGGATATTGAAATTGATTGGAAATATCTTGGTTTGACACCAATAGATAGCATAAGAATACCTGACGTAATGTTTCGCTGGAAATTAGAAAAGAAAGGATATCAGACTGTGCTTGTAGCCGCTCCAGCCAGCAGGGGTGAAATCCGTATGAAACTTTACCAAGAAGGAACCGCACCAAAAGATATGGTGCGGGTTATGGGTGGAAAATCAGAATTGCGGATATCGGGTTTAGACCATTTATTTCCCATTCATTTAGCTGATTTTTATATAGATAAATTTGAAGTAACCAATAAACAATTTAAAGTGTGGGTAGATAAGGGAGGATATAAGCGGCAAGAGTTTTGGAAGAATGAATTTGTCAAGGGCGGTAAAATACTTACCTGGCAGGAAGCGATGGCAGAATTTGTTGATGCAACAGGAAGAACCGGACCTGCCACATGGGAAGTGGGAAATTATCCCGAAGGCCAGGAAAATCATCCTGTATCAGGTGTGAGTTGGTATGAGGCATCTGCCTATGCAGAATTTGTCGCAAAAGAATTACCGACAATATATCACTGGGGATATGCAGCGGGCATCGATGCAAGTGAAAACATTATACCGCTCAGTAACTTTGGCGATGGTGGTCTCATCCCGGTGGGAAAGAATCATGGGCTTGGTTATTATGGAACATATGACATGGCTGGGAATGTTAGAGAATGGTGTTTTAATAAAACCAGCGAAAAACATTATATTTTAGGCGGTGCCTGGGGTGATCCATCTTATACATTTTTCCATGCTGACATTAGATCACCTTTCGATCGATCACCGGCTAATGGGTTCCGGTGTGTAAAATATGTGGCATTAGATGTATCAATTGATTCCACTAAACAAGCAATCCAATCTTCACCAATCAGAGATTACACAAAAGAAAAACCCGTGCCAGAAGAAATTTATAATGCATATGTCAGCTTATATTCTTACGAAAAAGCCAATTTAAATATCAAAGTAGAATTTAGTGATAGTACTTATAAACATTGGACAAAAGAGAAAATTTATTTCGACGCACCATACGGCAATGAACGCATGTTTGTTTACTTATTCCTTCCTAAAGTCTCATCACCTCCTTTTCAGACAGTTATACTTTTTCCGGGCACTCGTGCGATATTCATGAGATCTAGTGCCAATGGTGATAATTTGAATAGCTTTGACGCCGTTGATTTTGTAATCAAAAGCGGTCGTGCTGTCTTATGCCCGGTATATAAATCAACATATGAACGACGTGATGGATTCGATCCCTATGATCCAAATACTACAGCTATCTCAGAGCGGGAACACATCATCATGTGGCAAAAAGACCTGGCTAGATCAATTGACTTTCTAGAAAGCCGTACAGATATTGATATGGATAAATTGTGTTTTTTGGGAAGTAGCTGGGGATCGGTTCTTGGTCCAGTTTTTATAGCTCTTGATAAACGTTTCAAAGTTTGTATTTTCAGGCTGGGTGGTTTTCCTACCTGGGATGTATTTCCAGGTAATGATCCCATTAATTTTGCTCCGCATGTGAAAATCCCGGTATTGATGATCAATGGAAAATTTGATTATATCTTTCCCTACGAGACATCTCAAATTCCTATGTATCAATTTTTGGGTACACCAGAAGCGCATAAACGACTTGTATTATTCGATGTTGCTCACACGATTCCCAGACCAAGGCACAAGATGATGGAAGAAGTTCTTAATTGGTTGGATCGCTATTTTGGACCCGTACGATGATAGGTAAAGCCATATCGCATTCACCCCGTGAGATAATTAATGGTAGCAATCTTTCCAAAAATAAAACTTAATCCCTCATCTCACGGGGTAAACAAAATCCTCGAAAATATCGTCGGCGGTGACTTGGATATCGTCTATAAAGCACAATTTGGATCCTGGGGCCTATGAAATTTACACCTGCCAGGCTGCGGATCCCACACAAGAAAAACCACATTTGAAATTAAACCGGGGCCAGATCCTGAAATTTCCCAGGAAAGATGGCACCGGAAAAAAATAAAAATTTAAAATGAGGGTTTGAATAATGATGGCTTATTTCTGGCTGGGTGTTGCCGCTTCTGCGGTTGCCCAAATCATTCTCTTTATTGCCTACATAATTCTTAGAAAACGGCTTAAAAAATTCAAAGATCAACGGGAAATAAGAAATAAACACAATAAAAAAATGATTGAGCATTTAAAACAAGATTCTGAACTGAGGGCAGATTATAGATTTCAAATATTGTTTTATTCTTTAAGCGGGATCTTAACCGTGTTAATTGGTATTTCGCTTTTAACACTAAATTACATATATGTAATTGGAATTCCAGAATTGATAAATGTACTATATTGGAAAGTCTTTTATTCTTTCTTTGCTATACTGTTTTTTGGGATTGGGGTGGTTGCAATATTTATGGCCTATAAAAAATATAAGTTAATGGTACAAGCGCATCCTTTTTCCACCATGAACGAAAAAAAATAAAAATTTAAAATGAGGATTTGAAAAATGATTGATATCAGTATTGGTGATTTTTGGGATATTGCTAAAGCTATAATTGGTTCAGCTGTTTTTTTTGGAATTATTTGGTTTGTGGCCAGATGGAAGAAAAAACGTGATTCAAATAGAATAGAAGATGAAAAATACATCGAATATCTCAATGAAGATCCTGAACGGAGATTTAAGGCTGGTTTTGAAGTATTATCTCAATTATTAATGGGGTTGGCATTAGTTGTTTTTGCTTTTGGCATTTTGCCAAGTCAGACAGATGTCCAAGCGAGTAGAGATACGTGGAATTTCTATTTTTTCGCTTTTTATGTGTTTGCGTTTTTTGGTCTAATTGGTTTCGCGTTTTTTTTATTTTGGAAAGTAGCTAGGAGAATGAAGTTATTAAAATTTGCATGGGATAATCTCGGTCATTCAAAAGAAATATAATTTAAACTGAGGATTTAAAAAATGAGTAATGAATTTATTTATTTACAACCGGTATTTATTATCTTGTATTGGGCCGCCGGTATTTTTGCCTTTGCCTGGATGCTTTATGTCGGATCAAAATTAGGGCAAATATTAAACACCTTACAAGAGTTAAAAAAGTAAATGGCCAGATATTTTGGTGCCACCGGGCATAAAAAAAGGATCCGGGCCCAAAATTTCACCTGACCTAAATCCTTGTTTTTATTGTACCGAGGGCCCCGAGTGATCGGGGTCTCCACTTCGTTCCGACCGGACTTGAATCCCGACAAAGTCGGGACTTCCGCTTCGCTCCAGCCGGCACTTACATAATTGGCTAGGGAAAATATCATTAATTTTCAGTTGGAATTTGGGATTTGTGATTTGGAAATTAAAAAATCCCCCGAGTGCTCGGGGGATTTTTTTGGTACCGAGGGCCGGACTTGAACCGGCATGGACAAAAAAGTCCGAGGGATTTTAAGTCCCTTGTGTCTACCAATTCCACCACCCCGGCTTGTTTTAATGAAAAATGAAAAATGAAAAATGAAATATGACAAAAGAATTATCTACTCTTCTGTCGCAGGTACATTATTTTTTCATTTGTCATTTATCATTTTTCTTGGATATGGAGGCGACGGGCGGATTCGCCCGCCTGAGGCGGGTTGCAGACCTCTCCCTTAGCCACTCTTGCCCGCCTTCGGCGGGTGCGGTACGTCGCGGCTAAAGCTGCAACACCTCTTTAATAAATTGCCTTCCTCGTCCAGTCTTAAAGAATTTTTCTCTGTCTTCAGCTTCTTTCTGTGTCTGAAATTGCTCCTTGTATACCATTTTAAAAGGTCGACGAAATTTTGTCGATTTTACTGTGCCTCTATTATGCTCAGCAATCCGACGCTGAAGATTATTCGTACTTCCAATATAGCGTTTTTTATCCTTTTCACTTTTTAGAATATATACGAAATAGGTTTTATTTTCCTGAGACATTTATTTGAGGCGACGGGCGGATTCGAACCGCCGCATAAAGGTTTTGCAGACCTCTCCCTTAGCCACTTGGGTACGTCGCCTTAATATTTTTCAAAGATTTATCCCGATAAAATCGGGATTTCAGTTCTCTCCCTTAGCCACTCTTGCCCGCCTTCGGCGGGTGCGGTACGTCGCCTAAAATAAAAAAGAGCGAGAGACGGGATTTGAACCCGCGACAATCACGTTGGC
>JAGLYF010000340.1 GCA_023132435.1 Calditrichia bacterium | reverse complement strand
TGAGGCGGGCAAGGATGACGCGGATGACGCTGATTCCCGCGGATTTTTTTATTAACCACCGAAGACACCGAGTATTAACCACAGATTTCACAGATTAGCACAGATTTTTTTATATTATTTTAAAAGTAATTGCTGTATTAAAATGTAAATTACCATTCTGGGAAAATAAAAAAATAAATAAATTATTTTTTTTTAATCTGTGTCAATCTGTGAAATCTGTGGTAAAAAAACACTCTACGCTCAACGGTCTCCGGCGTCCGGCATGTTCTCATCAAGAAGCCGGTAATATGGCATGAAAATGACACGGGTTTGATTAATTTTTATTGTATCATCTAAATTAAGATTAATCACCATGGCAGTTTGCGGATGATATTTGTCAATAAAACTACGCAGGGACCGTTTCACCGTTTTTTGTTTAAGATATGAATTTTTGATTTCGACAGGTATCACGGTATCGTGAAAATCAATTACAAAATCAACCTCTGCTTTATCGGTTGTTCTCCAGAAATGCAGGTGTCCACCCATAGGTGAATATTTCTCATATAAAATATTGAAAATAAAATTCTGAAACAGAAATCCCTGGTCATAGATATTGATCACATTCCCAAATTGATTTAAAGCATAATTACGCAATCCCAGATCGATAAAATACTGAACCGGTGATTTAGTAATTTCTTTTTTGAAATTTCGAAAAAACGGCGTTACCGATTTAATAATAAAAGTTCTTTCCAGATACCAGATATATTTTTTTAGTGTTGGGAGTGCAATGTTCAATCTGGCTGCAAGCGTGGAATAATTTATTAACTTCCCGGTATGTGCTGAAAGCAGTTTTACAAGATTGATAAAGACATCAGGTCTTTCCACCTTGAGCAAATAGACGATATCTCTCTCTACATAACTGCGGAATATTTCATCGATGAGCAGCTTTTTCTCATTTCGCTTTGCCTCGGTAATAATTCTCGGGTAGCCGCCATAATTCAGATAGTCAGCAAGATATGTTTGTAAAAGATCCTTATTACTTTCAATGTAACGGAAAATTCTGTCTGAATAGGTATATCCGCTCTTATAATCGATATATTCTGTAAAAGAAACAGGCATTATTTCAAAAAGTCGTTTGCGTCCGGCAAGAGATTCCTGGATCTTTTCTTTAAGTTCCAGGCTACCTGATCCTGAGACAATGATCTTCCAGGGCAAATTTTGATCGAAAATTCCTTTTAAGAATAATCCTGCATTTTCTTTGCGTTGAATTTCATCAATAAAAACATAGCCGGGATTTTTTCCGAATTCAAGTTCGATCCTGGTCAGCAATGAACTCTGTGTTTGGAAATGAACGGAATCCGGTTCATAATCCAGATTAAGAAAAAGAGTTGGTTTTCCGGCAGCATCCAACTCCTGTTTCAACACTTGCATCAGAGTGGTTTTCCCGACCTGCCTGGATCCTACAAGAACAGAAATCTCCCTGGCCGGTAAATGAGCCTTTATCTGCGAATATATCCGTCGTTTTATCATAAATGTAATTTAACCCGATAATTTTAATAGTCAAGTTAAATTATTACCGGGTTATTCTCATTTACACGCGAATCAGTCCACGAATTATTAACCACAGATTTCACAGATTGACACAGATTAAAAAAAATAATTTATTTATTTTTTTATTTTCCCAGAATGGTAATTTACATTTTAATACAGCAATTACTTTTAAAATAATATAAAAAATCTGTGTTAATCTGTGCAATCTGTGGTAAAAAAACACTCTACGCACAACGCCCTACGCCCAACGGTCTCCCGCCCCCGGTCTCATCTCTCTTCTATCTCCCAATATCCGCCTTTAGCAGGACCAATGCGTTTCAATATCCCTTTTTGCTTTAATTTCGCTAAATGCTTTTCAACAGCCCTTGGACTTATTCCAATCATCTGAGCTAAGGATTCTGCAGAAGTTTCTGGATTTTCTTTTATCAGTTTTATAATTTTCTCCGAACTTTTCTCCTCAGTTCCAGGCTCCCTTTCTTTTCGTAGAAATGTAATTGTAAAAAAATCACCAAATTCAAACTGTGGTGGAGCTGCACCAGACTTTTTTAAGAGTGTCCGGATTTTATTGATTCCTGTACCCATGTTTTCAACAAAATCTATTCGATGTAGCAAAGAAGCTATGATTTGATTCCTGCGAACAGCTTTTTTTCCAAAATCTTTTTTAGAGAGTCCTTTGGGAAGTCCGCCTGGATTAGATATTTCAACACGTTCATCAAAAATCTCAATAACTGTATGAGAACCAGCCAAAAAATAATCACGGTGGACAACCGCATTAACCACAGCCTCCCTAATTGCATCGAGCGGCAGTTCATAAATCTCCTTACGACGAGCAGTGCCGGTCATTTCGTATTTAACCCTGAGCTCTTGCTTAATAAAGTGAAGAGCATTATTAATATTAGTTATAATATCCTGGGTGTAGTCCTTTCGATTAAGCACATGAACTCTTTCGGTACCGTCAAAAACAGCGCAGGTTATAGTTGCCTGTTCGCATAGGAGCTGGATTGAGAATATTTTTAAATTCTTTCAGTTCTATTGGGATAGAAGGTTGGCAATTATTGGCAATATCCTGAATTTGAGACCTTACTTTATTGGTAATCTCGATTCCCCTGACAACCCCGCTATCAGAAACTCCAAGATAGATTCTACCGCCCGATGCATTGGCAAAGGCAGTTATTTCACGGGAAAGAGAGCTGTTAAACCTTTCCTTAAATTCAACAAGATAAGATTCCCCATTTTGCAGAATGTAATTAAACTCCTCCTCATTTAAATAAAAACTGTTTTTATCTTTCATTGTTCTCTTTTCACTATTCAAAAGTCGTTCACTTTCTACGAATCACTTCTTTTCCTTTTTCCTTGTTTTTTCAAAATGCCTTTTTCGGCCATTATTGATAAAATTTTCCTGGCTCTCGGATCTTGTACATGAAATATTTCTTTAACCTCGATGGAGGTTATGTGGGCATGTTTTTTAAGATGATCTATTATTGTGCTTTCTTGTGTGGCAACAGGCATTTTTTCGCCACTTTTTCGCCACTTTTTCGCCACTCACTTTTCGGGCGTTTAAAAATAATTTGTAAAAAATTTGCCGATTCCTTTGCATAAAAAATTAGACATTACATGATAAAATTAAACGCAGAGAGCGCAACCCCGACAAAGATGTCTCCATCCTGTCGACATGTCGGGATGAAATCGTCCATGATTTCAAGGGCGCGAGTAAACCTATGTTTATATAAATAGTCTCAGCGAACTCTGCGTTTAAAACAAAATTAATGTATAATTAATTAGTCATGAAAAATACCTGAGTACTCGGGGTCCGATTTGAAGCGCGTGTAGAAGCACAAACGGAGTTAAATCTATTAATCTTTATCTGCTTGAAAACCAATGCGATATCTCTTCGGTGGTAGATCTGGTTTTAATAATTGTTTAAGCGCCTGTATAATCTGAAAGAGTTGATCATCATGTTCTGTAAATACATATGGAAGTGACTTTGAATACTTAAGATTATTCAGGTGGTCGCAATTTGCGACCACTTCATTTTTTTCTTCTTGGTTAAGTTGAAATATAAAATCTTCCGGGAACCTATTTCTATTACGCCTAACCTGTTCATTCAATCTTTTTGTCGAAACACCATAGAATGACGCTAAATCTGTATCAATTAATACCTTTTCTCCCCGAATCAGAAGTATACTTTTTTCAATTCGTACAGGTTGGATTATTACCTTTGTTTTCATACTATGTTATCTCAATAAAGTTGATTATAGGTAGTCAAAGGAAAAGAGAAATATGAAATATAAGAATCGTATTGTATCTTTATGGCGGTCCACGATTTTGTTAATAATGTTCGGTTATTATGTATGACAAACATATTACACCTCATACATAATTGCAAATTTGAAATGGTGTAAACTAAGTACAATCAGTAGTTAATAAAAACAATCTTAAAATTAACCACAGATTACACAAATTATCACAGATTAATATTTTATTTTTTTGTCCACGAATTATTAACCACAGATTTCACAGATTGACACAGATTGACACAGATTGACACAGATTGACACAGATTAAAAAAAAATAATTTATTTATTTTCCTGGAATGGCAATATACATTTTAAGAAGGCAATTATTTTTAAAATAATATAAAAATAAATCTGTGATAATCTGTGTAATCTGTGGTAAAAAAACACTCTACGCGCTGCGCGCATGTTTAAACAAAATATTATACGAGGCTTTGAAAAAATATTTTATATCGGTGACCAGGGGATGTTTTTGTTTTGTTTTCAGGTATTGGCGTTCCGATTCGATGATTTCCTCAAAGGTTTTGGGCATATCGGCATAATACGGCGGCACCAGACCTGGTTTAAATTGGGTACGTAATTCCTGCAACTCCTTTGGATACAGACCAAAATAGTGGTGACTGAGGGCGCGGACACCGACCAGATTGAGATCACCCTGGAAAAAATTAATCAGCTGCGGCCATTCATCGATCCACATTTTACGAAAATAACGTCCCCAGCCGGTCAGGCGGAAATCATTAAAGAATTTGCCGTTCTCCGCTAATTCATGCTGCTCGAAAATATATTCCTGCAAAAATTCCGAATAAGGATGCATGGTCCGGAATTTATTGATATACATGACTTCCTTGTTATAGCCGATACGGCGTAATTGAATTAAAGGGCCATAGGAAGGGTTTTTTTCCAGAGAGGGGGTTTTTGCCCGTTGGGCGATAAAGTAGAGCGAATTATCAATTTCTTCAGTGGCAACTATCCGAAACCCACAGAAGCACAGACGTCCGAGAATCTCCGCCTGTGAGATGGCCCGGTTTCTGCCGCGGGTAAAAAAGAAATAGATATTCTGCAAAACCGGCAACTTTGGAAAAACTCTTACAAATAAAAAGTTTAAAGGATATAATATTTGGGCCAGAATTTTGGGATATTTACTGTAAAATCTTTTCTTGCGTGTGGCCAGGGTTTCCCCCTGTCCGAGAAAATACCCCCCGTTATAGATCTTTTTATGGACTTCCAGAAAATAACTGTTCAGCCAGCGAAAATCATTGACCTTGTGGAGATTGACAAACAGACTGGCCGCATGATCGTCGATGGTTTCCACATTAAAAATGGTATGTGTATTTAAAACCACCGAATCCGATTCATCAATTTCATCTAAATTGATATGTCGGTCGATAAAGGAACAGACGGAGGGATAATCCTTTAAAAGCCGGTCACATATTTTTACCCGTGAAGAAAAGATTTCACCCTGTCGGTCTTTTCTTATTTGGTCTAATTCGAAAGGGAGCGATTCCTGGTCTAAATATTTATGTACTTCGCTGATAGTCTCAACGTCATGCTGTTTTTTTCTTTTATGCCCGGTAATGAAATAGAGGTAATAGAATATTAGCTCGAATACAAAAAAAAGTGAGAATGTTCCAAAAACATGAAGCCTTGAATAGAAAAACAGACGAAAAGCAAAGACAACCACGGCCATTATCCCGATTGACAACAAAAATGATTTAATATAGGGGGCGATAGCATGATAGTAGTTGCGGTACTGTTTTTGTTCAAATTTATTTGTGAAAAGAGATGTTATAAACCATACACCATAGATAACGAATAGGATATTTTCATATTCAGTGGAGATTGTAAAGTGACCGCGTT
>JAGLYF010000034.1 GCA_023132435.1 Calditrichia bacterium | reverse complement strand
ACAGTCGAACCAAATGCAACAAACCAGGTCCAATGAAAGACAGGTTGTAATCCGGCTAATTTGGGAATTAAGATTATCATTAACATGGCCAGAATTCCGGAAGTAAAACCGGCAATAGCGGCTGGTTGTTTGATCTTAGGATAAAACCTGCCGAGCAGAAATGTCCCTAACAACCCTCCATAGGTAATTGAGGCAATACCGAGAGCAATTTCCACAACGGACTGCTGAATCTGGATAAAGAGAAAAGCAACAAAAGTTAAAATAATTGCCCAGCTAATTGTTAGAATTCGCGAAACTTTCAGATCATGTGCAGGATCATCTTTTTTGTGAGCAAAAAGAGGTTTATACAGATCAAGCATGGCAGAAGAGGAAAGAGAACTGATAGACCCGGCCAGGGTTGACATGGCAGCGGCAAATAAACCAGCGATTATCACTCCTTTGATACCCGAAGGCAAATAATGGATAATAAAGAAGGGAAATATTTCATCAGCTTTCTGAAAAGGTGCATTTAGATCGCCGACAGAAACACCATTAAAAAATACGTACAGAAGTAATCCGACAATTAGAAAAAGGGCAAATTGAATAATTATCATTATGCCACTTCCAATTATCGCTTTTTGACTATCCCTCAATGTTTTGGTTGTCAGTAGTCGTTGTACAATTAATTGGTCGGTTCCATGGGAAGCCATAGACAGAAATATACCGCCTATGAGACTGGCGACAAAGGTATAGGGCTTTCTAAAAAACTCACCGATACTTTCACCAAAATCGAAATTGAATATTTGGGTTTTTTCACCAAGAAGGGCGAAACTGAAATTTTGAGGAAGATGGTCTATCAGGAGTATCATGGCCAGGACAGCGCCACCAATATAAATCACCATCTGTAATACATCTGCCCAGATAACCCCCTTAACACCGCCGGTATAGGTATATATTAAGCTAACCAGGGTGATAAGAATGATTGATACAATATAGATTTCAAGATTACTATATTGTGAAAAGTAAGCAGTGGATTTAAAAATAAGAGCGAGGGGAATTGCCGTCGAAAAAAGTCGAACCCCATCTGCCGCTACTCGGGTGAAAAGAAATACAGTGGAAGCATAACGTCGTGTGAATTGCCCAAAACGATTTTCCAGAAAAGAATAGGCGGTAACTAATTCTCCTTTCCGGTAAGACGGAAGTAAAAATATGGCCACCAGAATTCGGGCAATTAAATAACCGATCGTCAGTTGAAGAAAATTAAGATTGGATATATAAGCAAGTCCTGGAATACTGATAAAGGTAAGACTACTGGTTTCCGCAGCTACAATGGAAAATGAAACAGCCCACCAGGGGACACTTTTTCCTCCCATGAAATAGTCTTTTGTCGATTTCTGTCTTCCTCCTGATAAGGATCCGATTAAAGCGACAATGATCAGATAAACAATAATTATAATTATATCAACTACAGATATTTCCATAAGATTTTTCCAATATTTTCTTAGCTTAAATTATTCAAAATAAATTGTGATTAAGCTTATAAGTAACATAAAATCAAAAATTTAATTCCCCCTTAGCACAGACTGTTGCAGAATACTCAATATTCAACAATATTACTGTGCCTTTCTCACAAATTGTCATTCCCGCCCCGCATCAAGTGCGGGATAAACTCCAGCGGGAATGGCGGTGAGAAAGAAATGAACGATATGTGCATTGTCATCCCCGCGCAAGCGGGGATCCATGATGATATGCCTATTTTCTGGATTCCTGCTGGAGTTTATCCCTTTGAGATTCCCGCTTCCGCGGGAATGACAAAAGGGGCAGGGATGACATTTTGGTAATAATTTCATTAATCTGTAACAGCCTTAGTAAAGGGGGATAGTCCCGAGTCCTCGGGATTAATCCCCTTTTTTAAGGGGAGACTTTAGTGTTACCATTTGTTAATTGGGATTTCATATTATTGATGAGGGCGGGCATCCGCCGGAGGGCGAACTTACGCTTTGCTCCAGCACGGACCCGCCCATATGTCCGTTAATATGTAACTGCTGTTATCGAGACGGCCCATCGGCCCGTCTCTACGAGGGTACCCCGCATGTACAGGACGCCTTACATCGAACAACGCTCCTACTGTTTTTTATCATTTATCTTCATGCTTAATGCAATCCGTTCCCGTTCGAGATCTACAGATAATACTTTTACCTCTACGATATCACCGACCTGGACGATATCGAGAGGAGATTTGATGTATTTATTAGTCATGTTGCTGATATGTACCAATCCATCTTGTTTCACTCCTATATCAACAAAAGCGCCAAAATCAACGACATTACGAACCGTACCTTTGAGAATTATACCCTCTTTTAGATCTTCCATTTTCATTATATCACTTCTAAATAAAGGCTTTGGCATCTCATCGCGTGGATCCCGATCCGGTTTTTCCAGATCATCCAGGATATCTATCAGGGTTGGATATCCACATCCGATTTCATCGGCAAGATTTTCCAGAGAAACTTTTTTATCTAAGAGGTTTTTTTTCAGCTTACGTCCTCCCTGACGAACATCAGATACAGAATATTTTTCTAAAAGTTTTTCCGTAACCTTGTATGATTCAGGGTGTATTGAGGTCGCATCTAACGGATTATTTCCATCGGTAATTCGTAAAAAGCCGGCAGCCTGCTCAAAGGCGTTTTGTCCGATACCTTCGACCTTTTTTAATTCCTGACGATTTTTAAATGGTCCGACCGTATCCCGGTGGGTAACTATTTTTTCTGCGTTTCTTTTATTTAATCCGGAGATATGGGTAAGAAGCGATTTTGAAGCAGTGTTAAGATCAACACCAACCTGATTTACACAAGATTCGACCACATTATTCAGCGCCCCTGAGAGTGCTTTCTGGTTCACATCATGTTGATATAATCCCACACCTATACTTTGTGGATCAATTTTTACTAATTCTGCCAGGGGATCCTGTAATCTTCGGGCTATGGAAATATTTCCCCGCATACTCGCTTCCAGGTCCGGGAATTCTTCCCTGGCTATTTCTGAAGCGGAGTATACTGAAGCACCGGCCTCACTTACGATTAAATAAACGATTTCTCCTTCATCCTGAATTTCTTTAATAAGATCGGAAACCAACAGTTCAGTTTCACGGCTTGCCGTACCGTTACCAATAGCGATAAGGTTAATATCATACTGAGAAATAAGATCACGCAAGATCGATTTTGCCTCAAAATATTCTTTTTGCGGAGGATGCGGATAGATAGTAATCCCTTCCAGATACTTACCGGTTTCATCGATAATGGCAACTTTACATCCTGACCGGAAACCGGGGTCAATACCGATTAACCTCCTGTTTTTGACCGGTGGTTGCATCAGCAGACTTTTTAGGTTAACTGAAAAAACAGCAATTGCATGGTTTTCTGCTTTCTCTGTTAATTCATTTCGAATATCACGCTGAACAGCTGGGGCAATCAATCTGACATAGGAGTCCTTTATTATATCCTGGAGTATGTCAAAAAAAATGGATTGATCATTCGTTATGTATTCTTGTTCAATTATTTCAGATATTGGTGTTGATTCGATTTCAATCTCAACTTTCAGGTATGATGCCTTCTTACCCCTGTTTAGAGCCAGTATTCTATGCGGTGGGATTTTTATTACAGGTTCTTTATAATCCGCATACATTTCATACTCGCGGCTTTCGGATTTTTCTTTTATTGTGGAATGGATTATCGCGTTTTTATAAGTAAATTTGCGTAATATTTTTCGCAACTCAGCATTTTCGGCAATTACTTCCGCCACAATATCCTTTGCACCGGAAAGGGCTTCTTCGGCACTATTAATATCCTTTCCGGGATTAATAAAACCTGCACACACTTCTGTCCAATCGCCTTCGCTAATCTCCTGGGTGAGAATAATCTGAGCCAGTGGTTCAAGCCCTCTTTCTTTGGCAATGCTGGCCCGGGTACGCTTTTGGGGCCGGTATGGCAGATATAGATCTTCCAGTTCCTGTAATTTGAAGGTGG
>JAGLYF010000339.1 GCA_023132435.1 Calditrichia bacterium | reverse complement strand
AATCTCAAAGGGATAAACTCCAGCAGGAATCCAAGGGGTAAACTCCAGCAGGCTCTGTAAAACAAATAGGATAACTAATTATATTATAATAGATTCCCGCTTTCGCGGGAATGACAATACAAAACATTATCAAACATCTCACATCAAATATCTTTCATCCAAAATAAAAATTTAAGTAATCTTTTTTCGATATTCTTCGTAACTTAAGACTATCCAACCAACAAAATAATCATTAAACAAAAGGAATTGTAATATGAAGAAGAACATTCTGTTATTAATTATCGGAGGGCTGATGTTTTCTACCTGTTCGACTAAAACAGACACAGGATCTAATCCTTTTTATTCTGAGTACGATACCCCCTTCGGAACACCACCTTTTTCCGAAATTAAACTGGAACATTATATGCCTGCCTTTACAGATGGGATGGAGCAGGAGCAAAATGAGATAGACGCCATCGTCAGCAATTCGGAAGCACCTACGCTTGAAAATACAATTGTGGCCATGGAACAAACAGGAGAACTTTTGGATAAGGTAAGTCATGTGTTTTTTAACCTGAACTCCTCCATGACCAATGATGATATGCAAGCGATCGCCAAAGAACTTTCACCCCTGCTTTCAAAACACCGGGATGATATCCGTCTTAACGATAAATTGTTTGAGAGAGTTAAAGCTGTCTACGAACAAAAAGATGATCTTCAACTAACCCCGGAACAAAAAATGCTTCTTGATGAGTACTACAAAAGCTTTGTTCGCGGTGGTGCAAATCTCGATGAGACCAAACAAGACGAACTAAGAGAAATCAACAAAGAATTATCACTTTTGACTTTGCAGTTTGGCGAAAATATCCTAAAAGAAAACAATCGATTTGAGATGGTTATTGAGAATAAAGAAAACCTTGCCGGATTATCTGAAGCAATCATTACCGCCGCTGCAGAAACAGGAAAGGAACGTGGTCATGAAGGCAAGTGGGTTTTTACCCTTCATAAACCCAGTTTGATACCCTTTCTTCAATATTCGGAAAAACGTGACCTGCGGGAAAAAATGTTCATGGGCTATATCAATCGTGGTGATAATAATGATACCCTGGATACAAAAGCGATATTGTCAAAAATGGCTGCACTACGCGTACGCCGGGCAAATTTGCTCGGTTATAAAACCCATGCCGCCTATGTTCTTGAAGAAAATATGGCAAAAAATTCTGAGAACGTCTATCAGCTCCTGGATAAACTGTGGAAACCGGCCCTGGCGGTAGCAAAAAAAGAATTTAAAGAGATGCAGGCACTGATCGATGCCGAAGGCAAAAAGTTTAAGCTGGAACCATGGGACTGGTGGTATTATGCGGAAAAAGTGAAAAAAGCAAAATATAATCTGGACGAAGATATGTTGCGCCCATATTTTCAGGTTGAAAATGTACGCAAGGGCGCTTTTGATGTGGCAACAAAACTCTTTGGAATCACGTTTACGGAGAGAAAAGATATCCCCAAATATCATGAAGACGTGACCGTATATGAAGTGAAAGAAGCAGATGGGACCCATATTGGAATCCTGTACACGGACTATTTTCCAAGAGCAAGTAAACGTGGTGGCGCCTGGATGAACGAATTCAGAGCCCAGTCCAATATGGATGGTAAAGAAATAAGACCGGTCATTGTGAATGTTGGAAATTTTACAAAACCGACCGGTGATAAACCCGCTTTGATAAGTTTTGACGAGACTATTACCCTGTTCCATGAATTCGGGCATGCGCTGCATGGTCTTTTAACGGACTGTACCTACCCCAGGCTTTCTGGAACAAATGTACCGAGAGATTTTGTCGAATTACCTTCACAGATCATAGAAAACTGGGCAAGCGAACCAGAAGTGCTGAGATCCTATGCAAAACATTACCAAACCGGTGAACCGATTCCGGAAGAGTTGATCGAAAAAATAAAAAAATCAGACAAATTTAATCAGGGTTTTGCGACGGTCGAATATCTGGCTGCTTCATATCTGGATATGGACTGGCATACGATAACCGAAGCGAAAGAAGAAGATCCTTTGAAATTTGAAGACAAATCAATGAGTAGAATTAATCTTATTGCAGAGATTGTTCCCCGCTACCGGAGCTCCTATTTTAGACATATTTTTGCCGGTGGATATTCGTCAGGGTATTACAGCTACATCTGGGCGGAAGTTCTTGACGCAGATGCCTTCCAGGCCTTTAAGGAAACAAGTTTATTCGATCAGAAAACGGCTTTAGCCTACCGTACTCATATCCTGGAAGCCGGGGGCACAGAAGATCCAATGGTTCTCTATAAACGTTTCAGAGGTGCCGAACCTAATATTGAACCACTACTGGAACGAAGAGGCCTCAATTAATTAATAGATCTTCTCAGCTGGTAAAAGATTGAAAAATCCTACTTATAATCTACCTGGTTGTAGTCCATCTTGAAGATGGACTACAACTTTTGAATCATTACAGGCAAAACTTGGTCTGCTACGTCGCATGAGTCTACTGGAAATTCTTTGAAACTACCCATGGCTGGTATATTTCTACGGATAGTGATCCTGACCCCGAACAAATTTCCATTTACGGTTTAATTCGCCGTGGATCATTGGTAATATTATTTAGCCCGCCTAATTTCTTCTCTGATTTGTCCTAATAACAAGGCCATAACAAAGATGACAAATATGGCTGAGAGTTCGAGCATTCTGCCTAATCCAAGTTGTACGATAGAAACTTTCCAACCAAACAGAATTAAAAACTCATTCCAGATCGCAATGATAAATATAATACCGGCTATGGCAGAAAAAACATAGGTCAAAATGTTTAATATTCTGTTAATCATTGTTTTCTCCCTTTAAAATATTATCAGTATCTCGGAATAACCAATACTTTTTCATATATCCTGTTTTCGTGAAACTGCACCC
>JAGLYF010000338.1 GCA_023132435.1 Calditrichia bacterium | reverse complement strand
GTTAAATAAGTCCACATAAAATCAGAATAATTTGCTTCCTGTTTTCATTTATTTTAGTTTGCATTTTTGACCCATGATAATGCATGAAAGTTTGAGCAAAAGTAATGGAGTATTGAGAATGGTAAAACTGACTGCTTATGAAAAAACCCGTTACAACAGACAAATGATGCTACAGGGATGGGGAGAGAAAGGTCAGAAAAAATTAAAATCCTCAAGTATATTCATCGCCGGGGCTGGAGGACTTGGCGGTCCCGTCTCTATTTACCTTGCTGTGGCAGGAGTGGGAAACATAAGAATATGTGATGCGGATACCGTTGAGCTATCCAACCTTAACCGCCAGATACTTCATACAGAGACTAGAATTGGCTGGTTAAAAGCTGTTTCTGCGGGAAAGACCCTAAGAGAGTTGAATTCTTCATGTCATATTGAAACTTTTTCCGATTTTCTTGAAGAAAAAAACCTTGAGAAGATTATTGGCCACCCCGACATTATTGTGGATTGTCTTGACAATTTCGATACAAGATACCTTCTTAATTCGTACTGCATTACTAAAAGAATTCCTTTAGTGCATGGCGCAATCCACGGACTGACAGGGCAAGTCACTGTTCTAAAATCACCGGATACAGCTTGTTTGAGATGTCTTTTCCCTGAACCCCCTTCTAAAGAAATCTCCCCTGTCGTAGGAGCAACACCAGGCATTATCGGTAGCATCCAGGCGCTGGAAATTATCAAATTAATTACTAACAGAGAGTCTGCGTTAAAAGGAAAACTTCTTATTTTCGATGGAGAGGATATGATGTTTAATTCCGTTAGGGTAAAACGAGTCGCCTCATGCCCCGATTGTAGCAGGATGACATTATAGTGAACCGCTGCGCCGCTGCGAGAAATGCCTACGGCGTGCTACTTTTTCCTTGATGAAAAAGTAGCCAAAAAATCAAGGCCCCTTGAAATTTGACTGAGTAGCCTTAGAAATTCCGGAAAAAAATATTTTTCTGCGGAATTTCTTCGACTACTCTAATCGTCAAATTTCAAAATGGCCGATTATTAAATAAATATTTAAAACTCTGTGTCCTTTGTGCCTCTGTGGATTTTTTTATGCATTTTTGTGGATAAAATAGTTCTGTCGATGGATTCCTCCCGCCGGTGCGGGACGGGAATGACACCCGAAATATCTTTGCGTTTTTGCGAGTAACGAGCACCGAGAACCGAGCACCGAGTACCGAGTACCGAGATCACCCATTTTCCCCGGTGAGGCGGGCGATTTGCAACAAATAAAACCGTTCAATATCCTGTTCTTTTCCTGATAAGACCTGCTCTTCGATTTGAACAATCCGTTCAACATCTCTTAAGGCACGGATGATATCAACCGGAATTTCGGTGAGTGTCCCTGGTAATTGGGTCAAAAGTTGGACAACATCGGTAAGAAATTGACGTAAGGAATCATCTCCTGTTCCACGTAATTGCTTGGCCACATGGGAACCGAGCCGTATTATCTCGGAAAGATCCCTGGTGACCGGCTGCAGGCCCTGGCCGGATCCCTGGGAAATTGTATTTATAGCCTGCGCCAGTTCAACAAAACTGTTTACCTGACTATAAATGGGTTCCTTGAGGGCAGACCAGACTTGTTTTCGCCAGAGCTTGATTGTATCAGGAACCCGGAGAGCCTTTTGTACCTGATTTCGCCAATTTTCTTCTGTTTTTCCTTCAATCCCACTAAAAAACTGTTCCTGATCAGAATTAAAAATATTTTGCTGCATCAGGACGGCAATTTCCGGTCTTAATACCGGAAGTAGATCTGGATTGAATACATTTCCATTAAAAAAGTCGTTTATATCAAGTCCAAATCTTCTTAGATATTCCTTTTGAAACAATCCGATAAATGGCGTAATCGAATCCGTATCTTCTCTGATATACAAAAAGGAAGAATTTCCGGCCGGGTAAGCTTTTTCCAT
>JAGLYF010000337.1 GCA_023132435.1 Calditrichia bacterium | reverse complement strand
ATTTCACCAATCTGCAACAACCTCAGCAAAGGGGGTTAGAAGGTTGTTTTAAACGTAATCTTTTGAAATATATCAATGCTTTACAACCCCTTAATCCCCTTTTTTAAGGGAAAACTTTACTGTCGCTATTTGATAAATCTGAAATTCATGAATAGATCAAGCTAGAATATAAAATTAATTAAATTATCAAACCTCAAACATATATCCAATTCCGCGAACACTTTTAATATATAGAGGTTTTGATGGATTGGGTTCAAAAAATTTTCTCAGACGAACAATAAAATTATCGATCGTTCGTGTTTCAACTTCGGAGTCTATGTTCCAGACATTTTCCAATATTTCCTTTCGAGAGATCACTCTTCCTCTGTTATCGATTAAATATCTCAAAAACATCGCTTCACGAGCTGTTAGTTTCATATCCTTTTTACCGGCCCGACAGGTGAGATTCTCAAAATTTACTTCATTCTCACCAAATTGATATAAAGGTGAATCAGTCGTTGCCGATTGATACCATCTTTTACGTTTTAACATGCCCCGGATCCGCAATAAAAGTTCTTGTAAATGAAAGGGCTTGGTAAGGTAATCATCTGCTCCTAATTCCAACCCTCTGATCCTGTCCTTTGCCGCTGTTCGTGCGGTTAACATTAAAATCGGCATCTGGGGAAACTGTTCTCTGATTTTTTGTGCAACTTCAAATCCATCCAGATATGGCAGCATTATATCTAATATAACCAGATCAAATTGCTTCGAATCAATATGTTCTAGGGCCTGTTTTCCATCTGCAGCAATAATAACAGAGTAACCTTCTTCCGACAAATTGTATTCTAACCCAATCGCCAGGGAATCTTCATCCTCAACCAAAAGTATTCGACTTCCCGCATAATCATTTTCCGGCATCGATGTTTTCCATTCTCTTTATATTTCTGTTTGTAACCCTTAGTAGATAGTTAATATACCGCTTTTTCGTTGTCCGATAGATCGGAAGTTCAATGGTAAATGTCGTCCCCTGGTCCCTTCCCGCGCTATAAACCGATACTTTTCCACCATGCGACTTAATAATTTCTCTAACCCGGTAAAGTCCCAATCCTGTCCCCTTTACACTTGGGCTGTCCTGATCATATATGCGCAAAAACTTATAAAATATTTTTTCCTGTTTTTTTATCGGTATACCAATCCCATGATCCCTGAATTTTAGCACAAAATATTTGGAATTCTGCGAGATTTGTATATCAATTTTTGCGTTTCCACTACTGTATTTAATCGCATTATCAAACAAATTATTTATGACTATTTTTAAAGCTTCTTCATCTATCACGCACTGACAATCTGCCTTCCCATTCACACTAACGGCCTCTTCAGGCAATCTATAAGCATCGGTTGCTTCAGAAATTAACTGCTCTGATAATCGCAGAGCCTCAATAACAGTATAATTATGGGCAAGTTTTTTCCGTTCCAAACCGGAAATTTCAAGTATCGAATTGATCAAATGATTGAGACGCCGGGTATCCTTAAGCATTAAGGTAAGAAATTCTTTCTCTTTATCCGGGGGCACCTCGCGTGATTTCATCGTTTCCAGATATAATTGAATGGATGATAAGGGGGATTTGAGTTCATGAGTTACATTGGCGATAAAATTATCATATAACTTAGTAAGGTTCATTTGCTTCGTCAGGTAAATAAATATCAAAGACATAGCAATAGAAATCACAACCAATAAAACCAGCCCGCTTACCAGAGCAAACACGTTGGTTGTTTCGGACAGTATTTGTGTGGATACTTTTTCCCCTATTTCAGTAATCATAATATAATTGGAAACATACCAGGAGATCCAGAGCGCCAAAAGGGAGAACCAGGCTAATTGTGCCAGGGTGAATACGGTGACATAATATAATAGTGAGTTTTTTTTTCTCATTTTTTACAGTTCTTTTACAATACTCTTTTTAAGAATTATCTATGTTATGTATATGCAAATCAACTCAAATATAGGAATGAGAAAATGAAAATCCTATTGGTTTTTCCAGAAATCCCTGACACCTTCTGGAGTTTTCGTAATGCGCTCAAGTTTATCTCAAAAAAATCATCTGAACCTCCACTGGGTTTACTCACCCTGGCCGCCATGCTACCCCAGAAGTGGAAAAAAAGACTTATAGACATGAATGTTTCGCCTTTAGTAGATGAGCACATTCAGTGGGCGGATTATGTCTTTCTAACCGGTATGAACGTTCAAAGACAGTCCTTCAAAGAGGTGGTAAGGCGGTGCAATAAATTAAATACATCAGTTGTCGCCGGCGGTCCGATGGTTTCCACAGATGGCAGTGTATTTGAGGGTGTCGACCATTACGTTATGAATGAAGCAGAAATTACTCTTCCAAAATTTATAGCCGACCTGACGGCTGGATGTGCCAAACATATTTACTCATCCACAGAGTTCCCTTCGATTTCACAAACGCCCCCACCTCTCTGGAATTTGCTGGAAATGGACAAATATGCCTCTATGAGTATTCAATATTCACGAGGATGTCCCTTTGATTGTGAATTCTGCAGTATTACGGTACTTAACGGCCATAAACCGAGAACAAAAAACAAAGAACAACTGTTGAC
>JAGLYF010000336.1 GCA_023132435.1 Calditrichia bacterium | reverse complement strand
TTTGCTAAGGGGGAAACAGATTGTACTATCCCCGATAAAAAATATTTCCCTCCGGTCGATTTATCGGGACTAAATCGTCCATGATTTAGCTAGAAACGAGCTACGAACAACGAGTAACGAGAAGCGAGAAACGAGGAACCTTGAATAATTGCATCTAAAGTATTAAATTTTTTACAGTTATGTAAATATTGAACTGCTCAGAATTTTTATTTTAAGGTAAAGACGCGATTAATCGCGTCTGTACAATCTATGATAGAAATAAAATGCGTAAATGAAGGGAGTATTGCCGGCGAGCTGGGTTTGCAAGTGGGAGACCAGGTAGTTTCTGTCAATAATAACCCCATTCATGATGAGATAGATTTTCGTTTTTATGTAGCTGAAGCGAAAATTGATCTTCTCGTTCATAGAAAATTTGAGCAAATCGTTTTTGAGATCGAAAAAGAACATAATGAAGATCTTGGGATTGATCTCGCTGATATGAAAATGAAGGCTTGCGGTAACAACTGTATATTTTGTTTTGTTTATCAAAATCCCAGGGGAATGCGCAAAGCACTTTATTTTAAAGATGAAGATTATCGATTCTCCTTTTTATACGGCCATTATGTGACCCTTACTACGGTATCACAAACCGATTTGGATCGGATCGTTAATCAGCAATTATCTCCGTTGTACATTTCCGTACATGCAACCGAAGAAAATATAAGAAGATTATTGCTTGGGATAAAAAGAGACGACCATCTGCTTGAAAAGATTGATTTTCTGGTCAAAGGAAATATTGAACTACATGCTCAAATCGTTCTATGTCCCGGAATCAATGATGGTAAGATCTTTGATCAGACAGTAAATGATCTGAAAACTTATTTTCCCGGAGTGCGATCTATCGCGATTGTACCGGTCGGTTTAACACGTCACCGGGAAAGACTGTATGAATTGCGTTTACACACAGTTAAAGAATTGCAGGAGATGATAGATTATACAAATAAATTGCGTAAGAAATTGAAGACGGAGCTGAGCAGCTATTATGTTTATCTGGCAGATGAATTTTTTATCAAAGCAAAAACAGGTTTACCGGGTTCTGATTATTATGATGAGTTTTATCAGATCGAAAATGGTGTCGGTGAATTCACAGATATGATAGATAATTTTGAAAAAAATCTTCATTTATTACCATCAGCAATTGAGCATCCATGTAAAATATCATGGGTTACCGGAACTTTGGCCGCTGAAAATCTTGAAAAACACATCATTTCGAAATTAAACAAGATAAAAAACCTGGAAATCGAATTGATCCCGGTTAAAAATGATTTTTATGGGCATGCCATTGAGGTGTCCGGTTTGCTGGTCGGGCAGGATATTTATGCTCAATTAAAGGACGGAGCGCTGGGAGATTATATATTCCTGCCGCCACGGGTGCTTAATCATGATGGTTTGTTCCTTGATGACTGGTCTGTTAATCAGCTAAAGGATGCACTGGGTGTACAAGTCCACGTGTATAAAGAATCTCTCGTAAAAATAGGTGAAGTCTTGGATCAGATTAGTGTCAAAAGATCTATGAAAAATGGGATAAAAAAATGAAACCACAGAGTACACAGAGTTTAATTATGTGTAGATAATCTCTGTCCTCTGTGGTTTTTTTGTATAAATCCGGAGCATCTAAG
>JAGLYF010000335.1 GCA_023132435.1 Calditrichia bacterium | reverse complement strand
AACACCTTGCTTAAGCAAGGTGTTAATATGAAAACTTATGACATAAACCGTTTTAACGGTTTCAAAACTAAAAAAGAATAGTTTAGGGCGAGTTCATAAAATCATTGACTTTAATGTAGACTATTAAGCAAGGACATTGTATATGATGAATCACATAAAGTGGTGGTTATTAATAGTGACCGCATCGATCATAATCGTGTATCTGATACCCCGGAACATTAATGTAAGTATCGATGAGACTCTGGATCGTACGCAGGTGGAGGCCATTGCAAATGATTTTATTACATCATCCGGATATTCTCTCCAGGATTATCGTGCCACAGTTTCCCGTGATGCCGCTAATTTTTTACTTGTTTATCTGAACAGTTGTCTGGAACCAGATAGATTCAAAAAGTTAGTAAACAGTGATACAATTCCTGATATCCGCTGGCAGGTGCAATATTTTAAGAATATTCCGAAGGATCAGCCACAAACAAAGTATCATATCTGGATTTCACCTCGTGGCAAAATTGTCGGTTATCGTCGAGATTTACCGGACACCTTAACCATAGAATCCTTATCCGAAAACGAAGCAGCTGATAAGGCCCGGCTGTTTCTTTCCGATCGCGCTAAGATATCATTGGAGCACTTTAATCTTTCCAGATCTGAACAATCAAAAGAAGTAAACAGAACGGATTATATTTTTATCTGGGAGAAAAGTGCGGACTTTGTTGAGGGTAAGTTTGCAATCAGAGTTTTTGTTCAGGGAAATGAGATTGGTGGGTATGATTACAGGTTTCATCTGCCGGAATCTCTACAGCGGGAATGGAGTGAAGGAGCCACGCGTAGCACTCTCCTGTTTCTATTACAATTTATCGGACTGGTTGTTTTGTTTATTTTCGCACTCATATTGTTTCTAAAAAAATACCATGAAGGAGAAGTCTCAACAAGTCTGGGAAGAAATTTATTTTTGATCATTTTTGTGCTCGGTCTTATCCGAAGCATCAATGAATTTCCAGTTTTTGGCATAACCGTCAGTATCGGAAATATGAGCGCGTTTAATGTCCAATTAATTATGTTTGTGTATGAAGTTTTGCTAAAAAACGTTTTTCTTGGCATTCTGTTGTTGGCCGCCTGGGCGGTAGGAGAATCTTATGCCCGCAGTCTTTGGCCGGAAAAAATGAATTCCATTGACAGCGTTTTAAACAAGAAATTTTTTACGGAAAATACCGGCATCGCTTTACTACGCGGAGGCGCAATCGGATTTACCACCGCTATGAGTTATTTTGTAGTTTCAATAATTTTTACCGGTAAGGATAAGGATATCGTTCAGATAACTCTGCCATTTGGAGATGCCTACCAATATATTGTTCCGGTCATATCGATGGTTATCATTTCCATTATGTTCGCCATACTCTGTGAAGTAATTTTCCGGTTTTTTATTATAAATGTCGTCTATCATCAATGGCAAAAAAAATGGATAGCTATTTTGATTTCAGCAGTTCTGTGGCCGGTTGGATATATAATTTTTGCGGATTACCCGATTTATTCCTCACTTCAATTAAATCTGGTCCTTGCCCTTTTAATGGGTATACTCTTTGCCTGGCTCTATTTCAAATATGATTTGTTGACACTTATTGCTGCCACCGCCTCAGCAAATCTGGTTTTTCATGCCTTGCCTCTGTTTTCCAGCAGCGCTTCCTGGCATAAGATCTCTTTAATTATTCTTGTTATTCTCTTGCTGATACCTGTGATTCAAATAATCATCAGTTTTATCCGAAAAGAGGAATTTCAGTACAGCTATGAAGGTTTACCCAAACATATTCTCCGGATCAGCGAAAGGGAGAGAATGCAAAAGGAACTGGAAATCGCCCGTAATGTACAAATCGGGCTATTGCCCAAAAAAAATCCGGAGTTAAAAGGATATGATATTAGTGGAACCTGTCTGCCCGCAAAAGAAGTCGGTGGCGATTATTTTGATTTTGTAATCCTGGGCCCCAAAAAATTGGGTATCGCCATTGGTGATGTTTCCGGCAAAGGGGTTCCGGCAGCCATCTATATGACTCTGACTAAGGGAATCCTGCAAAGCCATGCTGATGATACTGTCTCACCAAGACTGGTTTTGAACAAAGTGAATAAACTGCTTTACCGGAATATAGAGAAGAATTCTTTTGTCTCGATGTTTTATGCTGTGCTTGATATCAATGAAAAAACACTCACCTTTGCCAGGGCAGGACATAATCCGGGTATAATGATCAATCAAAGGGATGGTAGTAACCAGGAATTAAACACGGACGGTATCGCGCTAGGGCTGGAAGAAGGAACAGTGTTTAATCAAACGCTTCAGGAACAAACCATAAACATGGCTTCTGGGGACACGCTTGTTTTTTATACGGATGGATTTACAGAAGCGATGAATCCGGTTCAGGAGGAATTTGGTGAAGAACGTTTTGTTGAATTAATCTCTTCGAACAGAAATATGTCAGCACAAGGATTAATTGAAATCATGGTTAAAACTGTAGAAGATTTTAGCGAAGGTGCCCCCCAACATGACGATATGACAGTCGTTGTGATAAAAATATTATAGTGTTTCCCACATTTTTCCCAATAATCTTGAAAAATTTGGAAATTCTTAGTAGAGTAGTTAATCTGATCTATTCATAGCGCGGTAAACCGCAAGTGACTAAAGTTAAAAGTGATCTAAAGTGCCTAAAATAATCCCGAGTACTCGGGATTTTTGGCTGTAATAACATAAACCACTGAGTATAACTAAAAAGTAAAAAGTAGAGTATACCATTCTGAGAGTTTTTTACCTTTTCCTTTTAACTTTTTACTTATAACCATCTC
>JAGLYF010000334.1 GCA_023132435.1 Calditrichia bacterium | reverse complement strand
ATTCATAGCGCGGTAAACCGCAAGTGACTAAAGTTAAAAGTGATCTAAAGTGCCTAAAATAACTTTGCTAAAATAACAAAGTTTTTGGCGGTAATAGCATAAATATCTCGCACAAAGGTCACCCCGAGTACTAAGGGAATTCGCCTACCCCGTAAAACGGGGCTTACAGCGCGGCGAACGCAAAGAAAATGGGTCCACGAATTTTCACGAATATCTATTAAAAATTCTTAGACCAATTCGTGTAATTCGTGGATAAAAACCTTTGCGTTATTACGGTTGTCAAACCACGTCAGTAACAGCTGATTTAGTACTTCAAAATGGGCGAATTTATACGGTTGAAGATCCGAATGTGGTTTTCGAAGCGATTGCTATAAAAGGAGATAAGATCTTAAACATTGGCAGCAATGGAGAACTAAAAAGACACACATCAATCAGACAGATCGTGAAGGAAGCAGACTTACAGGGAGTGATAAGTAGGAATTTGCCTCAACCCTAAAAACTATATTTCAACTCAAAATAAATGCGATCTTTACTGGCAAACTGTCCAAAAAAACCATCCGCCTCTCCCCCAAAGATATCAGATCCTAAAGTGAGTTTAATCCTGTCGCTGATCTCATATTCCACCTTGGAGCTGATCCAGTATTCATCTTTGTTGGGTGAATATATAGCTAGAATTACTGGCCTCAGGGTTTCATGGAAAAAATCAGTCTGGAGGTAGAGAGAAAAACTGTTGAGAAATTCATCCTCTGCCAATGCACTATTGTAGTTTGTGATAACCCTCTGAATAAATTGCCCATTCAAAAACCAATTCCCAAAAATCGTATAATCAGCCCCCACAATATAATAGAGGAAATTTTTCTGGACAAAACTATCCGTGTCTTTCGAGTCCCTGGTTTGGAAGAATTTATCCAGATAATATGCAAACTCACCTCGAAAGACAAATGACCGCACGGGCTTGGCAAAGGTTAATCCGAAAATATGGAGTCGATGATACTCCGGCGAAATGACAATGGTTGGCGGGCCAGGAATGGGGGCTGAAGGTATAAATGTCCGATGGACAGTAGGATCGTCATCCCAGGTATAAGAATAGCTTCCAGAAAAATCCCAACCCTTCAGATAACCGGACAGCCGTAAACCCCACTCACTGTTCTTCAGATTTTGGCTGGGTTCCTTTGGCTCTTTTTGAATCACAGTTACCTCAGAAGAAACAGGGGGTTTGTTAAAGGTAAACTCCCATACTGAACCTTCCACAGCATATTTATTGGGCTTAAAATCAGGAATCCATAATCCCTCCACGACCCAATCTCCCCAGTAATAATTGACCTTGACCATCCACAGCGGTATACGACTGTTAATAAACTCATCTAAGATAAACTCCCAAAAATCATGTGGATTGATCACATCGGTAATTCTCAAACCGATGGCTTCGCCCCAAATAACTTGCTGTTTGCCCAATCGAAAATCAAATGATTCAAGAGTCATATCTAAATAAATTTCCCTGATACTTACCTCTGTTTTGTAAGCATCTTCAGCGGCTTTGCTCTGATTATTTTGTAGATCGTAAATGGCATCGTAGAAATTCCAACTCAAAGCGTGGAAACTCAAATTTGAGAAAATTGAATAATCTACCTCCAATTTCAAGTAATTTTTAACTTTCTGGAAATTACCAGGGTCGTGCAAATGGGTTGCTGTCTCGTTTTTTAGATACCCGCTTATATCGATTTTTGAGAGGAATGTATCAAAAATTGCTGAATCTTTCTGCGATGTGTCCACTTGCGCATGTACAGTTCCAAAAATCACGGAAATAGCCAGCGCAATTAATAACGCAACGATTTTTTTCACATTTTTCTCCTAAAGCGAATTATCTAATCCCTTTTTCCAGTGTCCTTTTCTTAAAAATGCCATCGGAGATACCCGTGTTAATCTTTACATTCTGTATTTCAATGATAGTTTTATGTCCCGTCAAGTGATTTTGCATTTCCGCCCGCTTCCAACTCCAGATACCATCCACTTTTTGCCATTCCATTACCAAAGTTTTCAGAAATCTACCCTTTCGGTCATTGTAGTCAACGTTAAGGGGAATCCAATTGGTCTTATCCACCCAGGTTATCTTTTTGCTATAAATGTATCCCGTCTTTTTAGGCACGCTTTCCACCACATAACAGTCCGTATCTCTCAGGCTATCACTCTTTAAAAGGGTATGATTATCCTCCTTTACCTTTCGCTCACCCATGTCGTCGTAGGTGAAATCTGTGCCCATAAAAGAATCTCCCTTGTTGCTGGCCGCAATGCGGCGAACTTTCCGCAAAGCGGGAAGATAGAGCCACTGGTCATCATCTTTTTCTTCGTCCACATAGCTCCAATTCAGAAAACCGGTACCTTTGACATCTGGTGGGGATTCAAAAAAGGTTATTAATTTCGCATCGAAGCCGTCTTTACCGTCATAATCTTTCCAAAGCCGAATGGTATTGCGCACCCTTTTCTGTCCTCTTTTATTGATCAGTTGGAAAATGGCTTTGGACCTCTGGTCATCGCCATCATCTCGCTCATCGACCCTGGTCATAATTTCTAAACCCGTTAGCTCTTGAGCATAAGAGAGCGGTTGCGAGAAAGCGATCTGAATCAGCAGGATTCCCAAGATTAAAAACCTGAATGCCAATGGTCTAACATTAATTCTCATGATAATACCTCCTTGCTTGATACGAAAGTTATTGTGACTCTTCTCCTCGATTCAGTGCCTCAAAGATAAACTTTGGTTTAACAATGTTTAGCAATGCCGGAAGAATGGTCATAGCAGCAAAAAAACTGGTGAACATATTAAAGGCGACCAGCAGGCCTAAATGCCGATTAGCCGGAAAATTGGAAGCGAATAGCACCATAAAACCGGCAATAACTGCAAAAGCATTGAAGAAGATAGCCTTTCCCGTAGTCATCATGGTCAAAACAGTAGCTTTTCGGCCATCCTTTAATTTATCGACTTCCCAATGATACTTCGAGAGAAAATGAATGGTATAGTCAATTCCCACGCCAATGACAATCCCCGAGGAGAGGGCTGTGGCCACATCCAGGGGAATGCCTAAAAGACCCATGATACCAAAATTCAAAAGCATGGCCGCGCTTATAGGAATAATATTAAAGATACCTGCTACGAACGAACGGAACATTAAGGCTGTAATAAGAAAAACCGATATAATGGAGAAGAGAATGCTATTCATTTGCCCATGGATGAGCAGATCCACCCAGACATAAGAAGTATTCACTCTACCAGCCAAATTTACCTTGACCTTATCGCCTGAAAAGTGCTGATCCGCGTATGTTTTCACGCGATTGATTACGCTGGCGATGTCGTCTGTGTAATCGGATTTTACTTGCACCCAGATGTTTGCCTGTCGATAGTCATAATCGATGACATCGTCAAAGTCGTCCGGATCTCCGGACATGGAATACATCAACAGATATTGAGCCACCAATTCTCTTGAGTCCGGAATTTTTTCGAACTCCTTTCTATCCTCGTTCATTACCCGATTCATCCGCTTCATGTATTCCGCGATGGAACGGGACCCACCCACCAAACTCATTTGCTCAACATCCTGCTGGAGCCCGTCGATTTTTTTTAGAATCGTGGGAGATTTTATGGCATCGGCTTCTTCACCTTCAACAATGATATATAAATTCAAAGTGCCATCAAACTTTTCGTTCAATACTTTGTTTGCAACATAAACCTCGCTGGAATGCTTGATGTTCTCGATCCAGGAAGAATTGGTTGATATATTAAGGATGCCTATGAGGGAAGCAATCATAATCACCGTTGTCGCCAGAGTCACCGCTTTTCTGCGATCATGGATGAATTCTCCGCCCAGAGAAAGAATCTTAGCAGACCATCCCGTTGCGACCATTTCTTCGCCGATTTTCCG
>JAGLYF010000333.1 GCA_023132435.1 Calditrichia bacterium | reverse complement strand
AATAATCTAGCCTGGTTAATTCATGAATTTTAGATTTATCAGATAGCGACAGTGAAGTTTCCCCTTAAAAAAGGGGACTAAGGGGTTGTAAAAGATTGACATATTTTAAAAAATTGCGTTTAAAACAACCCCCTAACCCCCTTTGCTAAGGGGGAATTAAATCGTCGATTATATGTTACTTATATTCTTAAACATTAATCTTTTTTAATTATCCAGCTTCAATAATTTTGTACAAAGATTAATAAAAAAGGCGAATCTATATTATACCCACACGGGAATATAAATTCGCCAAATTATAGAATTATCGTATTTAACGAGTTCCAGGTACATAGGTTCGGGTATTTGTTTTTAACGTTAATTAAATATCTAATTTACTACTCAGTCAAGAACTGTGAGCCCCTAAATCCCTATGACCTCTACTCTTTCATTCTGATTTCATTGTAAGAACAATTTCAGAATTTTCCCGGTAAATATAGTATAATAAAGAATAAATACAAATTTTTTTTATAATTTTTAATTATTCTTTAACATCAAGATACATCCAAAAACCTATGTGACTTTATCTAACCTGGTAAATTCATCTCGCAACGATTTTCCACGAATTCGTCCACGAATTATCACAAATTAAAGGACTAATCTTTTATATTTTCGGCGCTTTTCTTGCTCAAACGTAATACCATGGTTTCTACCATACACTTTTTAGAATCATATTCCGTGCCAAAGTATAAAAAAGATAAAAAGTTCGTGTAATTCGTGCTAATTCGTGTAATTCGTGGATTCATTTCTTTTGCGGTTTAGCGACTTTGTGTGAAATAATTATACATAGATCAGGCTAAATTTATACTATAATGGATTCATCCGCAAATATTCAGTGGCTGCAATTTTTCTTTTTATATCATGAATCACATTATCCACCTGCTCCGGTTTTAATTCCAGGGCACTGGCAATATCTGCTGCCGGAACACCCTTTTCCCAACCAAACCAGATTGTATCAAGAATGTCAAATGGTAGACGAAAAAAGAATTCTTCCTGAGTCTGTTCAGCACTATAGGTATCGGTTGTTGGTACTCTGTTTTGGATTTCATCCGGCATACCGAGGTGTTCACCCAGTTGGAACACCTGTGTTTTGAATAGATGAGCAATTGGTTTCACATCCGCACCACCGTCACCATACTTTACAAAAAATCCCTGCTCATGTTCATTTTTATTCCCCGTACCAACTACTGCGAAATTTCTCGATTCGGCATGATAATATAACATACACATCCGGCTCCTCTGTTTAAAATTTGAAGCGGCTACAATTTGAAGATATTCTTTTACAGGAATACGCTCTATTTTTTCCTCCCCTGATGGTAAAATAATATTTAGATGAAATATGTTCAATGTATCCTTATCAAGAATATCAGTCGAAAGTGTAATTTTAGCTTTATAATCACTCGTATACTCAGGAAAAACTTTTTTAATTGCCTCATCCCTTCTTTCGTAACACTTAAAACCTGCAAGGGTATCAGACATGTTCTCAACAACATACTCCACCCCGAATTTATTGGCCAGGGATGTAGCAAGTTTAACACTATCAGGATTTGAATCATGTTCCGGCATCATAATTCCGACAACCCGTTTTGGTCCAAATGCATGAACACAAAGGCCAAGAATTACCGATGAATCGAGACCACCACTAATTCCCACTACTGCCCCGCGTTTTTTCAGCTTATGAAAAACATCGTCCTTTAGTTGATTGACAATTTTATCCGTTTCTTTTTGCACATCTAGATAGATATCACTCTTTAAGAAAGACATTATGCACCCCTATTTTAATAATTCACGTACAGTTTATTTAATATTATTTTCATTTTGATAACGAAACATTACACGGTGTTTTTTATTAAATAACAAATCACAAATTCCAAATCTCAAATAATTATCAAATACGAATGACCGAATTGTAATCAGATAAATCACTTTCCTCGTTTTACAACATATCACATTAATGGGTATGAATATTTGATGTAGATTATCTTAAGCAATAAAAAAAGTTCGCGTTAATTCGTGTAATTCGTGGACCTATTTTTTTTACGCCCTGGCAAGATAAAAATCGGATTAGCCTTCTTTGGCAATGTATTTCAGATATTCACCATACCCGCTTTTGATCAGTTCGTCTGCTAATCGGACAAGTTTGTCCCGGTTAATATAGCCCATACGATAAGCGATCTCCTCGACACAACCCACTTTTAGTCCCTGACGATCTTCAATCGTCTTTATATAGAGCGTCGCATCGACCAGGGAATTATGAGTGCCCGTGTCCAGCCAGGCGAATCCTCGGCCCATTAATTCCACATTCAATTGACTCCTGTCGAGGTAAATTTTATTTACGTCGGTTATTTCCAGTTCACCGCGGGCCGAGGGTTTGAGATTTTTGACGATCTCGATAACCTGATTATCATAAAAATATAAGCCTGTCACAGCATAATTTGATTTAGGTACTTTTGGTTTCTCCTCGATCGAAACGGCTTGTTTTTCAGTGTCAAATTCCACAACCCCGTACCTTTCCGGATCTTTGACATAATAACCAAACACAGTGGCGCCGGAATCTCTTGAAACAGCATTTTTTAACAGTTCAGGTAATCCATGACCATAGAATATATTATCTCCCAAAATCAGGCAGACAGAATCATTGCCAATAAATTTCTCTCCGATGATAAATGCCTGCGCTAATCCTTCAGGTCGTTCCTGTATTTCATACTCTAATTTTAATCCCAAGGAACTCCCATCCCCTAACAAGGCAGTAAATAGTGCCTGATCTTCCGGAGTTGTAATAATCAATATTTCCTTGATTCCTGCTAACATTAAGGTAGAGAGAGGATAATAAATCATTGGTTTATCATAAACAGGTAAGAGTTGCTTGCAAACAACCTGTGTAATTGGAAACAAACGTGTTCCCGATCCCCCTGCCAGTATTATTCCTTTCATGAAGTTGCTCCTTTTAAACCAAGTCTCTCCAAACGATAAGATCCATTTAGTATCTGTTCACACCAGCTTTGATTTTCCAGATACCACTTTACGGTATTTCGTAATCCCTGTTCAAGTGTATAGGTGGGTTTCCAGTTAAGCTCCTTTTCCACCTTACTGGAATCAATGGCATAACGTAGATCGTGGCCCGGCCGGTCTTTCACGAACTCGATTAACGATTCATGATTATCGACTGCCGGTTCTTCAACCATTTCATCCATCAGGGTACAGATTTTTCTTATAATATCAATATTCTTCTGTTCATTCCTTGTCCCAATTAAATAGGTTTCCCCATGTTTTCCCTTATCGACAACCTTTAACAATGCATTTACATGGTCTTCTACATGAATCCAATCCCGAACATTTATTCCTTCACCATAAACAGGAATTGGCTTACCTTTCAGGGCATTGAGGATAACCACTGGTAGTAATTTTTCCGGAAATTGATAAGGTCCATAATTATTAGAACAATTGGTAATCACCGCAGGCAACCCATAGGTATGATACCAGGCCCGGACAAAATGATCCGAACTTGCCTTGCTGGCTGAGTAGGGAGAGTTAGGTTTATATGGCGTATCCTCACGAAAGATTCCCTCTTCACCTAATGACCCGAAAACCTCATCAGTTGAAACATGTAAAAAACGAAAATTCGCCTTTTTATCAGATGATAATTCTCTCCAATATTTAAGTGCTGTTTCGAGTAATGTATAGGTTCCAACCACATTGGTATTTAAAAACTCGGTCGGACCATCGATTGAACGATCCACATGTGACTCCGCGGCCAGATGTATAACAACATCTGGTTGGTATTGATTAAAAATCTTTTCCATTGCCTGTTTGTCACAGATATCTTTCGGTTCAAAATTGTATCGTGTGTCTTTATCAATTTCTGTCAGAGAGTTTAGATTACCAGCATAGGTTAATTTATCTATATTAACTACCTTATAATCTGTATTTTTAATCAGATACCTGACAAGTGCGGAGCCAATAAACCCGGCACCTCCGGTTACAGCAATACATTTAGATTGACTCAATATATTTCCCTTCAATTTTGAATGATCTAACTTTTATATACATAACCGCAAAGATCACGCCAGTGGGCGGATTCGCCTACCGGCGAACGCAAAGAACATATTAGTATGTCATCCTGAAAGGATCTTTGCTCTTGCTTGCCATAGCTGTTTTAAATAATGTATCATCTCATCGACAACTGCAAAGATGCCTACGGCATGACCTATAAAAAATATTCTTTGCATGTTTGCGGTTAAGTTTGAATATATGGAAATGTAAATTATCTGTTATTAAATGAAAAGAATTTTTATAGATTTTTGAAGATGTGAGATATTTTGCGGGTACTAGACGAATATAACTTGTTACGACGCGGAGCGTCGTAACAAGGTTGAAAAGATGTAGTCCACCTCCCAGGTGGACTACATCTAACACATTATTTCACCAGCATCATCTTTTTTACATTCTGAAATTTATCGGCTTTTATCCGATAAAAGTAAATTCCGGTTGGTAAATTGCTAGCCTCGAAATCAACGACATGATAACCTGCTGATTTATAGCCATCAAAC
>JAGLYF010000332.1 GCA_023132435.1 Calditrichia bacterium | reverse complement strand
ACTTTACTGTCGCTATTTGATAAATATAAAATTCATGAATAGATCAAGTTAATTAGTCAGGCTAATCTCTTCTTTACATCAAAAAATAAAAGGTGGGACGGAAAATGAAAAATATTACGTTGTTTATATCATTTTTTTGCCTGATATTTTTATCGGGTTTTATCTTTTCCATTCAGGCACAAGAAGTTAGTGGGTTCGTATTTGATGATATCAACAATAATGGCGTGTTTGATGAGGCAGAGTCAGGAGTAGCTAATGTCCTTGTATCGAATCAGAATGATGTTACTATTTCTGATGAAAACGGAAAATATAAAATTACTTCATCAGAAGAAACGATAATATTCATTACCAAACCCAGTGGTTATAAGGTACCTCTTAACAGGTTAAATATTCCTCAGTTTTATTATATCCATCAACCAGGGGGATCTCCTGAGCAAAAGTATAAGGGAATAGATCCAACCGGAAATCTGCCGTCGTCACTTGATTTTCCACTCCATAAATATACAGAAAAGGATTCTTTTAGTGTTGTCCTTTTCGCCGATCCACAACCGCGGTCTTTAGAGGAAATTCATTACATCCGTGATGATGTGGTTGCGGAACTGGTTGGATATCCTGCCGCTTTTGGCGTTGCTCTTGGTGATGTGATGTTTGATGATCTTTCACTTTATGATGCTTATAAAGAAGTCATTGCAAAAATTGGTTTTCCATTTTATTATGTGGCAGGCAATCATGATATGAATTTTGACTCTCCGGATGATACCCATGCACTGGAAACTTTTAAGAACCATTTCGGACCGCCTTATTATTCATTTGACTATGGAAAAGTGCATTTTGTTGTCCTTGATGATGTCGAATGGAAAAATGAGGGAGAAGAAAAGGCGCATTATATTGGAAAGATTGGCGAGAAGCAATTAAGATGGTTGGAAAATGATATACAGTATGTACCCGGTGAGTACTTAGTTGTCCTGATGATGCATATACCCTTAAATGCATTAATAAGTGAGCATGAAGCAATAAATGTAAAAGACTGTGATGAATTGTTTCAAATTTTGAAAAACCGGGATCATGTTTTGGCTCTGGCCGGTCATATGCATATAATGGAACATCAATATTTGACAAGTGATATTGGCTGGCAGGGAAAAAATCCTTTTCATCATATAACCCTCGCCACCGTTTCTGGAACATGGTGGAATGGCCCTGAAGATGAACGAGGTATACCGATCGCCGATCAACGGGATGGTGTCCCAAACGGGTATCATATCATGACCTTCAATGGTAATCGTTATACTGAACAATTTAAGGCAGCCGGAAAGGATGCTTCATATCAGTTACGAATCACTTTTCCAAATGGAACCTTAAACAGGGAACAACTATCAGATTCTTTAATTATTGTAAATGTCTTTAATGGCGGTGAAAAATCAGTGGTTGAGTACCGTATTGATAACGGAGAATATAAATCACTGGAAAGACAAATACGAACCGATCCCTATTTTGTTTCACTTCTTTCGACCCATAAAGATAAATATCCGGACTGGATTGAATCGCATATATCAAATCATATTTGGGCAGGAAATTTTCCGGATGGACTAGAACCGGGTGTCCATTCACTGGAGGTACGAACGGTGGATCAATATGGTAAGATGTATCGATCAGTTACGATATTTGAAATATCAAATTAGGAAATTTTTCCTACATATCTGATCACGCGGATATCAATCAGATTCATGTTCCATAACATGGCACCAATGACAGGCGGCGTAACCTATACTCAAGAGAATCGGTTTATCCTCGGATTTTGCCCGACTTAATGCCTCTTCACCCCATGGATACCAATCTACTTCTTTGAAATAGTATACGCAGATAATAGCGGAATAATTTCGTTATTTTTAAATAAATTAAGTAAGAATAAGTAACAACGGACATACACGGATTAACACGGAATTCGGAATTAAATTGCCATTTGTCATCCTGAAGGAATGAGATGATATTCATAATCCAATTCCCAATTCCCAATTTCCAGTTCCAAGTTCCCAAGTTAGATTTTACTCAGTGCTCTCAGTGGTTAAATAATTATAAGTTCAGAAAAATATAGATTTAAAGGTGGACTAATGAATAAGTATTTAATTTTGATTTTTTTCGGACTATGCCTCCTCAGTTGCCAATCGCAAATGAAATCAGTTCATGAAACCACGACAGATGAGCTGATCAATATCAATTCTCTCCGGGCGAATATGGAGTTTTTGAGTTCAGAAGAACTTGAAGGAAGAGAAGCAGGTAGGAGAGGTGAAAAGATTCTTGAATTCGAACAGGAAAAAAATTTTACAGGATCAACCCGTTATTATGATAGATTAGATACAACGGCAAAATTGGTGTTTGTGGGATATGGTATTACCGCAGATGAATATAACTATGATGATTATGCTGATGTAAATGTGGAAGGTAAAATAGTACTGATTTATCCCGGAGAACCGGAAAATGAAGATACTACCTTTTTTGAGGGGAAAAAGCGAACAGGCCATGCGTCGATCTTTTGCAAAATCGCAAATGCTTCAGACCGGGGAGCGATAGGTGTGATCAGTCTTTCTGGCTGGGAAAAAAGATTTGGCTGGGAATCCATTGTCAGTTATGTAAAAAAGGGTAAGTATCAATTGATGGATCAACCAGTCATAAACAAAACAAATATTTTACCCTATATTACAGTTAATGAACAAACTTTTAATGAACTCCTCAATTTCGGTTCTTATTCATATCAGGAATTAGAAAGCTATTTGGCTGAGCAAAAAACTCTTCCATCATTTGAATTTACTAATTCCGCCAGGATTAATTGGATGTTCGATACAACCGGTACTGTTGAGACACGAAATGTAATCGGGATAATCGAAGGTATAGATCCGGATTTAAAGCATGAATATATAGGGATTGGTGCGCACTATGATCATCTGGGAATTGGAATGGCCGGGATATATAATGGGGCTGATGATAACGCCTCCGGTACGGCGGCATTGCTGGAGATAGCAAAAGCATTTGCAAAGAGATGGGAAAATAAAAGATCTGTTTTAGTAACTTTTCATACGGCAGAAGAAAAAGGATTACTGGGATCTAAATATTTGGTCAGAGATTCAACTATTACCAACAATATGAATGCACATATCAACATGGATATGATAGGTAGGGGGTCAGCGGATAGTATTTATTGTCTTGGATCAGATAAACTGAGTTCAGAATTATATGACTTAGTGGAGACCGTCAATGCCGACGGTGTTAACATCTACCTTGATTATCGTTTGAATAATCCGAACGATCCGCAGCGTCTTTATTATCGAAGTGATCACTATAGCTACGCGAAAAAAAATATCCCCAATGTTTTCTTCTTCGATTATGAGATGGAAGATTATCACCGGGTAACTGATGATCTGGATAAAATCAATTACTCAAAAATACAAAAGATCGCTCGTTTAGTCTATGCAATAGCCTTGTCTACAGCAAACCGGGAATCAAAATTTAAGTTAGACGATATTCAGGAAGAATAAGATGTTGAATCCTATTCGGAATTTTAAAATATAATTTACAGAAGTAAAGAGATGCTGAAAGCGATATAAAAAAATCCCGTCGAATATAACCGGCGGGATTTCAATATTTTTACTCTATGAACCAAAGATTTAATTTATAATATTTATTTTAGTCACTTTAGTCACTTCTTGTAAGGTACTATTATTACTTACCTTTCTTAATAATGATATCTCCATTTACCGTATCAATCCGGATTTTGTTTTTCCCGCCTGCCACTTTGCCCGTGCCATAGATAAATCTGCGTGCTGACCGATCGGAATAATCCCAGTCGCCAGATTTCTCAATATCTATCGGAAAATCACTGATTATTTTATAGTCAGCCGAGGAGCGGTGAGTAATGGTCAGTTTAATATCAAAATCCATGGATAATCCACTTGGGACGGTTAGAATAATGTCTCCACCCATCGAGGAAAGAACGACATCTCTGTCATATTGATCGGGATCCCCAACCATATTAACTTCAATATCTCCTCCCATTGTAGTCGCTTTAACCCCCCCATCAATTTTGTCAATTTTAATTTCACCACCCATTGTTTTAGCTTTGACATATTTTTTTGCTGACCGGATGCGAATTTCACCACCCATCGTGCTGACATTGGCACCTCCGGGCGCATCGTCAACTTCAATTTCACCACCCATTGTCGAAATTTTTACTTCCCGGGCATCTTCCCGTTCATCACGTCTTTTAACATTTCGATAAGACACCTCGCCCCCCATTGTAGAAGCGTCCAGATCACCGATAACATCACGTAAAGAGATTTCACCACCCATGGTTTTTACCTGACCGTCCAAATCACAGTCTTCAACCTGGATTTCACCACCCATCGTGGTCAGATCCACTTCTCCTTTCAGATGATAAAGTTCAATTTCTCCTCCCATCGTTTCCCCGGAGAAACTTCCTTCAATGCCTTTGAGCATGATATCACCACCCATTGTCTCCAGTTCGAGATTATATTTTGTCGGTACGTGGACGTCAACTGAAACACCGCCGTTGTGGCGATGACGACCCTCGTAAGAAACCTCAATTTTTATTCCTGAAGATCTTTCATCAACGTCAATGTAATAATCTTCTTTATCTCCGCGAATATGGGCGATAATTGACACGAGATTTTTATCCCATCCTGTTACTTCAATAGAACCACCGGTGGTTAATTCTATATCTAATGTTTTACCAGGCTCGGTTTCAATCTCCTTTTTGACTTTATCCTGGGCAAAAAGAAATATCGGTAAAAGAACCAGGACGGAAATGAGTTTAAAATTTTTCATTTTTAACTCCTTAATTATGGTATTTTTTGGTTTATTTTTTTTCAAGATAATTTCTCATTTTTATCATAACTGCCGGACTTTGTGGGACTTCAGATTCAATTAACGCTTTTTGCAGGATATCCGGAGATACCTGATCTTCTGTCAGATAATCAATAGCGAGTAAGCGCATTTTTACAGACTCTTCCTCCCGTAAAACTTTCAAAAAGGCATTTTGTATATCCTCATCCTTTTTATACTCGATCAATCTGGACATCGCTTTTATACGTATAGCGAGAATTGGTGTATTATGCATTGAAAAAATCAAGGCTTCCTTTAATTTGGGATCAACGATACCCTCCGTATATGAAATTGCTTTTAGCTCAGAACCGACATTCGAAGAACTTAATAATGTCTGAGCCATAACATCACGTACTAATGGATCATCTTTTTTGCTGGTCATATTCAGATGAGTGGTGACATCGAAACTGAGCGATACAGTATTTTCATCAATATCTTCATATCGCACATTTGAGTATAGATAGGGTGATTTTTGAACATCTTCCAGTTTTGTGTTTTTGGTTGCCAATGAACTGATCTGGTCTATAATGTTGGAAGTCAATGTCTCCTGATCGGGTGGGAGTGCCCGGCCTAAAAGAAAACCAATGATCAGGGTAAGAGCGGCTACCGCCATTTCCGGACGCATGGCATAGCTTCTTATTTTCTCGAAAAATTCCTGGAAAAGTCCGGGGGTTCTTTGTTCTCTTAGTCGAATTTTCCGTAATACTTCTGCCCGCATCTGACTGAAACGTGCCGTGTCCGGATCAGGTGCCGGGAACTCAACACCGCTAAGTTCCTGGTGGATTTGGATTAAATCCCTGTACTCCGGATATTTAGAAGCGTATTCTTCCAATTGATCAGATTCAGTCTGGCTGATTTCACCGGACTGAAGCATCCCAAGCAGACGTTTAATTTCTTTTTCGATACTCATTATCTTCCCCAAATTCTGTCATGGTCAAATATTTTTTTAGCTTTTGCAAACTGCGAAAAAGCATATTCTTGACGACTCCTTCGCTGCAGTTTAAGGTTTCAGCAATATCCCGGATTGAATAATTTTCAAAATATCTCAGGACTATAGCCAGACGATACTTTGTATTTAATTCATAGAGACTTCGTAATAAAATTGTTTTATTCTCTGAAGCCAGATACTCATCTTCCTGCGTAACCGGTGAACTGGCCTCAGCCACATGGCTGTTTAAATCCTCATGCACACTATGATTTTTATTTTTTCTGACCCAGTTCCGACCTTCATTATAAGAGATTCTGGTCAACCAGGTTTTAAACTGACTATCTTCCCGAAACCGGCCTATATTTTCGTACGCTTTTAAAAAGACGTTTTGTGTGATATCCATCGCTCCCTGTTCGGATCTGGCAAAACTGTAAGCGATGCGATAGACTTTTTGTTGGTGTCTTTGCATCAAATCATCATATGATTCCTGCTGACCATCTTTTATTTCTTTTACTAGCATCTCATCACTCTTTTCCAATATTTTCCCTTTCTGAAAATAATAGACTCTGTTTGCTTAAAAAAGTTAGCATATAAAAAATAAAAATGACATCTTTTTTATTGTTGTTATTAAATTTATTCATGCCAATCGCTAATTTGAAATAGAACACGGATAACACGGATTGAACGGATCAACACGGATTTTTATAATATAATTTAAAAACCTGAAAGTATTCCAGCAGGCCCATCAGTTAAATTTTGGTCTTTTATCTGATGCGAGCGCTGAAACGGTACGAAAATATGGGGTTCCACTCGATCAGGACGGCTCGATTTCCCGAAAGATCGGAGATGATGAAATAACACTTGAGCGTTCCTATACTGTATCCCGATGGACTTTTATTATCGATAAAAAGGGAAAAATTGTTTATAAAGATATGGAAGTTGAGGCCTCAGAGGATAGTCAGAAGGGGATTGAGTTTTTGAAAAACGTGAAGCGTAGAGCGTGGAGAAAATATCTCTTGACAAATGAAAATATGACGAGTACATTTTTGACGCCCAACGCCCAACGCCCAACGCCC
>JAGLYF010000331.1 GCA_023132435.1 Calditrichia bacterium | reverse complement strand
TTTTTATGAATAATTCAGGCTAGTATAGCTAACATATTATTCAACCAACTCAAAATCACCCGGCTGCCAGGTTTTATCAAACCAGGGATCAAGCGGTCCGTATAACCTCAACACTGAAAACCAACCTTTTCCGGGCACTGTTTGGATCCAGTTGTTTTTTAATTTTCCTTCAGGAGCCTTAGGCCCAAAATATAAATCTACTGAGCCATCCTTGTTTTCAACTAAAGGAGAACGTTGACTATTTACACTAGGCAAAGGCTGGTCTGTTTGGAGTTCCGATCGCGTTTGTGGGTCATATACTACAACCGACCAGAAATCTTTCGCCGGGACATTAGCCGGAATATTCAGCTTATAGTTTTTACTGCCGTCCAGATAATTCCCTTCTTTGTCTAGGATACCAAAAGCATACTGCGAGCCTTTACCCACCATTTTTAATACCATGGCTGGTGTATTCACCGTTGCGGCATAGAAAAATCTTGTTCTGGCATCGAGAAACCTTCCTCCATTTCCATCATCTATCAACCATTGATAATCACCGCCAAGAAAACCATATTCCCAATGTCTATTTTGGTACATAATAGCATCCTTATCACGGGTTTTAAAAGCAATTGCTCGGGCTGTTGCATTGCCCACCGCGATTGCCTCTTCCAAAAGAGCTTTCATCCGGGTATCCGGGGCAAATTCTTTTCCTTTTTGAATACCTATACTGGCAAATAGTCCGCGTAATTCCGGGTCAAGAAACGAAACAGGTTCGTATTGAATTACTTCACTGAGTTCTTCGTAAAACTCATAAGTGTTTGCATGAATGGTATTAAATACTTTGGCCGAACCACTGATAAATTCCATTTTTGGTTGGTTATCTTTATCTTTTAGGGGATATACTTTCAATCCATTTTTAAACATTTCTGAAGCCTTGTCTGGTTTTCCATCAACCAAGAACCCTCTTAGTATTAACCAATTTGTATAACTTGTCGATTTTGCAACGAAGTATCCTTCCGGTGTCTCTCCTTTATAATCCGGAGGGAGGAGTAGGTATTTTCCTCCTTTTCCTCTGTCAGGACCGGGCATGCCCATATCAACTACAAAACGAAAGAATGCGTCATTTACAGTTCCGGGGCCGCTTCCGGCAGGAACTTCAACTACTGTTGGGCCATCCACTTTTAAATCAAGCATGACAGAGGTATAGACTGTGCTTGTATTACCGGTAAGAAATAATGGATTGGAATCCAAAAGTTTATCCATTATTACAACCTGATTCGATTTTGTAGCACCGGCCTCCCACATTCCCATTTTCATTCCTAGTATGGAAGTAGCAGGTATACCATTCAAAAATGTTTCCACACCCCGCAGGAAATCGAGATTATCATAGACCAGATTGGTCGTTTGCTCCGTTGGTAAACCATCAAAAAATTCCAATGTTCCGATGCGGGTTTCTACCTTGTCCGGTGTCATAATTTTATCCGGAATTTCAATATTATAACCCGGTGTTACTTGCGCCAGGCTAAGACCAATTAAAGCCATAAGCATCATGAATGATGTAAAAAGAGTTTGCTTCTGCATTTTGTTCCTCCCATTAGATGTGAACATTTGTGTCATTCCGTGCTTGACAGGGAATTCAGTGATTGCAACCATAATCTGGATTCCCGTTTTCACGGGAATGACAATCATAGCCATTTTTCAAAGTCTTCTATTTATTATTTATTCTGAATATTTCATAGCCACCAAGACTCAAAGACTCAAAGTCTTTACAAATCCGGATAATTCATCTCTCAACTGCGCAACGATTTTTTATCCACGGATTACACGAATTGTCACAGATTTCATTTAAATATTATTTTAGTTTTAATCCGTGTTAATCTGTGTAATCAGTGGTTAATTAATTTTTGATTGCAGCCTTGGCCGCACTATATTTAATAATAAGATATAGTTGAACAGTAATTTTACAAAATACTATCAACAAAAAAAACAAATATTAGCTGAAAGAAAACAAAACAACGGCAATTATTTGGGGAATAATTCTTAGCGTGATAGGCTTTCGAAATGAATCTTTTTTAAGAGCAATAATGTCAACTATTTATTTTCGATAAGTTCGGATACAATAACTTGTTTGTCTTTTTTCCTGATACCGTAAATAATTTATTAATATGCAACTATTAAATAAACAAACCACTATAATTTTCGTAGACCACAAATCAAGAATAACTAAATACTGAATAATTATATAGCAAATTTCTTCAGGTTGTCCATTTAATTTTTATAAATCTAAATTTCCTCTAAAAATATGTAAACATAGTAGTAAATTTTCCGTAATAGAATGGTGTCAGACGGTGAAGAAATTTGAGATCTGAAAAATGCTGTTAGATGAAGTTTTCAACATAACCAGAATAATTTCAGCCTTTATATTGCTTTTATTTTCTATTTTTCTTCTGAATAGAGAAAAAGGGAATATACAGAGCTTCCGCTTCCTGGCCGGATTTTTACTGGCAAGAGTATTTATTCTTGTCGGAATGCTGTTTTGGAGCTATGACTTGATATCAAGTTTTCCACACATCGCCTACATCGAAACCCCCTTTCTTTTTCTCTATGCGCCGATGCTTTATTTATATACTAAATCAGTAACTACCCCGGATTACCGGATGAAAAGCTCTGACGTCATTCATTTTGTACCGGCAATTTTTTTTACTCTATTTCTTATATTCAGGTTTTATATTCAGGGCACAGAAGCGAAGCTTGAAATATTAACAAACGGAACAGTGATGCAACCACTTCCGGCAAATACCATTACGATAGGTCTCTGGTTCCAGTTTTTTATCTATGCAACCGGCTGCACAATCCTGCTTGTTCGTTACAGAAACCGGATCAAACAGTTCTATTCCTCCATCGAACGGATCAAATTATCGTGGCTTGCATTTTTATTACTTGGTTTTTTTATCTGGAAAGGAATCTTTGTAACAGGGTATCTCTTTTATATCATTCCCAGAGGTACCTTTGCTACAATATTCGAAATATTTATAGAATTTGGTTTTCTTTTTTATGCCAGTATGATAGTCTATAAAGGGCTCCAGCTACCGGAAATTTTCAATGGCCTGGATAATCACAAGAAATACAAAACTTCCCCCCTAAAGGAAGATGATAAAAAACGGTTTCTCCAAAAGATGGAGACCTGCATGATTGAGCATAAACTTTATCGTGAACCGTTGTTAACAATAAAAGATATCTCAGAAAAAACATCTGTTCCCTCACATTACGTCTCTCAAATTCTGAATGAAACACTAAAAGAAAAATTTTATGATTATGTGAACAAATATCGGATTGAAGAATGTAAACGGATCCTGTCAGGTCTTTCCCGGAATGAAAAAACCATACTTGAAGTCCTATATGACGTCGGTTTCAATTCAAAATCTGTTTTTAATAATGCCTTCAAGAAGCATGTTGGTATGACCCCGAGTGAATTCAAAAGAAACCAGCAACATTAAATCCTCTCTTTAAATCAACAAAAACATACCTTTTTAGTTCGTCTCAATCGAAACGGACGACTTCATTCAATATTATCATTATCATTCCTCAAGAGTTTATGAATTTGATATTTTTCTAAACCGCTAAGATTATAGAAGTAAAAAGGAAAAAGTAAAAAGTAAAAAATTCTCAGGAGGAGTTATTATGAAAAACAGTTACGATCAAACAACCAATCGACGGATCGTTAGATCAATTCTTGTTATTATTACTCTCTGTCTTTGTTCAGGATTATCCCATGCCGAGGATGCTGTTGTTAAAATCCATTATCTGGGACACTCCGCCTTTGTTTTGCAATTTGACAATGGGATCAATATTGTATCAGATTATGGCCATTACAATGCCTGGGTTGATTGGGGGTGGGACAGTCCTATTCATGATATCGGCGATCTTATTCCCGATGTCATGACCTATTCGCACACGAATCACGAAGATCACTATGATCCGGACCGAATCCCGGAAGGGGTTACACATATCCTTACAGAATTCGATACGCTTGTCATCGGGGGTATTCATATTAAACCGGTTCGAACCTGCGAAGAGAGTATCAATACTGAAAGCAATTCAAGTTATATCTTCACCTATAAAGGTCTTAAGATTTGTCATCTGGGAGATGCTCAGGCTCAGATCATAAACATTGAAAATGAGACTGTAAAAGACCATATTCAACAAATATTTCCGGATACTTTTGATCTTCTTTTTATGACCATCGACGGAACCCAGCAATTTTTAGAGCAAGTAGAAATTTTTATTGATCTGTTGCAGCCTAAAAGAGTCATCCCCATACATTACTGGACAGAAATCTATAAACGGGATGTTTTGCGTTATCTTAATATGCAGAATTCTTTTGGAAAGAGTTATCAGATTAAAGAAATCAATGGCCCGAAATATACACTTTCTTCTCAGGAGGAAATCACTCCGATCCAGATAATCGGTTTGGAACGGGCTCCTTTTTCTCTGGAAACAGGTGTTGAAGACCGGGCCATTTTGATTCAAAGATTCTGTTTAAACCAGAATTATCCCAACCCGTTCAATCCAAGTACAGTCATCAGCTGGCAATTAACAGTCGGTAGTGATGTGGATCTGAGCATCTATAATATTTTAGGTGAAAAAGTGGCGACACTGATTTCTGAAAGACAGGAAGCCGGTTATCATCAGGTGAAATGGGATGCCGGTGATTTGGCTAGTGGTGTTTATTATTATATGATCCAGGCCGGTGAATATCAGGCTGGGAGGAGAATGGTTCTGCTTCGCTGATGCTGGATACTGGATGCTGAAAACAAGATTCTTAATGTCATCCCGCAGGGAACTTTGCAGTTGTCGGTACAGCTGTCACAAGCACGTGCAAAGATCCTTACAGGATGACTAAAAATTATCTTTGTGTGCTTTGTGTCTACTTTGTGTCTTTGTGGTAAATAAAATCTTTATTTAACCACGATGCTCGTCATAAAGCGCATCACTTTCCGGAGCGGAGTGCACTCTGAACCAATCCCCCTTTATTCGAATCAATAGTAATTTTAAAGGGATAATCACCACTAACAATCCATCGCACATGAATCTCACTCATTCCATCAATCGTATCAATTCGCAGGTTTTCAGGATTGTATTTCTGCTCCCGCACGATATTCAGATAAGGATCCTCGACAAGAAACCCGCCAATAACCTTCAGGTTTTTGCCGCTGATCGAGATGATATCAGGAGGGGTAATTTTATTTGCAGCTTCATGGGCCGAACGGGTTGGAAGCACTCGTTCATTGAAGATGACGACATCGATTTGTTTTAATCCACCCGGAAGATCCTTCACCTTCTGCGAATTAATTTTTAGCACAGGCAAATGGTAAGCATGGAACAGGGTAAAGGCCATATTCCGGTGGCACATGTCTTCGATTAAGAAAGAAGGAGCCGTTCGGGTCCAGGCCTTTTTTATACCACCGATCTCTATCTCACCATATTGAGGGTGCTGGATCTTTTTCCAGGGTACGATGCCCTCACCAAACAATAACAACCGGTCAAACCGATACACATCGGCCCGGCGTCCGAACCAGCTCTGGTCCTTTTTTTCCACAATTCTAAAATAATCAAATGAACTCCACAGCTCGTTGGTGAAAGTATATATTCCCCGTCCTCCATAAAACCAGTCTAATTCTACGCCAACGGCAGGATACAGATCCTTATAAAGAACCATATAACGATAACCGGGTAACATTTCTTCGCCCAGTTTACCCAAAAATTCATATTTTTGAATATCCTGTTGATTATACGT
>JAGLYF010000330.1 GCA_023132435.1 Calditrichia bacterium | reverse complement strand
CGAGTACAAAATCAGCAACTGCCCTTGTTTCCGGAAGGGAAAATGGATATTGATCAGAACCATGCTGAATATAGGCGGGTTGCCACTGCCAGCCCCAATTACGGTTGGGATCATAATATCCGGGACGATCTTCGTTGACCCTTCCGTCCCCGTCGTTATCGATGCCTTCCCAGCCGATCAGATCATAGCCACCCATTTCATCCGGTTCAGCATGAATCATCAGCCGGGGATCTTTAGGGTCCTCTTTCCAGCGGCCGATTGGATTTATGCGCCGCATCATTACAATATTGCCATCACCGTCCAGATCATCAAAACCATCCTCATCAAATAGACCATCACCATCATCATCGCGGGGTTTCATACCGGAGCGCGGAGAGTGGGGCGTATTGGGCTGATGAATATAATGATCCCGGGCGTCCGGGTTAATTGTCGGGACAATATAAAAGGTTTTGTTATCGAGTAACTCGGTTATCCATTGGACCTTTCCGTAGTTCTCTGCCAGAAACCAGGCGGTGTATAAAGAGACTTCTGCACCCTGTATTTCATTGGAATGGATATTTCCGTCGATATACATCGCCGGTTTACGGTTGACATCGCCATTTTTAAAATTGGAAACAGTTAATAAATGAATCGCCCGATCCTGTACGGATTTTCCGATTGAACTGTACAGAATCAAATCCGGATGGGCATCGGTCAGCCGGCGGCAAATGTCCCCTATCTCTTTCCAGTCATAATAACGGTTCCAGGCAATTTCTACCTTTGGATTATTGGGAGCACCGATTGCTTTAAAGGAGCTTTTTGTCATCTCCCGGCTGGTGGTTTGTGCTGTCAGATTTACTGTACACATCAAAATAATTGTTAATAATAATCTCGTAATTTTCATATTGATTCTTACCCCTTATTATTTCATTTTTTATAGAAAAAAATGACTCATTTTTATTCCCCGACAGGGGAATAATATGCTAGCCCAGGGCACTGCCCTGGGTGCAGGTAATCCCTAGAATTTTATCAACCCTGAAGGGGTTGAATATTTTATCAAAGTTTTGGTCATTAATTTTTTATGAATCATTTAATTTATTATTCCCTTTCAGGGAATTTGTTTTGATTGTAACTCTTTACCCAGGGTAACACCCTGGGCTATTATATATTTCTCCTTCGGAGAAATTATTGATGATATCTATATCTAAAAGAATATCGAACACCGAGAATTTAATTCCGAGTTCCAAGTTCCGAATTCATTTATAAATGTTCATAAACTTTCAGTGCACTCAGTGGTTTTTATCGTAATTTAATATTTTTAGATATTGTGCCGGTCATCGGGCTTCCTATGTTAATCTTGAGTGTATCACCGCGCCGGCCCATGACCATCCAGCTGACTTCTTTGCTTCCGCCGCTGCCATCCAGTATCTCTATAAATTGAAGCACTCTACCGCTGACTAATTTTTGATTGTCGGCCAACTCCAAAGCCAGTTTGATTTTAGGACACCATTTATTCCGGATCCCAATCCGCGTGTTGGTCGGCAAATAACCCTGGTTCACTACGTTTAGGGTTACCCGATAAACATTATCATGCAAATGTTCAACTTTTAAATTCTGTACATCGATTCGCGGTAAGAAGGCGCTTAGTTGGAGCAAAAACGGATAGTACTTTTGGACGATGGACAACAGACTGTCGGCAGGTGGATTTTTCGCCGGGAAAGGCTTGAATCCGCCAATTTCTACTTTTTTATCCGGATAATCCGGATGTTTGATTTCTTTCCATTCGACAAAAGCATCCTGCTGGTTGGTAGCCTGCAGCCAGTCCCACAATCTTTGATCAACTGATTTATTAGATTCCAAACCGGGTTTTTTAAAATTTTTTTTAGTTGAATCAGCAGCGTTAGCCGTGGTATCTTTATCACTGCTAAGAGGCGGCCACCAGGTCGGTGTACTGAACGACCAGCGGCCAAAATGATAATAGGCCCATTCATTAAAGGCACCTTGTCCACTTTCGGAGTGTGGTAAATCATCAAGACCGGTGATTTTTTTATATTTTTCTGAAACATGAACATAATAAGGTACATCTTTTTTTTCCACCTGTTCAACCGGTTTTCTTTGTCTTCCTTCGTTGGGTTTCTTCGGCGCCGGTCCTTTTGCCGGTTCCCAGGGGTGGTTCAAATTGTCGTTGGGTGAAAAACTGAATATGGCGGCAATATTCGGATGAGCGTAGGCAAAATCAGCAACCGCCCGTGTTTCCACTTCGGAAACTTGGTGAAAACCGGATCCCGGCTCAAAAAATTTATATTTATATGTAAAGTTTCGATTGAAATCAACACCACCCGGTTCATCTTCATTTATTTTGCCGTCACCATCGTTATCAAATCCTTCACGAATCAGGCGATAGACACCTGTCTCACCTTTTCCGGCATCGGCCTTTTTTAGTAAACCGGGATACTCTTTGTCTTCGAACCACTCGCCACCCGGCTCGGTGATCCGTAACCAGGTGATCAGACCATCCTTGTTCAGATCATCATATCCATCTTCATCGACTTTATCATCGTTGTCTAAATCCATCGGCCGCTTATTGAGCGAACGGGCATATTGTGGTTTTGAAAACAAGGCATCTGAGGCGTCCGGATTTACCATGGGAAAAATATAATAAGTGGTTTGGTTCAGCATGTTTGTGATGCTGTCAATTTTTCCGTGGCTCTGAGCGACCGTTTTAATAAAGTGAAGTAATACTTCAGCCCCTGCCAGATCGGTACCATTGATGCCGGCCACAATCAGCACGGCAGGTTTGGATGCTGCTTCTCCTGAGGCGAGTGTCACCGACCAGATTTCCTTTTCCCCTAAGGTTTCCCCGTGGCTGTTCAGATCGATTACTTTTGAGTAATCATCGGTCAATTGTTTTAACTTTTCTTCAAGATCTAAATAGGTATGATACTGGCAGGTTTGTGACCATACAGGAGTTACAGATACAATGATGACCAGTAGAATTGAGATATAATTCAGTTCAGATTTACAAGACATTTTCATTCGTTAATCCTTCGTATTATTGGTATGGGAAAAGAATCAATTGAAAAAAATAAATATATTCTTTTAAAAGGAAAGAATCCAAATCAAAAAAATAATCTCACCGGTTGTCAGTGAGATTATTTTTTTACATATTTCTATTGCCTCCGGCGGCCTTTTTTTATGTCCTTTTTGCCCGCCAAAAATATAGGCGGATCTTCGACTTGATCAAAAAGGACTAAATCTATTATGTCACGGAAATACTTTAATTATCCACTAAATTCTTGCAAGTAAAGATACAGTTTTAGTATAAAAGAAAGTGTACAAAAACCGGTTGTGGCTGCACAGGGTAATAAAAAAGCGGCTTTAGAGTTTTATAAAGCCGCTAAGAAGGATTTTCGTGAAACAAAAAATGAATACGCTGTAAATCAATGTGAAAAGGCCATAGTACAGCTTCAATAAGGAAAGTAATTAAAAACCATATGTAGCGCTGAGTGTTAGCATCGAAATAGTTACGGGATCTTCGATATTAAAATTCTCCCATTCCAGCCGTACACCGATTGGTCCAAGTCCAACACCCGCTCCCAGACCCCAGGCGAAGCCTGAACCACTATCCCCAAAAGTAGCTTCTATAATAGTACTTTCTGTCTTCCAGAACAAAATACCGGCCTTGGCAAATAAATCTAAAATCATAAGAACCTCAAAATGAGCCATACCGTATACATCCCACCCTGTTGTTTTTGATTCAATTTTGATATCAAGCTCGGTTGCTTCAATTGTACCAAAATTACGGTATCCCCCTTCTATTGCAAATATCGTTGGGGTTGAAAAGCCAGCAAAGAATTTATATCCGGTTGCATTTTCATCCAGTTTCCCAATTTCATCGCCCAGGTCCTTAGGCTCGAAGCCATAAAAAGTATTCCCGATACCGGCACCCAGATAAAAGCCTTGGGCGGAAAGAGTACCAAAACTACAAATAACCAGCGCGATGACTACGATCATTAAATTTCTCATCATCAAACCCTCCTTATTGTATAGTGAAATTTATTTACCTTTTTTATGTGTGCTATGCAATCTAATGTATAAATATTTTTTTAATCTTGCCATCAATTAAATACTTTTCTCAAGAACTATACAACATCTAAATACTCAATAATAATTGCATAAAATAATAAAAAGTTGATAGAAAACCGTGAGACTACGACGCGGAGCGTCGTAGTAAGGATAACTTAAAATATATATTTCTTTGAGACCTTTGTGCCGACTTTGTGTCTTTGTGGTAAAAAAAATCTGGATTAATCCTCGAGCGCCGGTGCCGCGTAGAAATTTCCGGTAATTGTAACCGTGCGCGATGAATCCTCCTCAAGGAATTGCTGCCAGTAACCGCTCATATTAAATTCACCTGTTATATTCGATTCTGACACTGTTTTGAATAAAAGCATCCCCTGGGTCATGGTATAACCGGCAAAATTTTCTGTGTTCAAACCGCTAAAACCACCGCCAAAATTATTGGCTGGGATATCCTGTCCCAAAGCGTGCTTACCAATAGTGTAGGTTTGGATGGAAGGTAATTCAGGACCGGATTTGAATAACATTGTTAAAGCCAATGGATTTGTTCCTTCCTCATTCGGAAATAAAACGATAGAAAAGTATTCTTTCTCAACTGTGTCTCCGGTGTAGGTAGATGTTCCAAATAAGGCAGTTACTTTATAGGATTCTGTCAGATCACCGCTTACAGATATATGACTGTCACCCGGTACGGGTTCGGGCTCCGTCGAATCTTTACTACATCCGACGAAAATAAAAAGTAATAGTAATTGAATAACCAACAAATTTTTCATCTTTCGTTCCTTTCATCTATAATGGTAGTGTCAAAAGTTTTTGTTTTTTTATATGCTTAAAGAATAGACTATTTGTAAAAAAATATAATTTTACTGATAAGGGTACCAAGGTTAAAGGAACATTATCAGGATAAAGTAATTGTAATGACACAATTTTTAACTATATCATTTCCCCGCCAGGGGAAAAATATTATAGCACAGGGCAACGCCCTGTGAAAGCAAAATCCTACAAATTGGACAAACCCTGAAAGGGTTTCATATTTTGTCAATTCCATATATACCGTTCGTCATATTTAATATTATATTCTTTCAAAAATTCCTTGTATTCCTCCTTAAATGACTTTTTCTTATGATGTTCATGCTGATTTTCGATATATTTTTTTACTGCATTCACTTTTAAATGACTAACAGAAAAAATACCATAACCATTTTGCCAATGGAAATTCTTAAATTCATTTCCCCTCGTCTTAAGCCATTTTTAAGAATCTTTTTTTAGCAACCCTAACATTTTGCTTACAGTTATTGTGCGCGATAAAGTATTTAAGATATGAATATGATCGGGCATCCCTCCAATTTTGATTGCAGTACAGTCGAAATTTTTTAATATACCGGCGATATATTTATACAATTCTATTTCAATTTCCGGTTTAATAAATTTCTGGTGATTTTTTGTGCTAAATATTATATGCAAATAAATCTTTGCTAAACTTTGTGCCATTTTTTCTTACTGTAATGAGGAGACAAATTATTATTCCCTTTCAGGGAATTTATTATCTGGTGGTTTATCATTCACAGGGCGTTGCCCTGTGCTATTTTATTTTTCTCCTTCGGAGAAATTGTAACATTAACAGCGTTTAAATTTAAATTGTCTATGATTAGTATTTCATGCTTTTAATTAATTTATCTTTCTCTCCCCTCCCTTCCTCGCTTGAGTGGATTCTGTTACTCAGATCAAAGTCAGACAAGTCAAGAGTTAACTATGATTTCAAGCAATTGAATTTTCATTTCTTTTTCATTTTTTCATAGAACTTTTGACACTACCTCCATAATACAGAATCAATTTATAAATGCTAAATCTGTCTCATATCGATTAGAAGTAGATTGTAAATATGTATATATAATTTTTATAAATTAAATTTCCAAGATTAAATCTTTTGGTTAAGGATAGTATAATCAATGCTGATAGATATGTTCTGTAAGCAGCTAGTTTATGGATCGATGTTTTAAATATACGATTTAAGCTGGGAGTGTCAATAAAAATCCGAATAAAATTTAAGAGTAGAAGAACTCGGAATCATAAATCCTTATTATTTCGCATTGACAATCATCAACTCTGTTGAAAAAAGTGAAAAGGAACTGAAACTAAATGATAATTTTTATTGCAATTAGGGAGAGTTTGTATGCATATTTATGAGACTAAATAATTCTAAATTATATTTTTAGAACTCAGTGATCTCAATGATTAAATGTTAATCCGGTTTATAAAAGGAAAAATAATCTTGCCAGGGAAGACATGTATATAACCATTATCTTCCGGGAGGTGTTATGTCAACTTTTATATTGTTTGGCAATTATTCAGCAGAGGCATTTAAGGGGATAAGTTCTGAGCGGACCGCCAAATCACATAATCTGGCAAAAAAATATGGTGGTGAGTTAAAACATATCTATGCGCTTTTGGGCAAAGACGATTTGTTATTGATTACTGATTTTCCGGGTGTATCAGAAGCAATGCAATTTTCCGTTGCTCTTAGTGGTATGACTGGTATTGGTTTCACGACATGTCCGGCAGTGGGTGCGGAGCAATTTGACAAACTTATGGAAGGACTATAAATAAAAAACCCCGGCAAAGCCGGGATTTTTTATTTTTCTATATTTTATTTTTCAAGAGCTTCTTTTAAAGTCTTTATACTTTCTTTACCGGTTGGTACACTGATACTGGAATTTTCAAAATCGTCACCGATGGGTTCCGATTTTCCTCCCAGATGAGTTGCCAGAAAAATATCTGTTACTGCGTTAAAAGATAAGCGATTTTCCGGTCTGGCAAATCCATGCCCTTCATCCGAATAGAGGACGTAGATTACAGGAATATTTTTTTCCTGCATGACTTTAACGATCTGATCCGCTTCACTCTGCTTGACTCTGGGATCATTTGCACCCTGCCCAATTAACAGGGGTTTTTTAATCTTATCTACAAAATTGAGGGGTGAACGGGATTCCAGAAGTTTTCTTCCCTCTTCTGTCCGATGATCTCCGACACGAGTAGTGAACATTGTGATCATAGGTGCCCAATAGGGAGGAATGGTTTCCAGTAGGGTTCTAAGATTTGATGGTCCGACGATATCCACGCCACAGGCAAAAACGTCCGGTGTGAAGGTTAATCCAACAAGAGTGGCATACCCGCCGTAACTGCCTCCCATGATCGCAATTTTTTCCTTATCAGCAATACCCTGGTCAATCGTCCAGTTAACCGCATCAATTAAATCATCATGCATCTTTGCTGCCCATTCGAGGTTACCGGCATTAATAAAATCTTTGCCAAATCCGGTCGAACTGCGGTAATTAACACTTAAAACAGCATATCCGCGGTTAGATAACCACTGATGGTAAGTATGATAACCCCAAGAATTACGCGCCCAGGGACCGCCATGAACATATAACACCATGGGTAGTGGTTTATCCGGGCGGACATCGTTATCCGTATCGGTCCAGAATGGTAAGGTTAAGTAACTGACAAGATTCATACCATCCCGTGATTTAATCACAACCGGATGCATTTTAGAAAGTTTGGTATTCTCCAGTTTTTTCCGGTTTGTAAACATAAAACTGGCCTTCTTTTCGGACCGGTCATATAAATAATATTGAACCGGACCGTCGTCCAGTACATAAACTACGGTCCACACTTTATCATCCAAAGAACGGCTGGTCACAGACATTTCGCCATCTGCTACAGTATTAAGATAATCAATATCGGCTTTTATCGATTCATCTAATAGTTTCCACTCAACACGAGTGTAATTACTGGCAGCAGCTTCGATTGTTTTCTCGGTCGGATGGATCATAATAGCGCTTAAATCCGCTCTTGGATCTTCAAAGATAACCTTTTTTTCACCGCTTTTTAAGTCGACTGAGGTCAGGGCGGCGGTGTTCCTTCCCCGGCTATCAATCATATAGAGAAACTGCCCGCTTTTATCAAAGGTGATTGGCCAGGTTGTCATCATATCTTCCATGGGAATCTTATCAAAGGATTGCCATCCGCCTTTACCATCCGGTGTAAATATTTCGTTACCGCCTTCCGGGGTCAGTTTCAGCGCATAGCGAATATTATAATCGTCATCGGTTAGAAAACCTAAAAATTCATCATTTTGCTGAATCATTTTCAATTCCCCGCTTAAGATATTTAAGCGATGAATATCATGAAATTGAGGATTGCGATTGTTTAATCCAACCAGAATTTCATCAGAAAATTTGTGGCTGACTTCCTGAATTTGGACTCGTGGTCTCATTATTTTCCCGTTGGGCAGGGTTAAAGGCTTTCCGTTCGGGCCAATAATTTCTTCAAAAGGTGTGAGGTTCTTGTCCTCCTTGCTGTCAACATTGACGGTATGTACCTGCCAGTTTTCATCACCTTCCAGATCCTGTAAATAGATAATATGATCATTGGTGTAAGCCCAGAAATAGATGCGGATTCCGCGCAGCGTATCTTTTGTTACGGCCACAGCAGCACCGGGATCATCTGCCGGAGCCACCCAAACATTCATCACGCCATCGAGTGGTGCGCGATAGCTGATCTTGTTGCCATCCGGACTTATTCTTAAAGAAGCCTTATCCGGATTGCCAAATAGAACTTCCCGGGAGATGAGCGGGGCTTCTCCAGCCGGCTGTGTACAGCCCAAAATAAAACCGATCATCAGGATAATTAACATCCCTCTTACAAAAAGATTCTTCATAACTTCCTCCCTAAATTGAGTGTTTGAATTTTTAAACTAATGATTATCCTAAAATTTTGGGGTATAATTAGGAGTGGAATGTATTGCATCATATTTATCAATAAGACTAGAGCAAAAATGTATTTATAGAAAAAATTCGATTAAGATTAATATTTATTCTTTAGAATAAATGAATTTACACAGCATATAATAAGATTCAAGTAATTTTAATTGCATTGGTAACAGGCAGTTTTCAGAGTAGAACGTAACTCGTATCTCGTTTCTCGCATCTCGTAGCTCGTATCACATAATATACATCCAGAGCAAAACATCAAACCAACATCTTTGTCCTTTGTGTGATAGATGGTGAGGGGATGAGTTTGTAAATATTTCTTTGGGCAACGACCTCACCCCTGGCCCCTCTCCTGAGAGGAGGGGAACTGGGTTTGCTACATTAATTGGGTGATCAGATATGTGTCACATTATCAGAGTAAGCAGCATAAGGCGAGAATCAAGAAACGAGTAACGAGCAGCGAGAATCGAGTATCGAGTTTACGGCATCTCATAATAAAGATCTGCGCCAGGTCCGAGTGGCAGGCCCAGCAGAATCCAGGTCACCAGTAATATCGTCCAGATAATGAAAAAGACAATGGAATATGGTATCATAGTGGCAATTACCGTTCCGATGCCTGCTTTACTATCATATTTTTGCATAAAAGCGATGATCAAAGCAAAAAAACTCATCATCGGAGAGATTATATTGGTGACACTGTCACCAATCCGGTAAAC
>JAGLYF010000033.1 GCA_023132435.1 Calditrichia bacterium | reverse complement strand
TTTGCGTGCCTCAACGGTACGTAGGTATTTGATTTTTTCCTGTATTTCTCTGATCCGATCCTCATCCAGACTACCCGTCTTTTCTTTTCTGTAACGTGAAATAAAAGGCACCGTATGGTCATTATCCAGCATTTCCACCGTATTACGGACCTGAATCAACTTCAGTTGAAGTTCATCAGCTATAATTTGAAATAAGTATTCTTCCTGCATGAAGTTTCTCTCGTTAACTTTGCTTCTTAACCGCTAAGACGCAAAGTTTTTTACCCTCCCCATCCCGACAAAGTCGGGATTTCCCCTCCCTGCAAGCTTGCAGGGAGGGGATTAAGGGGTGGGTCATTAAATCCTTTCAGTCTTTGCGATTAACTTTGTCAAGGGAAATTTAGAAAAATTTTTACAATTCTCAATTTAAAATAATGTAAAATTTAACAGCAAAAAATAAAATAAAAACATTTTTTTCTGGAGGTTTGTTTTTAAGTTTTAGTTCTTAATAAAGTTAGAGGGTTTTTTATTAGAAATATTAAAATTTAACAATTTTCCTGTCTTGAAAAACTGTTGACTATAAAATTTGATACTATTACATTAGACCGTTGAAGTGACAGAGATCACATTCCGGGGAGGGACAATTCAACGGTGAGCTTACATGTTTAATCCTTCAAATCTTAACATAATCCACACACTAGCAAAGCTTTTTATTAACACCCGTGATATATATTTCAATGTATTTTCTCAGTTTAAGTTAATCACCATAAACCAATTGTAAGGAGGGACTATCTTGAGAAACGTGTTACTAGTTTTACTAAGTGTGCTATTGGTATCTGCATCCTTTGCCGGGACCATCACCGGCAAGGTAACAGGCAAGGCCAGTGGAGACCCACTGGTAGGGGCCAATGTATATCTGCAGGGGATGCCAGTCGGCGCAGCCACCGATGAAGGTGGCATGTATTCATTTGATGCAAAAGATGGAAGTTATATTCTGGTTTGCGATTATGTCGGTTATGCCAAGCAAACCATGAGTATTGATGTATCCGAAACAGTAACTTATGATTTTGCGATGGTGGAGTTTTTATTTGCAAAAACCATCAGTGTTGTTGCTGACCGGGCAAAGGACCGTGAAACACCGGTTGCATTTTCGAATGTTGAGAAGGAGCGAATGACACATACGCTTGCTTCACAGGACATTCCAATGGTCTTGAACACCACACCAAGTGTTTATGCAACGATGCAGGGAAATGGTGCCGGAGATGCGCGCATCAATGTACGTGGCTTTGATCAACGGAATGTTGCTATAATGATCAACGGTGTGCCCATGAACGATATGGAAAACGGCTGGGTATACTGGTCTAACTGGGATGGGGTTGGAGATGCAACTTCTTCCATCCAGATTCAACGTGGTCTCAGTGCCAGCAACCTGGCCACACCAGCAATCGGTGGCTCTATGAACATTATTACTGATCCTACCGCACAAAATGCAGGAGTATTGCTCAGACAGGAATTTGGTAATGATGCATTTCTCAAAACCACATTTAGCGGCCATACGGGTTTGATGAATGATAAGTGGGCCGCTAGCGCCACGGTTGTGAGAAAAGTAGGTAATGGTCTGATGGATGGAACCTGGACCGACGCCTGGGCCTGGTATGTCGGTGCTGCCTATAATATTAATGAGAATAACCGTCTGGAACTCTATGGGTTAGGCGCACCTCAGCGTCATGGGCAGAATCTGTACAAGCAAAATATTGCTGCATATAGCCATAAATTTGCAAGAAGCTTAAAAGATTATGATAATGCAGCTTTGGATGCATTTGCGGAAGCCGGATCAGGCCAGAAATACAACCAAAACTATAATAAAGCTAGCTCTTCTTATGATGGACAGCAAAACTGGAACGAAAGTAACTATGATCGTTATGATCCTAATTTTATCAATGAGAGAGAAAACTTTTTCCATAAGCCCTTGGTTAACCTGAACTGGTTTTCACAGATTTCTAATAGTCTCAGTTTGTATACGATACTTTACTGGTCCGGCGGAAGTGGTGGTGGTACCGGTACCAGTGGCAGCATGGAATGGGATTATTCCGGACCCTCCAGAATTATCGATTGGGATGCTACTATTGCCGAAAACGAAGCTAATGCTACTGCTGGTGATGGTTCTAGCGGTATCTTACGCAACAGCCGTAACAACCAGAACACCTATGGGGCAATTGCCAAAGTCTTCTGGAAAATGACTGACAACTGGCAAACTTCATTTGGTGTTGATTGGAGAACCGCAGAAATCGAACACTACCGGGAAGTACGTGACTTATTAGGCGGTTCTTATTATGAAAGAACGGATTCGGACTTCTGGGGCGGACCAAGACAGTTAAAATTAGGTGACAAGTTTGATTATAACAATACGAATACGGTCGACTGGATTGGATTCTATGGGCAGGTAGAATATACCAAAGACCGGTTAACCCTTGTCGGTTTGGGTGCATATACAATGATCAAATATGGTTTTACCGATCATTTTACGGCAGATGAAAACGATCCTACTAAAGAGACCGTTCTTGAATCTGACAATATCACTGGTTATCAGGTTAAAGGTGGAGCCAGTTTCCGTGTCAGCAAAGAGGTTGATGTGTATGGTAATGTGGGCTATGTATCCAAGGTACCTATTTTTGATGCCGTCATTATTGACTACTCCGCAGCCATGGCTGAGGATCCCAAGAATGAGATATTTACCCATCTTGAAGGTGGTGTTAATTGGAGAACACTGGATGGAAGATTATATATTAAGAGCAGTCTGTATTATACGATATGGACTGATCGTACCAGAAATCTTGGTGTAACAAATCCGGACGGTACTGAAGGGGTTATCTTTTTGACCGGTATGGATCAAACCCATATGGGGCTGGAATTTGAAGCGGTTTTTCAACCTAGTGATATCTTCCGCTTTGATCTGGCCTGGATGTTTGCCAGCTGGAAACACACCAATGATATGCAGGGAAGTTATCGTGATTATGAAAATCCCACGCCAACACCTTTTTTCTACCCGGTTAAAGATCTGTATATCGGTGATGCACCGCAGTTAGGAGGCAGCCTCGGTTTTACACTCTTTCCATCTCAGGGATTTAGCATGTCACTTATCTATAGATATTATACAAACCATTATGCACAATGGGATCCCTTTGGAAGAGCGGCTGATGATCCGGATGATCCGTCAACTTATGACCGCGGTCAAGCCTGGAAAATGCCCGGGTTTGGATTAGCAGATTTTCATTTGACGTATAATATTCCTGGTAATTGGAAAGGTCTCGGAGTGACCGTATTTGCCCATGTTCTTAACCTGTTCGATACGGTCTATATCTCTGATGGGGTTGATAACAGCAGCTATAATGCATACCGTGTTGGTGGTGATATTGTTAATCCGCATAAAGCCGATGCGGCTGAAGTTTTTCTTGGCCCACCGCTGTCTTTTACTCTTGGATTACAGCTGAATTATTAATTGGTCATTTAAATTTTGTAAAAAAGCCCTCCCAAACGGAGGGTTTTTTTTTGTGTATCGAAAGATTAAACCAGGTAAATATTGTTATCTGGCATCAGTAGAGACTGACATCAGTAGTAGAGACGTCCCGCCGGGACGTCTCTACAAATTTATTTCGTCTCTACAAATTTTTCGAGGAATATTTTTAATTTGTTTAATATCCAACATCCAACATGGAATTATCAACTGAAAAACCACTTGAAAATTGATAATTCCTTGTTGAATATTGATTCTTTTTGTCAATAACTTTATTATAAGTATCTAGTATTCCCGATATGTAACGTCTCCTTCCAGTCGACTTATCGGGATCAAATCATCCATGATTTGACCAGCAGTACACATCCGGTATAAAGTAGGGGCATGGCGTGCCATGCCCATCCAGCACCCAACAAGGAATGATCAACCGAAGAAGTTTGTAGATTTATGATTAGCAAGTCTTCAATTAAAAGAGTATTACAATTACTAAAATCTGAATATTCTGATACCACCACCGCCTTAGATTTCGGTACTCCATTTCAGCTCCTTATTTCTACAATGCTTGCCGCGCAAAGCACAGACAAACAGGTCAATATTGTAACAAAAAATTTATTTCGTGATTATCACGATGCAAGAAGTTTTTTGTCTCTTTCATTATCTGATTTAGAAGATCGAATCAAAACGGTTGGACTTTATAAATCCAAGGCTAAAAATATTTTAGCAACATGCCATCTTCTTGTAGAAAACTATGAGAGCGAAATCCCTCTAACCCGGGAAGAACTTGTAAAACTTCCCGGAGTGGGGAGAAAAACGGCAAATGTTGTATTGAGTATTGTCAGTGATTTTAAAGCGATTGCCGTTGATACGCATGTTTTTCGTGTGTCTAATCGTATCGGTCTGGCATCCTCCAAAGATGTCCGTAAAACCGAGGATGACCTGATGAATATTATTCCTAAGAAAGATTGGTCCGATGCCCATCACTGGTTGATATGGCATGGGCGAAAAGTCTGCCAAGCCAGGACACCCTCCTGTAATAGCTGCCTGATTAATCCATACTGTGAATATTATAAAAATAGATAACCGCAAAGACAGGAAAGAAAATAATGACCCACCCCTTAATCCCCTCCCTGCAAGCTTGCAGGGAGGGGAAATCCCGACTTTGTCGGGATGGGGAGGGTAAAAAACTTTGCGTCTTAGCGGTTAAGATCGATTGTCATTGGCCCCCTCTTGTAACTTATTTCCCAAAGTACTATATTTCTGTTTGGATATTTGACATCTAATAGTGTGGTTTGTAGAAGTTTTTAACATAATAATGAGGTTTTTATTATGCCTGAATTATCCGGCCGCGGCAAATCGATGCCCTCTTCCCCAATTCGTAAATTGGTCCCCCTCGCGGACCAGGCAAAAGAAATAGGAAGACATGTTTATCATTTAAATATCGGCCAACCTGATATCCATACACCCGGTACTTATTGGAAGGCCATTGAACACCATGGACGTAAAGTCTTAGAATACGGTCCTTCGGGTGGGTTGACATCCTATCGAAAAAAACTCATTGAATATTATCAAAAATTTGGTATTTCTCTGGAACTTGATGATATAATTGTTACGACCGGAGGCAGCGAAGCGATAATTTTTACAATGATGGCGATTACCGATCCTGGTGATGAAATTATCGTACCGGAACCTTTTTATACAAATTATAACGGCTTTGCCATCGAAACCGCGGCTAAAATTGTAACTATCACATCGAAAATTGAAGAGGACTTTCAACTTCCCCCTATTGATTCTGTACGTGAAAAAATTACTGATCGTACCCGGGCGATTCTTATCTGTAATCCTAATAATCCAACCGGTTATGTCTATTCAAAAGAAGAACTGGAAGCTCTTCGTGAAATAGTATTGGAATATAATCTTTTTCTAATGGTCGATGAAGTTTACCGGGAGTTTTGCTATGATGGTCTCCGCCATTTCAGCGCAATGCATCTTGGCGGTATTGAAGATCGAACCATTTTGTTAGATAGTGTCTCAAAAAGATACTCCGCCTGCGGAGCCCGTATTGGGTGTGTGGTATCAAAAAATCATGATATTACAAATACCGCTTTAAAATTCGGTATGGCCCGGCTTTGTCCGCCGACTTTGGAACAATTAGGAGCTGAGGCAGGAATCGATACACCGGATGATTATTTTCAGGAAGTACTTGCGGAATATACCGAGCGCAGAAATGTCATGGTTGCTGCCTTGCGCGAAATGCCGGGTGTCCTGGCTCCAAATCCCAAAGGGGCATTTTACCTGGTTGCCAGACTACCGGTAGATGACGCCGATAAATTTGCCCAGTGGTTGCTTACTGATTTTCATGTTGATGGCGAAACAACTATGATTGCTCCGGCAAATGGTTTTTACTCAACGCCTGGATTAGGTCAGAATGAAGTCAGAATAGCATATGTATTGAATGTTGAGGATATTAAAAAAGCGATGAATATTCTAGCTGAGGGTTTGAAAGTTTACCCGGGAAAGATTTAAAACGGGTCCACGAATTTCACGAATTATCTCGAATTTCACGAATTTTTCAAAATAGAATTAATTAAATCCGCGGCTTGATCTACTCATAAACCACTGAGATGGTTATAAGTAAGAAGTAAAAAGGCAAAAGTTAAAAGTAAAAAGATATGTATACGATTTTGAGGTTTTTCCTTTTTCCTTTTTCCTTTTTCCTTTTAACTTTTTTTTATACTCAGTGCCCTCAGTGGTTGATAATTTAGGTTCGTGTAATTCGAACTAATTCGTGAAATTCGTGGATTAAAAATGGTAACCAAAGTAAAAGACTATTTGCAGACCCGAAGAGTCTACTTCTCTCGGAAATATAATTCCGGCTTCATTCTGAGCATCCCTGGGCAACTGATCTGATGTATTGAATTTACCCCCGCCTTTTAGTGCCAGCTCGAGCCCCAGAGAAAACCGGGAGCTGAGAAAATATATCCCGCCAAAGGACAATTTCCAGGTAAAAGCATTGTAACTATATGAATCATCCAGATCAGTCACCGCTCCATCTAACGCTACAGAATGCTGTTTTAAGCGGCTATTAAATCCGGTGGACCCGATATCCGTTCCAAGATAGACATCATATATTTCCGGTTTTTGCCATAGGGAAAAATTAACACCTATATAGGTATTTACAAATTGATATTCCCGCTCAAAACTCCATTCCCGAAATAAAACAGAATTATCAATTGTAACAGTCCATGCTGAGATTAAATTTTCGATGCCCAAACCAATTTTTAACTTCCAGCGCTGTGATAAAGTGTATCGGGCTTCAAGACCAATATTTGAATGGTTGGACAGGTTGGGCAAATCATTGAAAAACTCAGATACGGAGGGTTCAAGATCTTTGATTGCCTGATTGATGTCGCTTGTATAGCTGAGAAAGGAGAATCCACCCTTTAGCAAGATTGCAAAACGGAGAAGGTCTTGCTTCTGTGGTATTTCCTCCTCCGTTTTTTCCGATTCAATACTTTCTGCTTCGGCAAGCTTTGCAGATACTTCCGGAATCACTTCTGTCAATACTTCGCTTAGCTTACCCTCATAATCCCGGGTCGCTGTGCGGATAATAGCCCCGCTTTCCACATCAATCATTCTGATACTCAGGGAATAAATGTCATCAATTTTTCCGATAGTACCGGCTACCATTACCCGGACATTTAATAGCTGACCGATCTCGATAGCACACTCGACTGAGGTACATCCTGTTTGTTGAAATCCCTGCTCATGCAGAATGGCATTCATTTTTTCTCTTTCAACCACCTGAAACTTTCCGGTTTCAAACAGTTCGGTCCGAAGCCGGTCTGATAAAAATTCTGCTTCATTATTTGAAATACCGGTTGGGTCCAGGTCGATGACCGCAATATTCATCTTGGAATTTTGTGCCAACGATGTCGAGAGAAACAGAAAGAGTATAAATATAAGCATTCTTCTATATTTGATCACGATGCAGCCTCCACAATGCCGATTTTCAGCTTACTCAAGATCTTCTAACCATTCTTGTGCATCCTTCTTATGTTTTGCGTCGTCACTATCCGATTTCGGAAGATCCAGACAGGTTTGGAACTCTTTCTTGGCCTCTTCTTCGAGATCCATCATTTCATAGGTTATTCCCAATTCAAGATGATGATTGATATGATATGGTTTTAATTCAACTGCTTTTTGAAAGGCAGCAACAGCGTTTTCATCGCTTGCTTCTTCGGGTACACCACCAAGAAATATATCAGCAAAACCCTTCTCTATCCAGCTTAAATTTGATAATTTTCGATGCCATCGTCCAAGAACATGATAGGCGGTATCATTATTTGGATCATACTTTATTGCCAGATCGACTTCCTTTTTTATTTCTTTTGAAAGTTTGATCCGCTCTTTCGCCCCGGCATCCAAGGCGACTCTTCCCAGGGCAATGCTCAAATAAAGATGTCCTTTTGCTCCCATGCTATCTATTTGAACGGCCTTTCGCGCATGTTGACTCCCTTTAAGATAGAATTCAGCCCGCTCATCATCATCCTCAATGTTTTCACCAACATCGGTAAATGCTCTGGCAGCTTTCCAATTAGCCTCGTAGTTCATAGAATCAAGTTGAAGCGCTGCAAGATAACCTTCGAGTGCACCTTTATTATCGAACAGTTTATAAAGGCTATCTCCTTTTACAATATGCACTATTACATCATCCCCGGCAAAAACGGGTAAAATTAAAACGCAGGAGATTACGGTTATAAGAATTAAACGTTTCATGGGATCCTCTCATTTTTGAATGACTATCTGGATTATTTTATCATCAATTTCAATTTTGTCAACCACATCCATGCCATTAAGGACTTTACCAAAAACAGTATATCGGCGGTTTAAATGTGGCTGTTCAGAATGACATATAAAGAACTGACTTCCGCCGGTATCTTTTCCAGCTGTTGCGATTCCTATCGTGCCCCGCTCAAAGGGTTTTTCATTGTATTCACAGGGAATAGCGTATCCTGGTCCGCCCCAGCCGTCGCCTCTGGGATCTCCGCTCTGAATAACAAAGTCAGGTAAAACACGGTGAAAAAGGAGATTGTTATAATATCCTTTTTCAGTGAGATGTATAAAATTAGAAACAGTCGCCGGAGCAACATCGGGTAACAGTTCTATTAAAATTTCACCCTTGTTGGTTTCAATTGTGGCATTGATCGCCTCCTTCTGAAGAATTAGATGTTCCGGAACAAATAAATTAATTGGAGGATCGGTTCCGGAAGGAAGGGTCACATTTGCATTTCTAAGGCTTTCTTTTGCCTGTTTGGCAATCATAAAAGAAGAAGTGTTTTTATAAACTTCTTGTATAAACTGTGTTGATTCGTTAGATGCTACCAGATCCATTGCATGTAAGAGTGCTAACATTGTTTCCACGCCCTGTGGTTCGGTGAATTGGGCATAGGCAGCACTTAAATCATCATATCGAGCCCAATCCGGGTGTGCAATTATCCATTGAGCAGCAATTGTTGCAAGAGCCATATCACCGGATAACAGCAGTTCTTTAGTCTGGCGGTAGCCAATATAGCCAAGTTTCGAAAGCTCCTCATATGCTGTTAATTTTAATCTGATATTTGGAACGAGTAAAAATTGGCGCAATTGCCTAATTGACATTTTATTTCTTATCTTAGCCAGGCCTTTAAGTAATAATTGTTTGAAATAGGTATGTCCTTTGTCAAGATTTTGTTGGATCAGAGAATAGGTTATCTGCGGGTAATTTTTTGCTAATGCCAATATGATGTGACCTTTATCTGACCAATCCACTTCCTGATAAACCGGCAAGAGAGTAGATTTTGCATCTATAGTATCAAATCGGGCTATGGCATTTATTGCCGATAAACGAAGATGAGGATTTGAATCGGTTAAATATCTCGCAATTATTTTAAATGATATACTATCCTGAAAATATCGTAGTATCGATAACTCATAAATTTGATTCTGCCATGATCCGGACTTGCTTTTCAGATCAGAAATAATTCTAAATTTTAGAGAATCAAACAGGGCACTATCCGCCTTTTGAATATAGTACTTCTCCAGGGACTGCTGAAGTGCGTTTAACCGGTATTTATCCCAAAGAGTAGCTGGCTGAATATTTGCGCGTATCAGAGAAGAGATCGCGGAGGTATGGGGATGTCTTGCATAAAAATAAGCAGCCGTGCCTCTTATATCAATATTTGAATGAGCCAGATAATATTTTAGTTTGTTATTCCTGTAATTTTTAGGTGCAATAAAAGTAATGGCTTGAAGAGCGGCAATTTTGAGGGAGTCCGGATACGATTCAAGGTTGTTTAGCAAAGTTGTTAATGCATAGTCACTTTTGGTTGTTCCCAATGCGTTTATAATTTCTTTTTGGTAAAGATTAAATTTATCATTATTCGATAATGAAATAAGCAATGAATCCTGGCCTCCGATCTGACCAAGGGCAAAAATGGTTTTTTGTACAACACTGGAATCTTCATCATTTAGCAGTTTTTGTAAAACAGGAAGATGTGTCGGATTACCAATTTTCGCAATTGCATCGGCAGTCAATATGCGGATTTGTATGCTTTCATTGCTGATAAATTTTTCAAAAATACTGGAATCAGCACTCCGCTGAAACTCAATAATCCAAATCTCCTTAGCCAGTTCTTTCTCTTGTTTTTGGAGACAAGAAAACAGGAATATTGACAGACAGATGAAACAAATCGATTTATTCAAGAATTACTCCGATACTTAATCCAACCCCATAAGTTACAAATTATAGAAAAAATGTACCTTTGTTGCAATATAAATTCATATTTTCTATAACATGGGTAAATTTTATTTGCTGGAAGTCTTTAAAAAATTAGGAGTTATCGCTCATTGGTTAAAGAAAAAGTGTTTGACATTAAATTTGGATTTGATTAACTTTAAACCTTAGTATCTACTTTGAACAGGTTTTTTTTCAATTAATATCAATCGCTTGGAGGCGTAATGGCTAGTCTTGATGGCAAGGGATCCATTATATTGAAAATCGTAATCATTTTTTTGATCGTTGTGATGGTAATCGTAATTATTCTCCCCGGCCAAATTTGGCAGGAAGAAGATATGGTAAGAAATACAAGTCGAGAAAATATGTCAACACTCTTCGATGCCCATCGGTATTATTATGGCCTTAAAGGTAATTATACCACCAATGAGGAAGAATTGATTCTTACTGTCCAAAATGATTCCGCATTATTGAAAAGGCAAATAGTTGTAAATCACACCACCCGATTAAAAAAAGCAATGGAAAAATTTTTGACGGATCCTGCAATAAAAAATCTGTACGCGATCTCTTCAAACCTTAAAAATATTGAAAATGATCTGAAAAACAACAAACGTTTTTTCAGGACAATCGAGGAGATTGATCAGGAATCTGAAGAACTCAAAATGCAGCTTTCCTCTTTACGTTCGGGTATACAGTTTGAAAAATATCTCCTTGTTTTTACCGATCTGGATAGTATGTGGCAATTACGTCATGATCTCACCGAATATTCTCTTCAGTCAGCTGCACGTCTTGCCAGTTCATTTTCAGTAGATATAACACGGGATCTTCCTGCTGTCGATTTTAGTTCCATGAATCAAATTTGGAAACCACTCTCATCAAGAATTAGTGATTTAATGAGTGAGGTTGAAGGCTCGAGACTGAAATCATTGACGAGTGTAGCAGATCGTGTTGCTGATTTCCAACGGGATGCCAGTGATGGGTTTTCATATTTTCTGACAAATCTGACGGGAAGTTCATATTCAGAGGCTTCAGAAGATCTGGCGAATGTATATAGAGAATTTTTATCGGATTTTCTTATTACAGAGGATTACGCACAATATACTCTTGGTGAATCCGATTCATTAATAATTAATATTAGTGAAAGAAGTTTTTACACACCACGTGATCATTTGCAATATATTGTTAGTACATCTGATTCAGCTGGAATTCGAGTCGAAGATCCTACACTGCTGGATGAATTAAAATCAATGACGGAGAATTCCATAAATAATATTAAACAATTACAATTTATGACAGCTTTTGAGAATTATCAAAATCAAATTGATAGTCTCAGGGGATTTTATCCTCAGGTTAAAGCAAAATATCGTCGAAATATTGATGTTACAATTAAAACCAAAGAAATTGAAGCAATTCTTGATGAAATTCCCACCAGTGCAGCCTTTGATGCGTATTTAAAAACAAAATCATATGTAGATGTTGTCCCTCAAAGCGATTCTTATTCTGAGATCAAAGATGAAATTGAATCTGCTTTATTAAGTATGGGAGCTTTCAGACAGATTTATAAAGATAGTTTTTTTGGCAATTTGGATACAGTGCATATTGAACTGATTGGCCAACTCAATGAATTTAATGAAATGTTGTCGACAATCCGAAGAAATACGTTCTCATTTGATTATCATATTGATAAATTGAATACAGCCCTATCACAAATAAAATCAGTCCCAAAAGAGTCTGTTTTACCCACACTTCAGCAAGCCGAAGAGGATTTGAAAACTACCTATCTCTTTGCATCTGAGGGGAAAGAAAAATCTGTATATGGCCTCTTTGCAACCCGAATCGTTAATTATGGAAAGATTTACGGATCTATCGGACGAAAAAGTTGGGAAGAGTAACATCATTTTAAAACCGGGAAAAGAAAATTTTTTCCCCTTAGTATTGGTAAATTATGCATACTCATCTCGGTCTGGCTTTTTGTGTTGAGAGTATTAATTATACACGATTCCTGAAGAATGATCAGACGTTGATACTCGATCATCTTGGTAGCGTTTCATATCCCTTCGCTTATAACGAATCTGAATTCTTTACAGATGAAAATATCGCATTGTTGGTTAATCTGATAAAGTCAAAGATTTTAGCAGGTCAAACTGATTTTACGGACTTATCCGTATCCATTGAATCCAATTTAGCCACATTGAAACGAATTGCTATTCCGGATAATCTGGATAAGCAAGAAGAAAGCGACCAAATCACCTGGGATTTGGCCCAAAGTCTAATCGAGCCCCTGGATCAATATGTGTATTATAAAACTACTAATAGTTTTAAAAATGATAATTATACAGATTACCTGACAATTGCTATTAGAAAAAGTATCATCAATGCGATTAAAAGTATGAGTGATTCATTAGGATTAAATCTAATAGATGTCAGTATAAATCAACTGGTGGCAGAAATAGCGCTTCGAAATTCTCTTAAGGATCAGGTAGACGGATTAATTGTAATCTTTAAAATAGCCGCATCCAGATTGGAAAGTACATTTTTGTGGAATGGTAATTATTACACGTCCCACTATGATCGTCTGCCTTTAGATTCAAATTCAGGGTCAATGGATAATGACTTGTTAACTAAAATAAAATCTAAGGTTAAACAGATGGAAAATCTGTTTGAGCAGATAACTCAAAAGCAAATAAAGGTTGAGCGGATTTTTCTATATGGGGATAATGTTGAAGAGAAATTTATTCAGATATTGCAGGAAAATATATCAGTGGTTGTTTTCCGGTTAGATCCCATACAAAATGTTGAAAAGTCTGAAAAATTTCAGATTTCCGTTCCTTCTTTGGAGGATTCAACCAGATATGTTGAATCAATCGGTATCGTTCTTGATCAATAAATTGAGGGTGTTTGGAGGAAAATATGGCAAAATATAACATTCTCCGCGAAGATAATGAATTATCCAAAAAGATGGAAGATAAAGAAAAGGTAGAAAACACCGAGGAAAAACGTAATAATGAGGATGAAACAGCAGAATTTTCTCCCGGACCAGCGAGCGATATAAAAAGAACTCCCGGAGAGAAGTTTTTTACTGATGATATTTTTTCTGCACTTGAAGCAGATAAAGCCGGACCGGTTACAGATACGGCAGACAGGGAAGAAGGCATACCCCAGTCATCAGAAGAAACAGTTGCGCCTGAAATGGATTTCCCATCGGAAGAAGAATCTTTACGAACAACCGAACATCCTCCTGTTCAAGAAAAAACAGATCGCCCAATTTATGATTATGAGGATGATTATAAACAAGAAGGAATTAATTATAAACCAATTATTATTGGTGTAAGTATTGTTGCTGCGCTGGTGATTATATTTTTTGTAGTTTCTAATTTGTTTTTTGGTGAGGATACCGGAGAATCGGAGGAAAAAATTGAAACCGCTGCTGAAAAACTCCAGAGAGAACAGGAAGAACGGAAACAAAACTTTCTGACTGAAATAAGTAAGGCGACTAATCAGAGACTGGGAGCCATACATCTGCTAACCGGTCTTGACAAGGAAAATGTAAAATACTCAAGTGTATTGTTATATGGTAATTCTCTGGATTTGGAAGTTTTTGCCCCTAACCGGGAAGCCTTAGCAAAATTCAATTTGAAAATCAAAGATAATCCGAGAATCAAAGAATATAAAATGGAGACGGTTGTTAACAGACCAGGAAGTCAAGGGGGCTTATTTGCTTTGTATGATGTAAATCTAAAGCAAATAGAAACAGCACAATCAGCGATCTCACAGAAGGTAAACATAATATCTCCCTCATCATGGGCAACAACAGTCCAGCAACAGGCAGGACTTAATGTGTATTCCCAACGGCAAATCTCCAGCAGAAGTGAAAATTTGTTTACAATAAATCGAAATGAATATGAACTAAGAGGATCTTTAACTAATTGTTTATCTCTTATAAATTCTTTTGCTTCTTCAAATCAGAACATCTCTGTACACAAACTTTCTTTACTTCCAAAAGATCAGCAAAAAATGTCAACCTCCTCGTATGTACTGAAGCTTGTTGTTGATTTTTACTTATAATGTATTGTACCACATTTGAATGAATGCGAATATCAGCAGGACAATTTAAAGGTAAAAAACTTTTTGCGGGAAGCGATCTGTCAATCCGTCCTATTACTAATCGTCTCAAGGAAATAATTTTTTCAGTATTAAATGATTTTATTCATGATAAAACGGTGCTCGATCTTTTCAGCGGTAGTGGTAGCCTCGGTATTGAAGCATTGAGTCGTGGTGCCGGGCAGGTTACATTTGTAGAGAAAGAAGATTCCTCAATCAGGGTCCTTCAAAAAAATCTTAATACTCTAAAATTTGATCCCGATTGTATTACAATTAATACATCGGACGTCATGGATTTTTTAAACGAGAGTAAAAATAAATACAGTTTAATTCTCTCTGATCCCCCCTTTAAATATTCTTCTTTACAACAAATGGTCAACCAGATTTTTATAGGAAATATCCTTGAGTTAAGCGGATTATTAGTGGTTCATCATGAAATTGATAAACCACTTCTCATAGAAGACGTTCCCTATTCAATGTTAAAACAAAAAAAAATTGGGCGCAGTTTACTGTCTTTTATAGTTAAGGAGACAACCAATGTCTGAAAGAATAGCAATATATCCAGGAACATTTGATCCATTTACCAGCGGTCATCTCGATATTACCGAACGTGCGGCAAAAGTCTTCGATAAAATTCTTGTAACAATTGCCAGGAACACAAAAAAAGAACCCTTATTCTCGGTTGAAGAGCGTATCATGTTTATTGAAGACGCGACACAACATTTGTCCAATGTTTCATCTGATAGTTTTGAGGGGCTTTTGGTTTCTTATGCTCAGAAAAAAAAGGCAGTTGCGATTATCCGTGGTTTGCGAGCGGTTTCAGATTTTGAATTCGAATTTCAAATGGCCTTAATGAATCGCCGGTTAAATAATGAAATAACCACGGTGTTTCTTATGCCGCACGAAAAATATACATATTTGAATTCGTCAATTGTCCGGGAAGTTGCTGAATTTGGTGGAAATGTTGAAAAACTGGTAAGTCCTCTGGTGGCCGAAAAATTGCGGGAGAAATTTGGGAATAGATCAGGCTAGTAAGGTTGAAAGGAGAAGAATAATATGGAGATTATTGAAAAATTTAGAGAGTTAGCGAAAAACAGACAAAAGACAATTGTTCTTCCCGAAGGGGAAGAAGAACGTGTCATAAAAGCCGCAATTTTTTTAGATACGCATGATCTGGTTAAACCGATACTGTTAGGAAATCCGGAAAAAATTAAAGAGATTGCAGGATCCCTGAACGCAGATCCCGGAAACATCGAAATCATGAATCCGGTGTTTTCTCCTTATCATGAAGAATGGACAGATAAATTTTTCGAGTTACGTAAACACAAAAATATTTCAAGGGAAGATGCCGCCAATACTTTAAAAGATGTATTATTTTTTGGTGCGTTTGTTGTCCGGGAGGGACTGGCCGATGGCGCGGTGGCTGGATCTATAAATACAACAGGAAATATTTTGCGCGCAGGCATTCAGGCTATTGGGCTGGCAGAGAATGTATCTGTTGTCTCCAGTTCATTTATTATGGCCTTGAGGGATGGAAAGATATTAACTTTTGCTGATTGTGCGGTAATTCCTGACCCTGACCAGGAACAATTAGCTAGTATTGCTATAAGCAGTGCCCAAACCCATGAAAAATTGGTGAAAGAGAAGCCAAATGTTGCTATGCTTTCTTTTTCAACAAAGGGAAGTGCTACTCATGAAGATATCGATAAAGTATTAAACGCAATAAGTATTGTGAAAGATAAGATGCCCGATTTAAATATAGATGGTGAATTGCAGTTCGATGCAGCTTTCTTAGAATCAGTGGGAAATAAAAAAGCACCAGATAGTCGGGTGGCCGGCAAAGCAAATGTATATATCTTTCCGGATTTGGATGCCGGAAATATCGGATATAAGATTGCTCAAAGAATAGGTGGCGCAGAAGCAATAGGTCCGATTATTCAGGGACTCAGGAAGCCTTATAACGATCTTTCAAGAGGATGTAATGTAGAGGATATTATAAATGTTGCCTGCATCTGCGCGATCATTTCCTAAATTGATTAAGTTGCATTTGGTTTTTGGAGTTTTGTAAATTTAGTGATTAAGTAGAAATATATATGGAACATATTTATGCCAACATATGAGTATTATTGTACAGATTGTAATTTCGAATTTGAAGAATTCCAAAGTATTGCTTCGGAACCGATACAGATATGCCCTAAATGTAATGGCAATGTAAAGCGAAAAATTTCCGGTGGTACCGGTTTAATTTTTAAAGGATCAGGATTTTATATCACTGATTATAAAAATAAAAAGTCAACCGCCAATAAGCCGGCTGAAAAGCCCAACCCAAAAGATAAGCCTAAAATAAAAGCATCTTAAAAAAGAAAATTAAAAAATATACGTTTTTTCTTTGACATTGTGAATGTTTGCACTATATTAAGCTATTTACCGTAGTATCATTATTATTTGATTTCACCTTATTTTAAGAAAGGAGTTACCATGACTCAAATGAAGGAAAAAATCGCGTCAATTTTACCACAATGGCGTGAAAGAGTTACCAAATTGATGAAAGAACACGGTGATACGGAAGTTAACACAGTAAAAATCAGCCAGTTTTACGGCGGAATGCGGGGTATAAAATGTCTGACCACAGATATTTCTTACCTCGATCCATTAGAAGGAATCCGTTTTCGTGGATACACGATTCCGGAGACACTGGAAAAATTACCAAAAGCACCCGGGGCAGAAATGCCTTATGTTGAAGGTCATCTCTATCTTCTCTTAACCGGAGAAATACCGACGGATGACCAGGTTCAAGAGGTTATAAAAGACCTTCAGGGCAGAGGCGAGGTTCCGGGTTATGTATGGGATACACTTAGGGCATTGCCAAGTGATACCCATCCAATGACAATGTTTTCTATTGCAATATTAGCACTTCAAAAAGATTCCGTTTTTGTAAAAAGATATAATGAGAAAATGAGTAAGTTTGAATACTGGGATCCAATGTATGAAGATGCTCTTAATTTACTTGCTAAGCTTCACACTATCGCAGCTTATATTTATCGTTATAAATACAAAGATGATACACCCATTGAGCCCGACTTTAGCCTTGACTATGGAAAGAATTATGCTCATATGATGGGTGTAGATCCTCCCTATGATGAATTATCAAGATTATATTTTATCCTTCATAGTGATCACGAAAGTGGAAATGTAAGTGCGCATACGACACATCTTGTAGCTTCTACATTATCGGATGCATATTACTCCCTCTCCGCGGGATTAAATGGATTGGCCGGCCCCTTACATGGGTTGGCAAATCAGGAAGTTCTGAAATGGATTCAGGAAATGATGAAAAAAGTCGGCGATAATCCTACAAAAGACGACATGCATAAATTTGTATGGGATACACTCAAATCAGGTCAGGTCATTCCGGGTTACGGACATGCCGTGTTAAGGAAAACAGATCCACGCTATACGTCCCAACGCGAATTTGCCCTTAAACATCTGCCTGATGATCCTATTTTTAAAGTTGTTAGTTTGCTCTACGATGTTGTACCACCAATTCTGGAGGAGCAAGGTAAGGCAAAAAATCCTTGGCCGAATGTAGATGCTCATTCCGGTGTGATTCAGTGGCATTATGGCGTACAGGAATATGATTTTTATACGGTACAATTTGGTGTCGGACGCGCCTATGGTGTTCTTCCAAATATTATTTGGGACAGAGCGTTAGGCCAGGCCATTGAAAGACCAAAATCTTTGACACTGGACATGCTAGAGGAAATAGCCGGTATTAAGTAGTAAAAAAAGGGCGTTGCCTTCCGGCAACGCCCTTTTTTTAACTTCTACTAAACACATTTTCTTGAGATTTGTATTGTAACAGGTAGAGCTGATAATAAAGTCCCTTTTGTTCTAACAATTCCTCATGTGTTCCCATCTCCCGAATGCTTCCCTTATGCATAACAATAATCTTATCCACATGTTTAATGGTTGATAGACGGTGGGCAATAATTAATGAAGTTCGCTGTTGCATTAAGGTGGTCAAAGCTTCCTGAATAAGAAGTTCTGTTTCCGTATCTACACTGGAGGTTGCCTCATCAAGGATTAATATACGGGGATTAATTACTAAAGCCCGGGCAAAGGAGATTAATTGTTTCTGGCCCATAGAAAGGGTCACACCCCGTTCCTTGACAGGTGTGTCATAAGTATCGGGCAGTTTTTCAATAAATTCGTGTGCACTAACCTGATGAGCAGCCCATTTTACCGTATCAATTGAAATATGATCATTTCCCAGGCGAATATTATCTGCTACGGTTCCGGAAAAAAGAAAAACATCCTGTAAAACAACAGCCATTTGGTTTCGAAGAGAATCGAGATCCCATTTTTTTAAAGAAATATCATCGATCAGAATATTACCCTTTTGAATATCATACTGACGACCCAGAATATTGATTAAAGTTGTTTTTCCGGCACCGGTATGTCCCACAATGGCAACACTTTCCCCGGGATTGAGTTCAAAGGAGATCTTTTCTAATACATATTCAGGTTCGCTATAGGAAAAATAAACGTTTTTAAAAACAATTTTGCCCTTAATGTTGTGCTTTTTGACCACCTGTTCTGCATTTTTGATAAGGATGGGTGTGTCGAGAAGCTTAAAAATTCTTTCCGAGGAGGCCATCGCTTGCTGAAGAACATTGTATTTTTCAGACAAATCACTGATAGGTCTGAAAAACATCTGAGCATATTGTATAAAAGCAACCAATGCCCCAAAAGTTGTTAAGCCTTCTAGTTTAAAAATACCCCCACGCCAGATTACCAGAGCAATAGCAAAGGCACCAACAAATTCAATCACCGGGTAAAAAAGGGCAAAATAAAAAACTGTTTTGACATGTGCTTTTGTGTGTTCATAATTTATATCTGAAAAAAGCTGATAATTTTTTTCCGTCCGGTTAAAAATCTGAATGATTGACATATTGGTTATATTTTCCTGCACATAGGTATTTATCCGGGAAACCCACTTTCGAATAAGCCTGAAAGCTTCCCTGACCCGTAAACGAAAAATAAAAGATACAAGGAACAAAACTGGAATCACTATTAATACCCAGAGAGCAAGTCGTGCATCAAGATATAATAATGCACCAATAATACCAATTAACAAAAAGATGTCTCCAAAAATTGTAACAATACCTTGTGTGAACATTTGATTCAAAGCTTCCACATCAGAAGTAACCCGAGTCATTAACCTGCCCACCGGATTCTTGTCAAAGAATGAAAGAGATAAGGACTGGATATGACGAAAAATTTTTGAACGTATATCGTACATTAATTTCTGACCAAAATATTGGGTAATGTAGATTTGCGCGTATTGCGTGAGAAAAAGAAAAACGAGAACAAAAAAATAGATAACCAGAATAAGATAAAGACCAGAAATCTGTTTTGGGGCAATATACTTGTCGATGGCCAGTTTTGTAAGATATGGTCCGGCAAGCTGGAGCAAGGCAGCTAAAAGAGTTAAAAAAACTCCAAGAAATATCATTCGCCGGTAGGGAACGGTATAAGCGAGCAGTCGCTTCATCAATCTTGAATCGTATGCTTTTCCGGTAATTTCGTCTTCTTGTATCATATGTAATAAATTTCTGTGTTATTGTTTTAACAATATTACTGTGTCTTGCTCACAAATTGTCATTCCCGCCCCGTATCAAGTGCGGGATAAACTCCGGTGGAAATGGCTGTGAGAAAGAAATGAACTATATGTGCATTGTCATCCCCGCGCAAGCGGGGATCCATGATGATATGCCTATTTTCTGGATCCCTGCTGGAGTTTACCCCTTTGGATTCCTGCTGGAGTTTATCCCTTTGAGATTCCCGCTTCCGCGGGAATGACAAAAGGGGCAGGGATAACATTTTGGTACTGATTTACATTAATCTACAAGGCCCTGAAAAGCGGGATGACATCAAGTATCCAGCATCGATTAAAACGCAAATATAACATTATTAAGAATACAATTCATCAGAATGTAAATATACAGAAATTATATCAGCTACCAGGTTAAAAAACATATACATTCGGTCCTGCCATAAGAGGATATATTGTATTTCCCCTAAATTTATATTAGGATTTTTATTATATTGCCTCTTCAAATCGTTTAAAATTATCCAAAATTGATTAAATAGCTGATAGGAGAGTACTCCATGGATAATAACCGTGGTCAATGGAGCTCAAAAATAGGATTTGTATTTGCGGCAGCCGGATCTGCTATTGGGTTGGGAAATATCTGGCGTTTTCCTTATGTGGTTGGTGAAAACGGCGGTGCCGCCTTTGTGCTGCTTTATATTCTCTTTGTCATTTTAATTGGATTGCCCTATATGTTTGCCGAATTAGCTCTGGGACGTTCATCACAAAAAAATCCGGTGGGGGCCATTAACAGTATCAAACAGGATTCGCTATGGAAATGGGTTGGTGGGCTGGGGGTTTTAACCGGAATCGGCATTCTTTCTTTTTATGGTGTTATTGCCGGTTGGACATTTGGTTATATTTTTAAGACGGCCACGGGAAATTTGGGTGAATTTGGTGATTTTGTGTCAAATCCATTTATTGTGCTTCTACTGTTTGCCGTTTTTATGTTTATTACCACGATGATAGTATATGGGGGTGTTGAAAGGGGCATTGAACGGTGGTCAAAAATACTGATGCCCATATTGTTTATTTTGCTTGTGGGATTGATTATCTATGCAAACACTTTGGAAGGATCTGGAGAGGGTCTGGCTTTTTATTTACAACCGGATTTTTCCAAAATCACCGGAAGGACAATGCTGGCAGCATTGGGGCAGGCTTTTTTTTCTATGAGTTTGGGGATGGGGTTAATGATTACTTATGGTAGTTATGTATCAAAAAAAGAAAATTTAATTAGCTCTGCATTTTTAATCGGTCTGTTTGATACGTTAATTGCCATTATGGCAGGACTGATTATTTTTCCTGCACTATTTGCAATGGGAGAAAACCCTTCAGCCGGTCCATCACTCGTATTTGTTATCTTCCCAAAACTGTTTACGCAAATGCCCGGTGGGCTGATAGTAGGAACGTTTTTCTTCCTTTTACTTTCCGTTGCCGCACTGACCTCTACGATTTCCTTATTGGAAGTACCTGTTGCTTATATGGTCGATGAGAAAAAGGTAAAGCGAAAAAAAATTGTATGGGTAGTAGCATTATTTACATATATAATTGGTATACCTTCGGCTCTTTCACAGGGTGCATCCGGTTTTTTTACTGAATTTTCAATTCTTCCTGACCGACTGTCTTCCCCTGATTTTCTCGGGCATATGAGTTTCCTTTGGGGCGATTTCTCACTGGCCTTTGGTGCTTTTTTACTTTCTATTTTTGTCGGATGGGTGTGGGGTGGTGAAAATGCCGCCCGGGAACTAGAATCGGGTTCTCCCTTCTTTGCCAGGACAAAAACAATCTGGATCTTTATGATAAGATATTTTATACCAATTGTAATCTTCATGATTCTGCTCAACTTATTCGGGATTTTTGACTAGCCTGGATTATTCAAAAAAATTAATGTATAAGAGTATAAGTAACATATAATCAACGAATTAATTCCCCCTTAGCAAAGAGCCTGTCCCGCAACTGCGGGAGGGTTAGGGGGATGTAAAGAATCGGATGCTCGATGCTGGATACTGGATGCTAGATTTAAGATGTCATCCCGGAGGGATCTTTGCAGTTGCCGGTACAATATTGGTGTTAGATATTGGTTGGTAGAGATCTGTTCCCCCTTTTTTAATCACGCCAGTAGGCGGATTCGCCTGCCGGCGAAGGGGAAACTTTACTTTAGTTATTTGATAAATCTAAAATTCATGAATAGATCAGGCTAGTAGATTTTGTTGAAAGGATAACAGAAAGAGTAAAATGACATATGGGATTTTTTGATAAGCTTCTATACTGGACCAATGAATTAGACCTGCTCTTTTGGGGTCCTGGAATGATTGCCCTTCTTTTAATTACCGGTATATTCCTGACCTTTCGCACCCGTGGATTACAGTTTACTCATTTCTGGTATTCGATTAAGCTGATATTTGACAAGGAATCACGTTCCGAGAAGGGACCGGGTGATATCTCGCCGTTTGCCGCCCTGATGACCGCTCTGGCGGCAACCGTGGGAAATGGAAACATCGCTGGCGTGGCCACTGCTATTGCTATCGGGGGTCCCGGCGCTCCGGTGTATATGTGGATTGCCGGTATCTTTGGAATGGCAACAAAATACGCTGAAGGTTTTCTGGGTGTGGAATACCGGGAAGTTGCCCCAAACGGCACGATGGCCGGTGGTCCTATGTATTATGTGAAAAATGGATTGAAAAATAAAAAACTGGGTCGCTGGCTTGGCGGCGCGTTCGCCCTTTTTGGGGCGATTGCCTGTCTCATAGGTACCGGAAATATGGCTCAGTCGAATTCGATGACCGCCTCACTGGCAAATACTTTTAATCGCGCTTTTCATGGTGGTGTCGCCGGAGAACAGGCTCCTTTTATTTATTATATTGTAATAGGCGTTTTAATTGCGATACTGGTGGGCATGGTTATTATTGGCGGTATCAAAAAGATCGGACATGTGTCGGAAAAACTGGTTCCGGCGATGATCTTTTTTTATATCTTTTTTGCTCTGATTGTCATTATTGCAAATATAGATCAGATTCCAGCTGCATTTATTGTTATATTTAAATCCGCGTTTGGTTTGCAGCCAATGGTCGGCGCGACGGTCGGACTGGCAATCCAGAATGGGGTTAGCAGAGGATTGCTTTCTAATGAAGCAGGGTTAGGATCTGCTGCCATTGCTCAGGGCGCATCAACCTCAAAAGAACCGACCAAGAACGGTCTTATTGCCATGACCGGAGTTTTTATTGACACCATTCTGGTTAATTCAATGACAACTCTGACAATTGTTTTAACCGGGGCATATATGCAAACTCAGGCCTGGCAAGGGCTTGGTGCACCCGATAATATTACCAGCATCCTCGTCACACAAAAGGCATTTAATACGGTGATACCTTTTGGTCTTGGTGGAACAATCATCGCGATAGCCTCTTTCGTCTTCGGATATACGACCTTATTAGGCTGGTCTTATTATGGAGAGAAGTGTATAGAATATTTTGGCGGAAATAAAGTCATTATGCCCTATCGTTACATATTTATAGCTTTTCTTTTCTTTGGCGCTATTATTACACCGATTGCCGGAAAAAGCTTTGATTACCTGAATATCGTCTGGCATGTGGGAAATATTGGCAATGCGCTTATGGCCTTTCCAAACCTGGTGGGACTGTTATTTCTGGCCGGTGTTGTTGCCCGGATTACACGTGAGCGTTTGGGTAAGAATAGGGAATAATTCAAAAAGAGTGGGGTATTATGGATTTTGTCCCGCTTTTTTATTGGAGGAAATATGCAAATTGGAATTGTTGGTCTGCCTTTTTCAGGAAAATCAACATTATTTGACACCCTTCTGGCGCATAAAACACATGAATCTGCAGGCAAATACAAAAGTGAAGCAGAACATGGCGTTGTTCAGGTGCCGGATGAAAGATTAGAAAAACTTAGCGAAGTTCTGAATGCGCAGAAAACAGTCCATACAACCATTGAATACATCAAAGTATCCGGACTGGAAAAAGAAGGACACAAAGGAGCCGGTTTACCGGCACAATTTTTATCAAACTTAAAACTTGTCGAACTGATACTGGTCACAATTAGAAATTTCGAGAATGAATTATATCCTCATCCAATGGGCAATGTAGATCCAAAACGCGATATCAATTTTATCAACAGTGAGTTTCTCTTAAATGATCTTTCCATAGTTGAAAACCGCTCTGAAAAACTTGAAAAACTGATCATGAAAACACAGTCAGAAAAACAAAAAAGAGAACTTGAGGTGTTAAAAAAATGTCAGGCTATCCTGGAAGATGAACGACCGATCCGTGAACTTGATCTCGATGCGAATGAGGAGTTAATTATTCGCGGTTTTCAATTTTTAAGTGCGAAACCTGTCTTGTATGTGCTGAATATTGAAGAAAATGAGATTGACAGGAGTGAGGCATTGATAGAACAATTAGAACCATGTTTTGGTAAAAAGTGTTCGATGACTGCCCTGAGTGCTGAAATTGAGAAAGAAATTTCTCAACTTGAAGCCGATGATGCGGAAGCATTTTTGGCGGATTTACATATAACCGAGCCGGCCACAAAAAAACTGATCAGGGTTTCCTATGATCTGTTGGGCCTGATATCATTCTTTACAGGTACGGAAAAAGAATGTCGTGCCTGGACGATAAGGTCCGGAGACACAGCACAAAAAGCAGCCGGGACAGTTCATACAGATATGGAAAAAGGATTTATAAGGGCAGAAGTTGTTCCAAATGACGTCCTCATTGCCGAGGGTGGTTTTCAGGCTTGTAAGGAAAAAGGGGTGCTCCGTTTAGAAGGAAAAGAGTATATCGTCCAGGATGGAGATGTATTAACAATTCGCTTCAATGTTTAGTGTGTACCTCTATTCTTCGTCGAGGTCAAATAATTCAGGCAATACCTCTAAAAGATCAGAAGGTAGAATAGAAACTGCTCCATAGGAAGAAAGTAAAAGATCAGCCGCTTCACCATGAATATAATTTCCAGTGATGGCTGCCTCATCCGGATCTAATCCCCGGGCCATCAATCCACCAATAATGCCGGCCAGAACATCACCACTACCCCCTTTTGCCAAACCGGCATTTCCGGTTGGATTTATAAATATCCGGCCATCCGGCGTTCCAACCATCGAGGGGGCGCCTTTTAAATTAACAGTGAATTTTTTATCACTAAGATATTTTTCCAGATAAAGCCATGGCTCTGTTTGTATCTGTTCCTTACTAAAGGAGGTAAGCCGTAAAAATTCCCCATGATGAGGTGTAAGAATGAAACCAGAGGATAATTTACTGCAGAGATCCGAATCCTCAGATAAAGCAAATAAACCATCGGCATCGACCAGTGTGGGGGTGGCACTTTCCTGACAATATTGAATACTTTCGCGCAGTACCTGTAAAGTTTCTTCTCCTCTGCCACTTCCAGGACCAATGATCACCGCATCGGCCCAGTCGATCCGGTCTTTAATACCGGGCAAGGCATCTTTTGAAACCATACCCTCGATCGTTTCTGTCAATGGGACGGTTAATCCCTCTGTAATTTTAATCTCCATTACCGGATTAAGGCTCTGCGGTATCCCGATATTAACCAGTCCGACACCGGTACGGAGCGCTGCTGATGCAGTAAGAGATGCAGCCCCGGTCATACCGGGTGATCCGGCCAGTATAAATAACTTTCCGGAGGTATATTTATGAGCATCGTCTTCCAAAGAGGGAAAACTGAGATCGGAAAATTCGATCTGATTTAAAGAAACCTTGTCTGAGTTTGTAATACTTTCGGGCATACTTATATCGGCAATCTCAAGCAGACCGACAAATTTTTTAGCCGGATAAAATAGATGCGCGCGCTTGGGCAGGGCCATTGTTACAGTCAGATCAGCCAAAATTACGGATCCGGAAACGGCTGGTAAATCACCATTTAAACCGCTGGGAATATCAACGGAAACAACAGGTACCCCCAGGTCGTTGATAAAGTCGATAACATCCTTAAAAATACCATGGACTTCGCCTTTAATACCGGTGCCTAATAAAGCATCGACGACAAGTCCGGGTGACTTCTGATCCTGCAATTGATCTGTTGTCTCAATTATATGGATCGGAATGTTATAATTTTTACATATGAGATAATTTGTTTTTGCATCACCCTTTAAACTTTCCGGACTTCCAATAGAAAGAATACGAACCGGATATCCATTATTAAAAAAATGCCGGGCAATGACATAGCCATCACCACCGTTATTACCTTTTCCACAGTACACATCAATCCGCCCGGTTGCCCCGATTTTAGAAATAAATTCCAGGATATATTCATACGTTTGTCTTCCGGCGTTTTCCATCAATACCATCCCGGGTACACCCAACGTGTCAATGGTTTTGGCATCCATTGCTCTCATTTGGTCAATTGATACAATTTTTATCATCGTTAAATGGGATCTCCTTCAATTATAACAAAGGCAATAGCATCTTTGTGCGTATGTGATATAGACAGGTGAACATCACGCTTTGAGATTAATTGTTCGATCTGACCATGAAACCGAAAGTAGGGTTTTCCCAGGTCATCATTATCTATTTCTATCTCTTTCCATTGTAGTCCGTTCCTCAGACCGGTGCCGATCGCTTTAAGAAAAGCTTCTTTTGCGGCAAAACGGGCAGCATAAGATGAATGTTTATCATATTTTTTTTCGCAATATACAATTTCTCCAGGTGTAAAAATTTTTTGAAGAAACCTTTTTTTAAATTTTTCCTCGATCGCACGCATACGTTTAATATCGCAGATATCCACACCAATAGAAGTTACCGGCATTGTTAACAATCCTAATGTTTTAGAATTCTTAAAGAAAGATTTGATTAGCCTGAATAATTCATCTCGCAACATATATTTTTTCTGTTATGTCATCCCGGAGGGATCTTTGCAGTTGTCGATACAGCTGTCGCATGCAACGGCAAAGATCCTTATCCCAACGGGATCCCGTTTCGGGACAGGATGACACAATAAAAAACTTGGCGCCTTTGCGCGAGATATTTATGACATTAGATCAGGCTAATCAACCCAAAAAACCAGCTCATTCAACTTATTGATTTTACGGGTTGAACACAAGAAAATTATCATCATGAATTCGGTTTGCCGCCCCTGAAAAACCTGGATTTCTTAACCCAATTATTTCCTTCATATCTGGTAGTATATATACTTCCGGTATTTAACCAAAAAAAGTTTCTATTGAACATATATTGGGGGTGATAATTGGATTCAAACATTGCCAATGGATAATGACGCCAATTTTTATTTTTCTGTTTACTGGTTGATTCTAATAAAAACACGTTATCTTCTATAAAAACCACAACCCAGGCATGTCCTTCATTTTTATAACTGCCAAGTACAACACGGGCATCCCAACCCATTTCTATAAGCCAATCGGTAAGTGCCAGAGCATGATCCTCACAGTCTCCCCGGGTATTATAAAAGGCCTCTTTCGAGCTCTGCCAAACTTCTTTAAATCCTCCGTATTGTTGCGCATCCAATTGATATTTAATTCTCTTTGATATGGTATAATGAGGCATCCAGAGATACTCGGTTTGAAAGGGAGCATAACCAACTAAATAGTGATTTACAAAATGATGCAAATAATCAGTGCCAAATGCGGATGCGGTTACAGGCGGATTATTCATAAAAGACCAGTAAGCGACCCCGGCAGTCATTTCATTCCTGCTGCGATTTTTAAAATGTAAATGAATCTGTTTTTCGGCAAATTTATTGCCATCCTGAAGAATTTCGATGTAATTGTCAGAAGTAGATACTTTTTTGTAATCACCCGTCGTTTTTTTAAAGGCCTCTTCAATTTGATGATTGATTTTAGACTCAAACAAAGCTGTCCGGATTTCCTGCGCAATATAGAGAAGGAATAAAATAAATATGGGTATAATTATTATCGCTTTTCTAAACATGAAATTTTAAAAACCTTTTCTATCCTTTAAGCCCAAATGACACAATTAATGCTACAAAAAGCAGTATAGTTGCAGAAAATATAGCAACCGCAATATTGTTGTTTTTTAGTTCCTTCTCGAGATCTACAGATGTAAACAGTTTCTTATCTATAATCTTTAGAGCAAAAACACCGATAAAAAGAGCAATGATCGTATATGCTAAATTCATGATTAAATTAAAAACTGTTGCCAGGAAAAAATCTGTCTGCATAATTATTCTCCTATCTAATTATTTTAGTTAGTTTTTATCCACGAATTTCACGAATGAGTCCACAAATTACACTAATTTGCGCGAATTACACGAATTAATCCACGAATTACACAATATGGTCAATGATTTTTTAAGAGATATTTGTAATTTAATCAGGTTATATATGCTATTACCACCAAAAACTTTGTTGTTTTAGCAAAGCATTTTAGGCACTTTAGATCACTTTTAACTTTAGTCACTTGCGGTGGTTTACCGCGCTATGATTTTATAACGCAAAATAGGCTTAAATTATTGAGGAAAAACATAAAATCCGGTTTTACAATTTATGGCATCGGTTAAAATACTGTTGATGCAGCCAGAAAAAATCGATATCTTACGGTTTTAAATAAGTTTAGAGAAACAAATTAACCCGGTTGGGTTGCGAATTCGTATGAGAGAAAACGATTCTGAACTGATAAAAAGAGCCAAGAGCGGAGATTCTAAAGCTTATGAGGGTTTACTGAAAAAGTATAAGAATTCCGTTTATAACCTGGTTTACCGTATGGTCCGCGATGTTCATGAGGCGGAAGATCTCACCCAGGAAGCCTTCATAAAAGCTTTTAATTCCTTAACCTCCTTCAACGAAGAATACGCATTTTCCACATGGCTCTATAAAATTGCCACTAATAATTGTATCGATTTTTTCCGTAAAAGAAAGTTGCAAACCTATTCGCTTGATAAACCAATTCAATATAAGGATTCTGAAATCCAACATGAAATCCCCGATCCTGATCTAAATCCGGAAAAAACAGTCCTGGCCCGGGAAAGAAGTACTCTCATCCAGGAAGCGATCGAAACACTTCCTGAAAAATACTATACGGCAATTGTTCTCAGACACAATGAAGAAAAATCCTATGAGGAAATCGCAGAATTACTTGATCTACC